>NZ_JAUFQQ010000005.1:0-334042 GCF_030409845.1 Flavobacterium branchiarum | reverse complement strand
TGAAGGGCTTATAGTGGATGGAATTAAAGATAAACTTTGGGAAGTAGATGCTCCACAAGTTCAAGTGGATAATTTTGTTGCTGGCTATGAAAGTGAAAAAAGCGAAGCCGATTTAGCACAACTTTATGGCAGAAACCTAACAGAGCGAAGAGGGCGCTTCGGGATAGAGCTTGGGGGAGGAGCGACCTATATGCAGGGCGATTATCCTAATCCAGTTGCAAAACCAATGGGAAGAGGTGCTGTTAAATTTTTCTTTACTCCAGCTTTTGATGTTAGTGCTTCTGCAAATGTTTTTAAACTAGGTAATAAAGATAAGTTGGATGTAGGATACGCAACACTAGATGTGAATTTAGAACTATCCATATTACCTCATGATGTATTTACCCCTTTTGTTTTTGGAGGAACAGGAATAGGATTTAATTCCAAGTATAAAAACATGCATACCAAAGTTCAATTTGGTGGAGGAATTGAGTATTTGGTAACAAGTAATCTGGGGATAAAATTGTATGGAGAATACAATGTGAATTTTACAGATATGATAGATTATGTCGATAGCGGGGTCAGGGATGATTTTTATTGGCGTTTTGGTTTAGGAGTGACGTATTACTTCCCAAAGAACTATCATAAGAAAAAGAAAATGTAAATTTTCTTTAGGGAAATATAAAATGCCATTCGAAAATCAAATCGGATAAACGTGATAAAAGTCTAATAAATAAAATCTACAAATGAAAATAGGATTAAGAATTTTAGTTTGTTTTATTCTTTTGATTTCTTGTAGTGAAGAACAATTGAAGGATGGAGCAAGTGGGACTGTAAAAGGTAGGGTTGTAGCATCGGGAACATTTGCACCTATAGAAAATGTACGTGTATCCTCGAGTCCAGCAACAAGTACTGTATTTACAGATAAAGATGGTTATTTTACGCTAGAAGGGGTATTGGTTGGAGATTATTCTTTTCAGGCTCAAAAGGATGGTTACATTGCCCGATTTGAACCAGCAAAAGTTGCAGCCGATGCTAGCGTACAAGTTATATTCGAATTAGAAATTTCTACCGCAAATAATAAACCACCAGATATTCCGGTTTTAACAGCACCAGTTGATAATGCAAAAGAGCAAGCGCTAAGTTTAAATTTAACATGGACAGCTACCGATAAAGAATCGGATACTTTAACCTATACCGTTACTTTAAAAAACGGAACTACCGATGAGGTTAAAACTTATCCTAATCTTAAAACGACGACTTTGGCTATAAAAGATTTAAGTTATAGTACAAAATACTATTGGCAAGTGGCAGTTTCCGACGGGATTAATAAACCAACTAATAGTGTAACCTATTCATTTACAACTTTAGCATTCCCAAATCCGAGATTTTTATATGTTAAAAAAGTAAACAATAACAATGTTATTTACACTGCAGATGAAGCAGGAAACCAGTTACAATTGACCTCCTCAAATGTTAATAGTTTTAGGCCAAGAAAAAACTTAAGTGTAAATAAAATTGCTTACCTTAGTTTCGATGGTTCTCAGAATCAGATATATACGATGAACCCTGATGGCTCGGGAGTTTTTAAAGTTACAAATTATGTACCTGTTGCGGGATTTAATATGGAGTTTGTAAATTATTGCTGGAATACAAACGGAAGCCAGATAATTTATCCAAATTTTGATAAATTATACCGTATCGATTCTGATGGAGGAGGACTTGTTCAATTGTTTCAAACTCCAAACGGAAAATTTATTTCCGAGTGTGATTGGAGTACTGACGGTAGTCAAATTGCGCTCAAAGTGAATGACAGATCAGGATATAATGTAGAAATTTATGTAATAGATATGTCAGGAACAGTTTTATATACAGTGGAATCAGGTTTAAGCGGAGCAGCAAGCGGATTAAATATCTCTGTAGACAATCAAAGAGTTGTTTTTACAAGAGACGTTTCTGGTTTTGAGAATTCAACCTATCGAAGATTGGATTCCCGAATTTTCATGTACACCCGTTCAACCAATGCAGCAGTGGAACTAACAAGTCAAAAACAAAATGGTTTTAATGATTTAGATGTAAAATTTTCGCCAAATGAAGCTGAAGTCATATTTGTAAATACATCCAATGACGGGTTATCGGCTCAAAACATACAAAAAGTAAGTGTCACTAATACAAGTGGTTCCACATCATCAAGAACCACCTTATTTCAAAACGCATCAATGCCCGAATGGAAATAATCGTGGTACGGATCTAGATTTCCAAACACTTTTTTCTAAAAATCCGATGAGACTCTCAAACTTATCGGATTTTTTTATGTTTCAGACAGCCATAAAACGCAACAATTAAAAAAACTGATTATCTTTGCACCACATCAACAACACAAACTAATTTCATGAGTTCAGATTCTAGTAAAAGGTACGCACAAAGAGGAGTTTCGGCTTCTAAAGAAGACGTACACAACGCCATAAAAAATATTGATAAAGGACTGTTTCCACAAGCATTTTGTAAAATTGTCCCAGACTATTTAACCCAAGACGAAGAGTATTGCCTTATTATGCATGCCGATGGTGCAGGTACAAAATCATCTTTGGCTTATATGTATTGGAAAGAAACAGGCGATATATCAGTATGGAAAGGAATTGCACAAGATGCATTAATCATGAACATTGATGATTTATTATGTGTTGGAGCAACTGATAATATTTTACTTTCATCAACAATTGGAAGAAACAAAAACCTGATTCCTGCCGAAGTAATTTCAGCAATTATCAATGGAACTGAAGAGCTGATAAAAGAGTTAGATACTTTTGGAGTAACTATTCATTCAACAGGAGGTGAAACTGCCGATGTTGGAGATATCGTGCGTACCATAATTGTTGATTCAACAGTTACAGCACGTATGAAACGTTCAAAAGTTGTAGATAATGCTAATATCAAAGCAGGAGACGTAATTGTTGGATTAGCTTCATTTGGTCAATCTACATACGAGAAAAGTTATAATGGAGGTATGGGGAGCAACGGATTAACATCGGCACGTCATGATGTATTCGGTAAATACTTAGCTACCAAATATCCAGAAAGTTTTGACGCAGCTGTTCCAGAAGAATTAATTTATTCAGGACAAGTAAAATTGACAGATGCCGTTGAAAATAGCCCGATAGACGCAGGACAATTGGTACTTTCGCCAACAAGAACTTACGCGCCAATTATCAAGAAAATATTAGATAAATATACACCAGAAGAAATTCACGGAATGGTGCATTGTAGTGGAGGAGCACAAACAAAAATTCTTCATTTCGTGCAGAATTTACATATTGTAAAAGACAATCTTTTTCCAGTTCCACCATTGTTTCAGTTAATTCAGGAACAATCTAAAACAGATTGGAAAGAGATGTATCAAGTATTTAATTGCGGACACCGTATGGAATTATACGTTCCCGAAGCGATTGCACAAGATATAATTGAAATTTCAAAATCATTCAATGTTGATGCACAAATCGTAGGAAGAGTACAAGCGGCAGACACCAAGAAACTGACAATAACAAGCGAATACGGTACTTTCGAGTATTAAAAATAAACATCCTATTGTAGAGACGCACTGCTGTGCGTCTTTATTTTCGGAATTCTAGTTTTTAAACTTTCATTTTTTTAACTTTAATATAAAGATATGTACGAATTACTTTTTTGGAAATATTCAGAGGGGGTTTATTTAAACCACCACGAAGTATACGAAGCACTTGTCGAAGAACAAGAAGTTGAAGGTTTAGAGCAACTTCCTGTTACAGTAATCCTAAATAGGATTGGTTCATTGTTTTCTAAATGGGAGAAAGTTGATGACAACAGCTGGAAAAACAAAGAAGGAAAAGGCGCTTTTCAAGTAATCACTACGCCACAAAGTATCAGAATCGATTGTTACGGAACCGAAGGTAAAACAATGGATATTCTAGTAAATGCATTAGAAGAGTTTAAATGTCCACTATACGATCCGCAAGTTCCAGAACGTTATGACGATATGAATGAGTAATTTTTATTTCTTTATAAGTGAAATTTTTAAAATTGTTTCATTATATTTGAAATAAATATCGTAATTTCATAAAAAATGAAACAGTTTATTTTAATGGCAGATGTCATTTCAAGTGGCGAAAAAGACCAAAATCAATTAATGATTGATTTTAAAGACTTGGTTGAGGACATTAATAAATCGTATAAAGAAAAAATTATTTCTCCACTTACAATTACTTTAGGTGATGAATTTCAGGGTATTATAGTTAATTTGGAGGCTTTGGTGGGTATTGTTATATCTTTAGAAGAAAATATAATACATAAAAAGTTCAATTTTAAGCTACGCTATGTGATGTTGGAAGGAGAGATAGAAACTCCAATAAATAAAAAAATAGCATATGAAATGCTTGGAGTAGGGCTGACAGACGCAAGATATAAATTAAATCAACTGAAACTTGAAAAATTACGATTTGGGATTTTTATTGATGACAAATTACAAAATGAAATTTTAAAAAATGCCTTTTTAATTTTTGATGGTATTACTCGTAAATGGAGCTTAATTTCTGATTATGAGTTGGTCTCCAGTTTTATTAAATTTTCAGATTACAAAATAATCGCAGAATTAATGAGTAAAACTAGATCGCAAATTTGGAAGCGTGAAAAAACTTTAAATATAGAATCATACAACTCGGCAAAAAAAATTATTTACCTAATAACAGAAAATAAATAATATGGAATTTTTCAAATTTTTATTAATGTTAGTTTGTGTAGAGTTAATTTTAGGGATTTTCTATTATTTTATTACTCCAGAAGTTAATGGGAATAAAAAAGCTATAGATTATAAATCTTTGCTTAAAGGAGTGGTTGAAAGAATGTTTTTAACGATTTCATTAATTAATAATTATCCACACGCTTTAACTTTATTTGGTACTTTAAAACTGGCTACAAGACTAAAAAGAGATAATGAAGATGATAAAGAAAAAGAGTCAAAGTATAATGATTTTTATTTATTAGGTAATCTAGTATCAATAATAATTTCAATCATGTATGTATTTTTATATAATAAATTCACTTCTTAATTTTATCTATAATAAGATTTCAATTTCAATAAAATGGATTTCAATTTCTCCTCTAATATAGTACTCGAAGATGATTTAGTTTTACTACGTCCGTTGCAAAAAACTGATGTAGATAATTTATTAGAAATTTCTCTTAACGAACCAGAAACTTGGGAGTATTCGTTAATTCGCGCCAACGGAAAAGAAAATCTTGAGAATTATATTGATATTGCTCTAAAAGCAAGAGATAATAAAGTTGAATTTCCATTTATAGTTTTCGATAAAAAGTCAGGAAAATACGCTGGAAGCACTCGTTTTTACGATATGAATATTTCTTTTAAAACGTTGCAATTAGGATATACATGGTACGGTTCTGCTTTTAGAGGAACAGGATTAAACAAACATTGCAAATACTTATTGTTGCAATATGCTTTTGAAACTCTAGGAATGGATCGAGTAGAGTTCCGTGCTGATAATAACAACCAGCGCAGTGTTGCAGCTATGAAAAGTATTGGTTGTAGAGTAGAAGGAGTTTTACGCAATCATATGCCAACTTTTGGTAGTGAAGTACGTCGGGATACTATTATTTTGAGCATTTTACGCGAAGAATGGTTCAGCGAAGTAAAAGATAATCTAAAACAAAAGTTATAATAAATAGTATTTGAGAACTAAACTAAATTCTTTGAATTGGCTTATTTAGGTTATGTAGCTAGTTTTATCAATTTAATTTTTTAATTCAAACAGCATTTCATAACATAGGTTAAATCATTGGAATCTTTTAATCTGTGGCAAAAAGCAAACTCACTATCCATCTTTCAATAAAACATGTTGTTCTTTCCTGATTTTAGCTACTAATTTGTCAATATGAGTTTTTATTTCTTGAGGTAGCAAATTCCAGTTTTTATCTTTCTTAAAACTTCTACAATAGTCTAAGTCACATTCAACAGCACGTATTACATATTTTTTACCTTTGTAAACTGTGATAATTTTAATACGTCTGATGTTATCATCATCCGTTTTAGTGCCATAAACGATTATTGGCTCTATATATCCATCGTTATCTATATCTTGGGTGCTACAATATTTTGTCCAGAACCAAATCGAAGTTTCTTCAACTTCGGCACTATCAACCAAATCATTTATAGTCCATTTTACTAGATAGCCGCCGTGGTCATTTAAGTAACAAATAGCCTCAATTTTGGTATTTAAGGTATCTTTAGATGAAACTACTTTTTGATTCTCATTTAAAGTCAATTCATAAACTCCACCTTTATCTTGATATTCATAAGCTCTAAAAATAGGGAACTTACCTCCATCTAAATCCCTTTCAGTTATTTCGCTTTTACTTAGTATTTTGCTTTGTACTGTTTGCGAAAAGCCAATTATAGAGTAAAAGAAAACGAATAATAAAATGCCTTTTTTCATAAGTAAAAATCCTTTTTGACTACTCAAAGATATTCATTTTTAGTTTTGTTTTAAAAAAGGTAAGCGAATAAAGTATTGTAAATCAGGATTAAATTTAAGTAATAATTTTCATAAAGTAATTTAAAAAAAAAACCAATATTTATTGTAAATTTCTAACCTGAAAGAGTTATTAAATCGTTTTAGTAAAAAACACTCTGCTATTAACCCAAAACCCAAAATCAAATAAAAAAGACCCGATGAAAATTGTAAATCACAAAAGATTCCTTCTCGGATTATCCGTTTTAATGTTTAGTTATGCTCCTAAGATAAGCGGACAGGAAAAAGCGAAGGCACTCAAAGAATTAGTTCAATATGTAGATCCAATGATAGGAACTGCAAAAATGGGACATACTTATCCAGGTGCAACAGTGCCTTTTGGGAGTGTACAATTAAGTCCAGAAACTGACACAATTCCTTATGCAACAAATGGTAAGTACAATAAAGATGTTTATAAATATTGCGCCGGATATCAGTATGAAGATAAAACAATAGTAGGGTTTAGTCATACTCATTTCAGTGGTACTGGTCATTCTGATTTAGGAGACTTTTTAATTATGCCCACAACGGGTAAATTGCAATTAAATCCAGGAACAGCAAGCCGTCCCGAAACAGGATATCGCTCTGTTTTTTCGCATAAAACAGAAAAAGCTGAACCAGCATATTATAGCGTTCTTTTAGAAGATCACAACATTAAAGCCGAGCTTACAGCAACTACAAGAGTTGGAATGCATCAATATACATTTCCAAAATCAGATCAAGCGCATATTATTTTGGATCTTACGGCAGGGATATATAATTATGATAAAAAGAATGTTTGGACATTTGTTCGTGTCGAAAATGACACTTTAATTACGGGTTATCGCCAAACAAATGGTTGGGCTAGAACAAGAACAGTATATTTTGCGATGTCTTTTAGTAAGCCTATTAAAGGTTATGGACAAGCTACACCTGAAAAAAGTGTTTATAAAGGCTTTTGGGGAAGATTTGATCAAACCAAAAACTTTCCTGAAATGGCAGGGGCAAACCTAAAATTATTTTTTGACTTTGATACCAATGAAAATGAAAAGATAAAAATAAAATTTGCTATTTCACCAGTTAGTACCCAAGGAGCATTGGCTAATATGAAGGAAGAAATTCGAGATTGGGATTTTGAAAGAGTTAAAAAAGAAAGCCAAGAAGTTTGGAATAAAGAACTGAATAAAATTCAGGTTCAAACAACCAAAAAAGAGGACATGGTCAATTTCTATACAGCGATGTATCATTCTTTTCTTGGGCCTACAGTATACATGGATACAGACGGTAAATATAAAGGTTTAGATGGGAATGTTCATCAAGCAACTGCGTTTCAGAATTATACAAGCTTTTCATTGTGGGATACTTATAGAGCCTTGCATCCGCTATTTAATATAGTACAGCCAAAAAGAAATTCAGATATGATAAATTCTATGTTAGCGCATTACGACCAAAGTGTACATAAAATGTTGCCAATATGGTCGCATTATGGCAATGAAAACTGGTGTATGATTGGGTACCATAGTGTTTCGGTTATTGCAGATGCAATTGTAAAAGGAAATGCCAATTTTGATGCAGACAAAGCGCTATTAGCAACTGTAAATACTGCCAAAGTTCCATATTATGACGGATTAGAGTATTATATGAAAAAGGGATATGTTCCGGAAGATAAAAATGGATCATCAGTATCAAAAACGTTAGAATATGCTTATGATGACTGGGCGATTGCACAAGCAGCTAAAAAACTTGGAAAAGGAGCTATTTATGATGAGTTTTCTAAAAGAGCAGAGAATTATAAAAATGTATATGATGCCAAAACAGGTTTCATGAGGCCCAAACTTGATGATGGAACATTTAAGAAAGAGTTTGATCCATTAGATACACATGGGCAGGGTTTTATCGAAGGTAATTCTTGGAACTATAGTTTGTATGTGCCTCAAGATCCTGCTGGGATGATAAAAATGATGGATGGAAAAGAAGCATTTACAAGAAGATTAGATTCCCTTTTTTCAATGCACTTGCCAGATAAGTATTTTGAAAATACAGAGGACATCACCAAAGAAGGAATTATCGGGAATTATGTTCACGGAAATGAGCCTTCGCATCATGTGGTTTATTTATACAATTGGACTAATTCTCCTTGGAAAGCACAAGATAAAATTAGAATGATCTTAAAAAAAATGTATCAAAATGGACCTGATGGATTAGGAGGAAACGATGACTTTGGACAAATGAGTGCTTGGTATATTTTTAGCAGTTTAGGGTTTTATCCTGTAGCACCTGGTTCAGTAGAATATAGTTTAGGAAGCCCTTTGGTTGCAAATGCTATTTTTAATCTTGAAAACGGAAAAACATTTGAAGTAGCTACAGTAAATCAATCAGATAAAAATGTGTTTGTTAGTAAAGTACTTTTAAATGGAAAACTACTTACTAGCCCAACCATAAAACATGATGATATTATGAACGGAGGGAAAATTACATTTTATATGAGTAGTAAGCCCAATAAGAAAATTTACCAAAACTAGAAAAGGCACTAAGGTCCTAAGGCGTAAAGACTCAAAGGTTTTGTAGTAGAATATTTTTTTATTACAAATTAATATAGAAATGTAATGTGGTTTGTGAAAAACTTCACGAAATTTGCCTTTTAAATTAATAGAAAGAGAGACATGAAAATAAATCCTAAAAACGGAATAGACAAGTTATTGTTCGGTATGAAACAGAACGATGTTACAGCTATTTATGGCAAACCAGATAGAAATTACAAAGATGAAGATGATAACGTAATTTTTGCTTACAACAAGCTCAAAATGAGATTGACTTTCTATCAGGAAGAAGATTTAAAATTAGGTTATGTTGTAGCATCAAGCCCTGATTTAGAAATTTTTGGTTTCAAAATTATAGGAAGAAAAATTGCTGATGTAAAAAAAGACTTAGCTACCAAAGGAATTACAAAATTCACGCAAGAGGAGTTTGATACTTTCGAAAATTACTTTAACGAAGAGAACTGGATTATTTTCCAAACAGAATTTGAAGAAGTAGTAAAATTTGAAATTGGAGCTATCATCAATAATAAAGATGAATTTGATTGGAAATTTCCAACTAAAAAATAAAGAATGAACATAAAAAAAAACCGACATTTGTCGGTTTTTTTATGCTCTAATCTAAGAGGAATTATTGTTTTGGAGTTGGTTGGTCTTTGTAGATTTCCAATTCAAAAATAAGTGTTGTGTTTGGCGGAATTACTCCTCCAGCGCCTCTTTCACCATAGGCAAGTTTTGATGGAATGAAGAATATTGCTTTCTCTCCATAAGACATAAGGTCTAATCCTTCGATAAACCCAGGAATCATACCGTCTTTTTTTCCAGCCTGAAAAGGAAAAGCTTTATATCCTCCTTGTGCTTCACGATTTGTATCGTGTTTTCCGTAAGTTTTAGCTACTTCTTCGAAACTACTATCGAAAAGAGTTCCGTCTTCAAAATAACCAGCATAATGAAAATAGAAAGTAGAACCAGCGGCTGGTTTTACTCCCGTTCCTTTTTGAACTATTTTATAAGCTAAACCAGATGGAGTAGTTGTAGCAGTTGCTTTTGCAGTATCAAAATATGCTTTTTTAGCTGCGATTACAGTAGCGTATTTTTCTTTATAAAGACGTTCTTGCTCAAGGACAGCTGCTTGTGCTTCTTTTGCTTTTTCGGCATCAAGTAAAGCTTGTTTTTTAGCATCTTCCGCTTTGTTCTCATAGTAAGAAGCGAATACTTTAGGCGCATCAAATTTCTTAGCCATAGCTCCTTTACGAGTAATGGTTACACTAAGCATTACATCATCTTGAAGAATAAGGTTTACAACATCCATTCCTTGTACAACATGACCATATATGGTGTGTTTGTTGTTTAACCAAGGCGTTTCTTTGTGAGTAATAAAGAATTGGCTTCCATTGGTAGTTGGACCAGAATTAGCCATTGCAAGAATACCACCTTTATCAAATCTAAGATCTGATACAAATTCATCTTTAAAAGCATATCCAGGACCTCCAGAACCGTTTCCGTCTGGATCTCCACCCTGAATCATGAAGTCATTAATTACTCTATGGAATTTTAAACCATTAAAAAATGGTTTTCCTTTTAATCTTTCAACTGTTACATATGGGTTTGTTCCTTCTGCTAATGATATAAAATTAGCTACAGTAACAGGCGTTTTTATGTATTCAAGTTCTAATACAATATTTCCTTTTTTTGTTGTAATCGTAGCAAAAATACCTTCGTTTACAGCAGGTTTTGTTGCAACTTTTGTAATTGTTTTTTTCTTGCCTTGAACTGGCTTTTTAGTTGTTTGCGCTTGTAGGTTTAAAATACCTAAGCAAAATAAAAATAGAATTTTTAATTTCATCTGATTCTAATTTAAAATCGGTTAATTGCTAAAATAAATTTATTGTTGTGGAGCTGTTTCTAATAACTGAACCTCAAATATGATGTTTGCATTTGGTGGAATTACTCCTCCAGCACCAGTATGACCATAAGCTAAATGCGAAGGAATGAAAAGTACTGCTTTATCCCCAAAAGAAAGTTTCTCAATACCTTCGATAAAACCTGGAATCATACCTTCTTTAGCACCTGTTTGAAATGGAATTGGATTGTATTGTTTTGCTTCAGCTCTTGCTGCATCCAATTTTCCAAAAGTTTGAGCTACACTTTCTATACTTGTATCGAATAATGTTCCGTCTTCAAGAAAACCAGCGTAGTTGATAAAAACTTGTGTACCATTAGCAGGTTTTTTACCATTTCCTTTTTCAGTGATAACATATTCTAATCCTGAAGTTGTTTTTGTTGCTTTAGTTTTTAAATCAGCATAATAAGCTATTTTTTCATCACGTACAGCTTTAAATTTTGATTCAAATTCACTTTTTTGTTTTGCCTCAGCAGAAAAATAATCATGAAATACTTTTACAGCGTCAAATTTCTTTGCTGCAGCACCATTTCTGATGATAGTTACTTTCTTGATGTAATCATCTTGTTTAATTTGGTTTACCACTTCCATTCCTTTGCCTACAACCTGACCAAAAATAGTATGTTTGCCTTCTAACCAAGGAGTTTCAACATGAGTGATAAAAAACTGACTGCTGTTTGTAGCTGGTCCGTTATTAGCCATTGCCAAAACACCGCCTTTGTCAAATTTTAGATCATTAAATTCATCTTTAAATTTATATCCAGTATCTCCAGAACCTGTTCCTAGTGGGTCTCCAGTTTGGATCATAAAATCTTCGATAACTCTATGGAATTTTAATCCGTTAAAAAAAGGTTTGTTTTTTAAGTTTGGATTGGTAACAAATTCATTTTTACCTTCTGCAAGTGTTACAAAATTTGCAACAGTTATAGGTGCTTTTTGGTAATTTAATTCAACAATGATATTTCCCTTGTCAGTTTCAATTTCTGCATATAAACCATCAGGCAAATTGCTATGTTCATCTTTACAAGAATAAAGTGTTGTAATTGCAAGTAATAATAATAAGAGGCTTTTTTTCATTTTAAAAATATTAATTGTTTTTTATTAATTTAATGAGTCTTTTTTTACCGCAGGAGTTGTAGGTTTTGGTGCTTCGGTCTTTGTTGATCTTGCTTCCATTTGTTTTCTATAGGCAGTTTCTGGAACAAAATTGTGTAAAGTAACAGTACAGATTAAAGGCTGGTTAACTCCAATTCGTTTCTCATCACCATGATAACCATAAGCCATATGTGATGGAAATAAGAAATTTACAGTCTCATTTTTGTGCATTAATTTGATACCATCACGTAATCCCATTATGATTTCTTGCTTATCTACAAAATAAGTTTGAGGTCTTAATTCCATTTCGCTATAAATAATATTCCCTTTTAGATCTTTTATTTCATAGTCAAAAAAAGCAACATCTCCTTTTTTAGGAGTTATTGTATCAGTAGTATTTTGATTTTCATAAGCATACCAGTACCCTTTTGAAGAAGCAATATATTTTATTTTAGGATTGTTTTTGATAACAGCCTTAATTTGATCTTCTTCGGTAGCTACAAGTTTTTTATTTCGTTCAATAGACTTTTTCATGAAAGTACCCGAAGAAATAGAAATAGGTCTTCTGGCATCTTCTTGTTGCTTACAGCTCGAAACTAAAACGGCTAAAACAATAGCGGAAACAAATATCTTAGGATAGTTCATAGTTGTTATATTTTTAGTTTGGTTACTAAATCTTCAAATTTTTTCAACGTCTCTTCCATTGAATCTAACGATTTTCCTCCGGCAGCATTGCTGTGTCCGCCACCATTGAAATGGGCTCTTGCAAATTCGTTTACATCGAAACCACCTTGCGAACGGAAAGAAATTTTGATTATTTTTTCATCTTTATTTTCAATAAATATAGCTGTAAAAACGATTCCTTTCATGCTTAGGCCGTAATTTACGATTCCTTCAGTATCGCCTTTTACATAATTAAACTCATCTAATTCAGCTTGAGTTAATGACATATACGAAGTTTTATGCTCGTCTAAAATCTTCATGTTTTGCAATGCTCTTCCAAGTAATTGCAAGCGACTGTAAGAACTATTGTCAAAAAGTAAAATTGGAATCTGTGTGTTTTCAACACCTAAATCAATTAGTTCGGCAATAATACGGTGTGTGTTACCAGTCGTTCCAGGAAAACGGAAAGAACCAGAATCGGTTAATATTCCTGTGTAAATACAAGTTCCGATTGTTTTGTCTAAATCTTCTTTTTTATCTAAAAATGAAATGAAATTGTAAACCATCTCACAAGTAGATCCAAACGAAGTATCAGAATACATATAAGCGGCATAATCATCTGGTTTTTGATGATGATCTATCATGATAAACGGAGCTTTTAGTTTAGCTAAAGTATGCTCCATTTCTCCAGTACGGTGAAAAGCATTAAAATCTAGAGTGAATACAATTGCTGCTTCTTCTAGAATTTTAGTGCAGTTGTCGGTATCTTTTTCGAATATTTTTACTGTTTCAGAACCTGGTAACCACGCAAGGAAATCAGGAAAATCATTTGGAGCAATTACAACAGGCTCATGATTATTTTTTAATAAAAAGTGGTATAAGGCTAAGGTTGAACCCATAGCATCCCCATCGGGACCTCGGTGTGGAATTATGGCAATCTTTTTTGGAGTTGCTAATAACAACTTTATGGCTTGGATGTCTTGTATTTTCATGTGTGCGAATTTACATTTTTTTACTGTAAACTTGAAAACATTTTAGAGATTAACATGCTTTTATAAAATCGGACTTTCTAGTATCGACTTTCTGTTAATGGAATGTTTTTTAGTAGTTATTTTTGCAGGGAAATAAATGAATTTAATCTGATTTTTAGATAATAAATGAGGGAACAATTATAATTAAAACCATTTTTGATATAATTTATGCTTAGGACCTTTTACAATTTGAGATTTGTAAATACCTATAGAGCCTGAGGATAGGTAAGCAATAATGCATGCAATGGCAATAAATAAACCGCTTTCTATACCAAATAATTCAATCCCCATTATCGTACAGGCAATAGGAGTGTGGGTTGCTCCAGAGAAAACAGCAACAAATCCCATTCCAGCAAGGAGAGCAATTGGCATAGGAATTATAAGAGATAAAGCACTGCCAAGAGTTGCACCAACAAAAAAGAGAGGAGTCACTTCTCCACCTTTAAAACCGGCTCCAAGTGTAAATCCTGTAAAAAGTATTTTAAGTAAGAAATCATACCAGGCATTTGTATTTGTAAAAGAAGCTACGATTGTAGGAACTCCTAGACCAGAAAATTTGGTAAGCCCAAAGCCTAGAATTGTGATTGCTAATAGGATACCACCAATAAAAGGACGAAGCGGAGGGTGTTTTATAGTTCTAGTGAATAGTGAACTCCAAAAATGGGTACTTCGAGAAAATAACAAAGCTGCAAATCCAAATAATACACCACAAATTAAAGTGTAAAATAGGTTTGTCATACTGATTTCTGGAATTAGCGGAATATTATAATGGGTGTGTTTTACTTGCCAAATTTCAACAGTAAAATAAGCTGTATAAGCCACAATAAATGATAATAAAATACTTTTTAAGTTGATTTTGCTAAAATATACGACCTCAAGTGCAAAAATGGCACCTGCTAACGGTGTTCCAAAAACAGAAGCAAAACCAGCGCTGATTCCTAAAATGATTAATGTTTTTCTTTCTGAATTATCAAGTTTAAAGATTCTGGTAAATTGATCTGCAATTGCACCTCCCATTTGTACAGCGGTGCCTTCACGACCAGCCGAACCTCCAAATAAATGAGTAAGTATAGTTCCGAAAAAGACTAAAGGAGCCATTTTTAACGGAATCACTTGTTTCGGATTTTCGTATTCTTCGAGTAATAAATTGTTGCCTTTTACAACCTCTTTTCCTAGGTAATAATAGCTATAGCCTATTAATAATCCACCAAGAGGTAAAAGCCAAATAATCCATTCATGTTGGATTCTGTACTGGGTAACAAAATCTAAAGTAATTAAAAAAAACGCCGAAGCTGAACCCGATAAAACACCTATCAAAGCGCAAATGAAAATCCATTTGAGAGAGATAAGTATTGTTTTTTTTAAATTTTGTAAATTCATTTAATAGGGTGGCAGTGGCGTTTTTTTAAATTATATAAGATAGATTTATTCTACAATTACGGCAGTAAATTCAATTTCTACTAGATATTCTGGAGCAACGAGTTTGCTAATTTCGTAAAAACCAGTTGTTGGTTTTATATCCTTAAAAAAGGTTGAATGCGCTCCAGCTACAGATTCAAAAGTTGAGATATCGGTTGTGAAAATTCGTGTTCTAATTACGTCTTTCATTCCAATTCCTAAGTCTTCTAATACTTTTTCTACTCTTTCCAGGATATTCAAAGTTTGCGCATAAGCATCATCGGCTTTAACTTTTTCACCATCTACAATAGCGACAGTTCCAGAAACTTCTACGATATTACCAATGCGTACTGCACGACAATATCCCATTTTGTCTTCCCATGGAGATCCTGTCAGGATGTTTTCTCTTTTCATTCTAAGGTTGTTTTGTGTGTTTTTAAATTGCTTTTAGTGGTTTTTAAGAGCAATTCTTAGTTAGATTAATAGTGGTGCAATTTATGAAAAATGCAGACGAAAACCCTAAAAAGGATTTATTAATTTCCTTAAAAAGAAGTAGTTTTTGTGATAAAATTCAAAGGTATTAAAGAGACTTTGGGGGCTGTTTTTAAGTAAACGTATCTTTAAATAACGAGCTTTATGACTAGTTTTTGTGACAGATTTAAAGCATTAGAATCATTTTGAAGTTTTATAAATCTACTTGTGATTTATAAAATGATGTTTTTATGAGTTTAAAGAACTATTTCCATATCTCATGGTCATTATAATCATTAGGGAAATACGTAAGATATTGAACCATTCGAGGGGTTGTTCCTTTGTTAGGACTTGCGCAATGTGGTAGGGTGTTTTGCCAAATGATAAAGTCGCCTGCATTTGCAACTATTGGCACAGGTTGTGTTATTTTTATTATTTCTTCTCTTGGGTTTATATCCGATTTGAGATTGTCCAGCCATGAATCTATTTTTTTATGGAATCCTGGTACACAGTGAAAAGCACCATCATTTGGTCCGCAATCGGTTAGATATAGTAATCCTTGAAAACCAAAGCTGATTGGTTGGCTTAAACTGACATCCCAATGAAGAGTACTTCCTAAAAAACTAAATTTACTAGTCTCTGGTGGATTAAAGCTTACTTTATCGATTGTTTTGTATATCTCGGTAGTGTTGTATAGTTGTTCGTATGCTTTTTTTATTCTTGGCGAAAATCTATTTCTGTTTAGTGTTTCATGATCAGAGAAATTGACCATGAGTCCTTTATGGTGTTCGTGTGTTTTATACCAAGATTCTTTTTTATCTGGATCCATTTTTAAGAAATCCCAAATAGCACGTTGCGTGTCTTCACAGTCTTCTTTCGAAATTACATTTTTTACAATTATATAGCCATTGGTATTCCAAAATTCGAGATCATCATTGGATAAAACTTTTTCATTACCATGTTCTGAGGCTTCAGCTGTGACTTTTGTTCTATCGTTTACCCAGTTTTTAAAAGTTTCAAAATCAGGTTTTTCAAAATAAAGAAACTGTAAAGTATCTTCCATACCAATGCCTAACTGATATAATATTTTAATTTCTTCATTCCAACTTTGATTTTCATCAGAACTAGAGCTTATGTTTGGGTTTAATGCACGCTCCCATAGTTTTTTAAGAATGATCCAAGGCATATTTTAATTGTGGTTGTGGTTCGATAATTTAGTGTAATAAATTAAGAGAGCTTTTTTATTGAATCATTTCAAGGGGTATTTGATCAAAATAAATTTGTAATGTAAAATCACCAGTTACAATACCGTTTGCAAGTAGTAAGTGCCCATTAGGTGTATTGTCCCATTTTGCATTTGTCGAAATATTATGCCCATTTCCATTATGATTTATTAACGAAACTCCTTCAATTAATACTGGGTTTCCGTTTTTGTCAACGATTTCTTGTCCAGGAATTAAGGAACTGGCTTTTGTGAATTTTCCAGTTGAAAGCAAGAAAATAAGGTTTGTATCGCAAATTAAATATGGCACATCATTACTAGGAACAAAAATAGAGACCTTTTTTTCAGAATGGCTTTGGTGTTTGTTATCAATACTAAAAGACACTTTGGCAATTTTAGATGATAATTTAATTTTGCCTTTATTTAATTTCACTGAAATTGCAGATACTATGTCACCTTTTGTAAAATTGTACATGGGCTTTAATCCAGTAGGAACAGCGATGAGAGAGTTGTTTTCTAAAGCATTACTATTTAAGTTAATATCAATCAATGGGGCAGTATCGGTTTTCATGCTTTATTTTTTAGAAAGTTTAACTGTATTTTTTTTGAAAAAAGGCTCTCAAAAATAACTTATTACAAAATGATGTTACCACGTATAAACACCTGTTTTTATAGTTTGTCTCTTTTATTTTTTTATTTGTTTATGATGTTTAGATTTTAATGTTTTTTTAATGATTATTACAATCAAATTATTCAACTTGATATTGTTCAAAAAGCCGAAGTTTATTTTGTGTTGCAATGAGGTTTTTTTGAAGGATTTCGATTTTGTTTAATAAATGGGCAATAGCATCAATTCCTTCTAAATTAATTTTCAGGTCATAATGCAGTCGAATCATTTTTTCTATTGAAGGCAATTGTTCAGGCTGTAAATATTGTTCCTCTTCCAAAACAATAATTTCTATGAGGCCATAATTATTCAGTTGTGTTATAAAGGTATCTTCAATTTCGTTATAGAGACAAAATTGTTTTATTTGTATTAAGTTTTTGTTATTCATGATTTCTTAATTTTGACAATTCGTTGAATAATTCTTTTTCTTTTTCAGATAGTTTTGTTGGAATCTTTATGGTGTAGGTGATATATAAATCTCCAAATTGATTTTCTTTTTTATATACAGGAAACCCTTTTCCTTTTAATTTAACTTTGGTTCCGGGTTGTGTTTCTGGTGGGACTTTTATTTTTACTTTTCCATCAAGAGTATTTACCAAAACTTCTCCACCTAATACTGCGGTATATAAATCAAGATCAACATCGGCATATAGATTGTTTCCTTCTCTTTTAAATTCAGAATTGTTTTCAATCACAAACGTGATATATAAATCACCATTAGGGCCTCCGTTAGCGCCAGGACCTCCATGTCCAGGGATTTTTATAATCTGTCCATTTTCTACACCAGCAGGAATTGTAATTCGGATATTTTTGCCATTTACAACTAAACTTTGCTTGTGTGTTTTGTAGGCCGAAGTAAGGTCTAATTGCAGTTCGGCATTAAAATCAGCCCCTCTATATTTAACTTGACTTCTGCCGCTTCTTCTGGATCCATACATAGAATTGAAGAAGTCTGAAAAATCACTTTCAGAGAAATCACCTTCAGAAAAACCTGAGAAATCTTGATTTGCTTGTTGTTGTCTTGAGTATTGTTGTTGGTTAGGATCGTATCCTGCTTTTTCAAACTCATCAGCATGCTTCCAGTCTTTACCGTATTTATCGTATTTTTTTCGATTTTCGGGATTGCTTAAGACTTCGTTAGCTTCGTTTATTTCTTTGAATTTTTGCTCAGCCTCTTTATCATTCGGATTTAAATCAGGATGATATTTACGGGCTAATTTTCGATATGCTTTTTTGATTTCGGCTTCAGTAGCCGATTTTGTAATACCTAATGTTTTATAGTAGTCGATATAATCCATTCTTTTGAGTTTTTAATAAAGGTAAATTAAAACATTGAAGTTAAGAATAAGTTGTTAATTATCAAAATTCTATATTTTATTTGTTAAGTTTTTATAAGGAACCTTTTTTGGTGTTATTAATATAAAAGTAGTAGGTTGTAATTTTTTGGCAGGTTTTTTGCATCCAAAAATTAGCCTAATATATTGTTATAAATCTCTTAAAGTTGTAGAGCCCAACTTAATTATGCTATTTTTGCTATATTCCTAATGATTTTGAAAAAATCTAAAAATTGATTCCATAATACTATACCTAAATGAAACAGCTTTTATTTTTTATATTATTAATTACAACTCTTTCGGTATCTGCTCAAGCAGAATTTGCAACTAAGTTTAAACCAATTCCTCCTGCGAATTTTGGTATTAAGCCTAAGAAAACGCCACTACCAGGAACAATTATTCCGCCAATGGATATACCTGGGATTAAAGCGCCAAATGTTTTTAATAGTACAAGTATAGCACCTGCCCAATCACAATTAAATTCTTCGTATCAAATAGGGAAAACAACAAGTAGTTTTACGATGACCCCTTCAAATGAATTTGCGAATCCTGGGGATAGATATGTGCCAGGAATGGAAAAAGATTTGGATAAAACATTGAAAGATCAAGGTCTAAAAGAAGGTAGAGGAACTTTGCTTAAGCAAAATATTTCGTTTGGAGATTTTAAAACTAAATCAGATTATTTTATAATTAGACTTAGAGATTTTGGAGCTATTGATGGCGATTTAGTAAAAGTATCCTCTAATGATAAGGTAATACAATCTCAAGTCTTATTAGACAGTAATTTTAGAGATATTAGAGTTGTTTTGGATGCGGGATTCAATAAAATGGAGTTTGAGGCATTAAATATTGGTACTCTTGGGGGGAATACAGCCGAAATACAAATATTAGATGATAAAAAAAATGTTGTTATACATGATTATTGGAATAATCTTGCAGCAGGTTTTAAGGCATCAATTGTTGTTACCAAAGAAGAATAGCTTTTTAATGGTTCAAGTATTAAGGTATACAAGTCACTAAGCTTAAATGTTAGTGACTTGTATGTTTATGTTTCTTTAGGTTAATCGTTTTATTTATTTACCAAGCTTACTTTTCCTTGACCTGTTTCTTTTAATAGAAAACTAATTAAAATAGCAATAGAGATTCCGATAATCCAGAATAAGCCTGCGTGTTGAAAATGAGTTAATTTATCAGCTGTCGTATCTAATGATTGTCCAAATAAATGACTGAATATTGGACTTAAAATTGTTGTTACTCCAAAGGTTATGAAATTAATTGCTCCTGTAGCACTTCCTTTTACATTATCAGGATTGGCCTCTTTGATTATTGAATAAGGAATCATTGCTGCTCCAGAGCCTACACCTAATAAAAACATGCTAAATTTGACATGAATCATATCAGGAAAATATAATAATTGGATTAGAGTTAGAATCATCATTAAAGCGCCTAACATCAAAACTGGTTTTCGTTTTTTTATTTTGTCTGTTATATAGCCTAATAAAGGGCAACCAAATACCCATCCGAAAGCGACCATCGCGCTTGCAGTTGTTGCTGTATGAAAATCTAGTTCGCGATCTTTTTGGAAAAAAGCCACAGCCCATGTCATTGCAAATATTGTGGTTGGGGCAAATAATAAACCAGAAATAATGCCACAAAGCCAAGATTGAGGATTACTAAAAACGATTTTATAAGGGCTCAATAAACCTTGTTTTTTAATATTTGTTTCTGCTTTCTCTTCTGTTTTATCTTGAGGAGTTACATACCAAAGTCCAAAGGCAACAGCAATTGTTGCAAGTCCAATCCATAACCAGAAAGCGTTAATGTCCATTCCTTTTTCAACCCATGGGCCTACAATGAATTGTCCTGCTGACCCACCTAACATTCCTAAGCACTGCGTGAATCCAATTGCAGTTGCAAGTGATTTAGCTGAAAATCCTTTACTAGCGAGATATACACAACCAGGAAAAGCAAAGGCACATCCGGCTCCTTGAAGTAATCGTCCGATGATACCCGAATATTGGCTTGAAATCAAAAAGAACAAGCAGCCTAAGCCTAAAATAAAAGTACCTGCAAATAGCGATGATTTAGCTCCAAAGCGATCTAATGCGATTCCAGCCACTAAGCTACAAGTAGAATAAGTATAATAATAGGTTCCTATAATAGCTATTAACTTAATTTCGGTTACATCAAAATTTCCTGAAAGTTCTGGAATCATTGCCGCTGGAGCTGAACGTATCACATAATCTAGGAAATAAAAGAGTAGGCCAAATCCCCATGCAAGGATATAGTATTTAGTATATGATTTGTTGTCTTGTGTATTCATTTGTTTTTTAAATTAAGAATTTTTATAAATTCTTATTAAATAGTTATGTTAGATTTTAAGCTGATTTGGTTATCCCAATAGCTTGTTTTTATTCTGTTTCTGGAGTCATTAAGGCTTTTAATTGCAAAAACTGTTAAGTAATATAGAATAGCATTATAAAAATGCTTTCGCTAATAGCTTTTATGACTTCTTGTAGTTTGATAATATTAATAGGAACAACATTGATAAATCACCATTACGACACTTTGCAATGATTTTTTTCTAGGAATGTTCAAGGACTACGCTAATAGGCTTAAGTATTGTATTTGCCTTCGAGTTGTGATTGTCTTTTTCTTTTGTTTTTTGTGTATAACAATATTAAAGTCATTTAAACTATTGCCAGTAATTGAGAATTCAAGTTTTACTCCAACTCTGGCTAACATCTCTGCTAATTGCTTAGCAACTATTTTACTCATGGATTATATCTTTTGATTGATAATTTTATGGTATAATATTGGGTTTGTGGTTTTGGTTTTGATGTTTAAATGGTAGTTGTTTTTATATTGGGACTGGTTATAACAATATAAAATTTTTTATGTGCAAATTGTCATTTCAAACTTGTTTAAGTGCTAGAAAAATACATTTCGGAATGTAAGAAATGTTGTTGATTTGGTTTTCTTCTGCAAAATTAATAAAAAAGAAGGACGCTTTGTTCTTTTTTTTGAGGATTTAATTTTTTGAAGACCGTTAAAGTTGTAAAGAACAAAGTAGCTAATGATAAAAACAAGAAAGATTTAAAGGAGTAAAGTAAGACAATAGGTAATTATTAAGTTTTTAGGTTGTGTTTCTCTGATTTACTGAGCTTTTAGTGAAAATAGTGGCCGATAATGAAAAAAATATTATTTTTTTCATTGCTCTGATTTTTCAATTCGGAATATAAAAAGTACTTTTGCGCATGCAACACAACGTACTTATTTTAGATTTCGGATCGCAATATACTCAGCTTATTGCGCGTAGAGTTCGCGAATTAAATATATTCTGCGAAATCTTCCCTTATAATCATTTCCCGAGTGATTTATCAAGTTATAAAGCAGTAATTTTAGGAGGAAGCCCTTTTTCTGTTCGTGCAGAAGATGCTCCACATCCTGATTTATCTCAAATTCGTGGTAAACTTCCAATGTTGGCAGTTTGTTACGGAGCACAATACCTAGCACATTTTAGTGGAGGAGAAGTAGCTGCTTCAAATACCAGAGAATATGGTAGAGCTAATCTATCTTATATTAAGGAAAACGAAGTTTTCTTTGAAGGTGTTTCAGAAAACAGTCAAGTTTGGATGAGTCATAGTGATAGTATCAAAGCTTTGCCTACAAATGGAGTAAAATTAGCAAGTACGCACGACGTAGAATATGCTGCTTACAAAATTGAAGGCGAAACTACATATGCTATTCAATATCACCCAGAAGTTTTCCATTCAACAGATGGATCAAAGATGCTTGAGAACTTTTTAGTTAAAATTGCTGAAGTTCCTCAAAACTTTACACCAAATGCCTTTGTTGAAGAAATGGTGGCAGAATTGAAAGAAAAATTAGGTGACGATAAAGTAGTTTTAGGATTATCAGGAGGAGTAGATTCTACTGTAGCGGCTGTATTGTTAAACCAAGCAATCGGTAAAAACCTATACTGTATATTTGTAAATAACGGTTTACTTCGTAAAAACGAATTCCAAAACGTATTGGATCAATACAAAGGAATGGGATTAAACGTTAAAGGAGTAGATGCTGGAGATCGTTTCTTGTCTCAATTGGCAGGAATTAGTGACCCAGAAACCAAACGTAAAACTATTGGCCGTGTATTTATTGAAGTTTTTGATGATGAATCACACCTTATCGAAGATGTAAAATGGTTGGCACAAGGAACAATTTATCCCGATGTTATTGAGTCGGTTTCGGTAAAAGGACCTTCGGCAACTATTAAGTCGCACCATAACGTAGGTGGATTACCAGATTACATGAAATTGAAAATTGTAGAGCCACTTCGTATGCTTTTTAAAGATGAAGTACGTAGAGTAGGTGCCTCTTTAGGTATAGATCCAGAGTTATTAGGAAGACACCCTTTTCCAGGACCAGGATTATCAATTAGAATTCTTGGAGATATTACTCCTGAAAAAGTACAAATTTTGCAAGATGTTGATGCCGTATTTATTGACGGATTAAAATCTTGGGGATTGTACGATAAAGTTTGGCAGGCTGGAGCAATTTTGCTTCCTGTAAATAGTGTAGGTGTAATGGGGGATGAGCGTACTTACGAAAAAGTAGTAGCGCTTAGAGCCGTAGAATCTACTGATGGTATGACTGCCGACTGGGTACATTTACCTTATGAATTCTTGATGAAAGTCTCTAATGATATCATTAATAAAGTAAAAGGAGTAAATAGAGTTGTTTACGATATTAGCTCAAAACCACCCGCAACAATTGAGTGGGAATAATAAAACTTTTATGATTAAGTCGTTACATTTGTAACGACTTAATTGTTTAAAATAACTATATATGAGAGACTTTTTAACGGTTTTATTTGTATTCCTACTAGTATTTAACAAAGCGTTCGGACAAGAGTCTATTATAGAGCACAAGATCGAAAAAGGTGAAACTGCTTATTTCATTGCCCAGAAATATAAAGTTTCGTTAGAAGAGATTTACAAATTAAACCCCGAATCACAAAGCGGATTAAAGGATAGTCAGATTATCCGTATTCCAGTACATGCTCCAATTAAGGAGAAAGAAACCAAAGAACTTACACACACAGTTGCTGCCAAAGAAACATTGTTTGGATTGTCAAAACAATACAATGTAAGTGTCGAAGCGATTCAAAATGAAAATGCTTCAATCCTTGCCGATGGATTAAAAATGGGACAGGAACTTATTATCCCACAAGATAACAACAATAAAGTAAAAAATGCTTCTGCAAATTCAGTTACTTCATCTAAAGCATTGCATCAGGTGATGGCTAAAGAATCTTTATTTAGTATTGCTAGACAATACAATGTTTCGGTTCAGGATTTAGAAACTTTAAATAAGGATATCTTATTAAATGGTTTACAAATAGGACAAACTATTGTGATTCCAAACAAAAGAAAAACAATCGATGGTCGAGTACGTATTATTAATGGAGAGACTATTTTTCATATTGTAGCTCCAAAAGAAACCAAGTATTCGATTGCTAAAAAATATGAAATTACAATTGATCAGCTTGAAGCTCAGAATCCTGAAATTGTAAACGGATTAATTGAGGGCAATAAGCTGGCTATTAATATTAAAGAAATTACACCAACCAACGACAACGAAGAGTTGATGCTTGCTTTGGCAGAAAAACAAGTTGTAGTAGAAAAGACGAAAGCTAAGACAATCCAATTAGAAGATTTAAAAGACAGATTGGTAGTTCAGAAAGAAATGAACCAAAAAGTAATTAAAATCAACGATCTTAATGTTGATCTTAAAGGCATGGATGGTTTAAAAGGTAATTCGGTAGAAAAACTAAGACTGGTTTTAGAAGCTAATAAAAATGTTCAGGAAGTCTTAATGTCAAAATTAGATTCACTGGTTGTAATTATGACCGATGATTTATATGATTTAAAGAAGACGGATATCTTGAATATGAAAGAATCTAAGCGCTTAGAGAAGAAATCTTATGAAAGCATTGCCATTACTAATGAGTTGTCATCTCAACTAAAAAAAGAATTAGCAGAGAATAGAAAGTCTTATGCAGGTTTAATGAATAAAGTAGAGCGAATTGCTGTTGAAGAAAATCAAGAATACAAAAGGAAGGTTCGTGAGAACATTAAAAATAAAACCGGAGAGCCCTTATTGCAAAGTCTTTCTTTAGAAAAAATCCAGTCTTATAAAATTGGTCAGGAGAAAAATGATGCTCAGAATCAGAAATTGATTGCTAAAATTGATTCATTAGATACTCAGAAAAAAATAGAAGTAAAACGACGTATTAGTAAAGCTTCGTTTTACGGATCCGAAGCCCGCGAATTTGATGATAGATTGGCATTGGTTAAATTAAAAAGATACCAAGATAAAGTTATTCATAATCAATTGGATACTGAAACTCCAATCGTCACGTTATCATTAGATGAAATAAAGCAGAAAATAAAAGAAGATCCGCTTTATAATAATGAAGAGGTGAAGATTGAAGTTTTTGATAACCTTAAAGCAGTTCCTAATGGATATTATTTGGTTTTAGGTATCTTTACAGACGCTACGCAAAGAGATCAGTTTATTATGAAGTTAATAGATACAGGTGATTTTAATGCTAGTTTTTTCTATAATCTAAACAGTCAATCGTATTATGTTTATTCTGATGGTTTTGTAAACATAGAAGAAGCTTTATATAAGTACAAACAAAAAGAAAATACACCACTTTATAAAAACTGGAGTATTGCTAAATTAGAATTATACATTAGCAAATAATTAACAGGTATGACGAATCTTGTTTTATACAGAAATACTACCTTGTTTAAAATTTTTTATCTCATTATGAAATACATTTCAATACTAATTACAACCGTTTTTTTGATGTCTTATTCTGTTTTTTCACAGGATAAAATTAGTAAACACACTGTTGCCAAGGGCGAAACAATAAACCAGATTGCACAAAAATATAAGGTGACTCCTTATGATATTTATAAGCTTAACCCAGATGCACAAAGAGGTTTAAAACCAGATAGTGTTTTGTTGATTCCTAATAACTCAGGAAAAACTGCAAGTTCAGAAAAAGTTGTAGCAACAACTGTTGCTCCTAAAAAAGTAAATGGTTCTACTACACATGAAGTTGTTGCTAAAGAAACACTTTTTGGTATTGAAAAGAAATATAATGTTTCTGATGAAGCATTAAAAAAAGCAAATCCATTTCTTGAAAAAGATGGCTTACAAATAGGACAAACGCTTGTTATTCCTTCAGGAAATAAAAATGCTAAAGAGACAGCAAAAGAAGCTAAAGCAATACCTGCTACTAAGTTAGTTCCAGCAAAACAAGATCAATATGTTTATCATGATGTTTTGTCAAAAGAAACTAAATATTCGATTGCAAAACAATACGGAATTACAGTTGAAGAATTGGAAAAACGCAATCCAGAGGTTATTCCAAACTTACCAGAGGGTTATCGCTTAACTATAAAAGGTACAGCTCCAAAAACTGTTGTAACTACAAGTCCTGCCGTTAAAAATGAAGTAAAATCTCCAGTAATTGAAACAGCTAAGAAAGTTTCGTATGCAGATTATCAGGTGAGACCAAAAGAGACATTGTATAGTTTGTCTAAAACATTTGGTTTGTCGCAAGATGAATTAATAAAATTGAATCCGGTTTTAACTGGAGGAGTTCAAGAAGGGATGATTTTAAAAGTTCCTGCTGGAATTATGCCTACGCCAGAAATTAAATCTGAAACTAGACCAGAAATTAAAGAAGAGGTTAAAGATATTGTTACTTTATCTAAAAAGAAAGGTTCTAATGAACGTAAGAAAATAGCATTATTGTTACCATTTAATTTGTCTAAAATTCAAAGCGATACGACTGGTACTGCTAATCGTTTGAAGAAAGATAAATTTTTAAACATGACTTTAGATTTTTATTCTGGAGCCTTAATGGCAATAGATTCAGCTAAAGTTTTAGGACTACCAATAGATGTTTCAATCTTTGATTCTCAGGAAACCAAAAATGGTTCTAATATAGCTTCAATTATCCAAAATAATAGATTGCAAGAAGCAGATGCGATTGTTGGACCATTTTATCAAGCTAATGCAGAGGCAACAGCCAAATTAGTTAATGAAAGTAATGTTCCGGTAATTTCTCCTTTGTCTAAAGATAAAGGGAATGCTTTTGATAATTTATATCAGACAATCCCGTCTAATGACATTACAAGAAATGCCATGTTTGATTATATGCGCTCTAAAGGAGGAAATATAATTGCAGTTGTTGATAAGAAAAAAGAATCGGTTAGACAGTATATCCAACAAAACCAAAAAGGAGTAATTTTTGCTCCAGTTACAGAAACAGGCGATTTTAATCCAGCAGGTTTAAAGATTCAGTTTGTTTCTAATAGAATGAATTATGTTGTGATGGAAACGGCTAATACTGCCATGATTAAAGCTACCATAAAAGTGATGATTGGCGCTATGGCATCATATCAAGTGCAGTTGGTGATTTTAGAGCCAAATAGTACGTTGGATACGGATGAAATTAATTTTGAAAACTTAACGAAGTTGAAATTAATGTACCCATCTGTAACTCGTGAAAATGAATCTCCAGGAGCCCTTATTTTTGAAAAAGAGTATAGAATCAAAAATAAAATTAATCCTAACACTTATGCGACAAGAGGTTTTGATGTAACTTTTGATACTATGATGCGTTTGTCTCAAGGGAAAACCTATGAGGAAACTGCAAATGAAATCGCTACGGAACAAATTGACAATAAATTTCAATTTTACAAAAAAGAAGAGGGTGGATATGCTAACAAAGGTGTTTACATCTTATATTACGATAGTGACTTAACAATAAAAGAAGCAAACTAATGACATCAAAAGTAACCTATTTAGGTGATTTAAGAACTAAATCAATACATGTGCAATCAGGAAGTGAAATCATATCTGATGCACCTTTAGATAACAACGGAAAAGGAGAAGCTTTTTCTCCAACAGATACGGTTGCAAATGCTTTAGCAAGTTGCATGATGACTATCATGGGAATTAAAGCGCGTGATATGAATCTTGATATTGCTAATTCTACCGCTGAAGTTACTAAAATAATGAGTGGAGAACCTAGAAGAATAGGAGCAATCGAGATTGTTTTTGAGATGGAAGGAACGCATGATGAAAAAAGTAAAACGATCTTAGTGAGAGCTGGTATGACTTGCCCAGTTTTCTTGAGTTTACATCCTGAAATCGAAAAACGAATTACTTTTAACTGGAAGTAATTTTGTAATAAATGCATATTAAAAAAGCCATCAAAGAATATTCTTTGATGGCTTTTTTAGTTTAATTTGGAATACCTTTTTCAGGTTTTAGGTCTTCTAGAATAGGAGTATCTAATGTTTTTACTTCTTTTTGAATGGTTTCATTTTTTTGTTCAAAAACGGTAATATTGTTTTTACCTTTTTTAAGCCAGCATCCTGGTACGTATAGAGTTTGTTGGGGGCCAACACTCCAGTAGCGGCCAATATTAATTCCGTTTATAAATACAATTCCTTTGCCCCAATCGCGCATATCTAAAAATGTATCTCCTGTTTTACTAAGTTTAAAAGTACCTTGGTATAAAGTTGGACGATTTGTCTTTGCAGTATTTTTGTATGCTATCAAATCTGGTTCAGAAGTCATAGGTAATTTATACATTTCCCAATCGCCCGTAATTGTTTCCCCATTAATGATAACTGGACTTATAATTCCCTTATTATTGGCATTAATTTGTGCTCCGTAATTTATACGTCCCATGTTTTCAACAACGATATCTAGGGTAGCATTAAATGGAACTTCGATTTCGCAATCGTACTTTTTATAATAACGATTTAACTCAGCCACTTTTTTTCCATTGACATATACTATTGCGTAGTCGCGTAATCCATTTAATTCTAATTTTCCGCTGATAGGTTGTGTGAATTTTTTGCTATACCAAACGTAACCGTCTCCTTGGTTTAATTGTTCGAATGTTAATGGTTTGTCTTCTATTACAGGAGTTATTTTTGATTTTAAATCAGCCAAATCTACTGCTTTAGTCAGCTTTATGTTCGAAATAGTTATTACAGGTATTTTAGCAGGAATGTTTGGAGTTTCGGCTGTTTTTAATAATTCTCTAAGCGCTTCATATTTAGGAGTTGCCCAACCAGCTTCACTAATAGGTGCATCATAATCATAAGATGTCATATCGGGCTGAATATCGTGTTCCTTGTCGTAATTTGCACCCGAAGTAAAACCAAAATTAGTACCACCATGAATCATATAATAATTAAATGAAACTTGGTTATCAAGGTATTTTTTTGTCAAACGTGCTGTTTGTTCCGCTTTTTGAGTAGGAAATGGTTCTGCCCAATGATCTAACCAACCAGGATAAAATTCTGCCACCATATAAGGGCCTTGATTATTGTTGAATTGATTGACTACTGTTTTTAGCTTATCAATGTCACTTTCTCCATTAGCTGTTGGTAAAGCTCCTGGTAATGCACCACCTTCAAACAACCAACTTCCATCAGAAGTAAAGAAAGGAACTTCAAAACCAATGTCCTTTAATTGTTGAAATACCGCTGCACTATATTTTTTATGCTCTTCAAGAGGTATGTCTTTTCGTTGTGCTACATAAGAACCAAATTCGTTCTCTCCTTGTACCATAATAATTGGGCCTCCTTTAGTAATTTGTAAATCTTTAACTTGATTATACAATTCAGTAAAATAGGCTTTGGTTGCAGTTAGATATTCTTTATTATTACCGCGAATAACCATATTAGGAACATTCTGTAAAAACCATGGATATCCTCCAAATTCCCATTCGGCACATACATAAGGCCCTGGACGTAAGATTACGAATAAGCCTTCTTCTTGTGCTATTTTAATGTATTCGGCTACGTTTTTATTACCGGTTTTAAAATCCCAAACGCCAGGAGTTATTTCGTGGTAGTTCCAAAACACATAGGTTGCTACCGCATTTAATCCCATAGCTTTCATCATTTTTAGACGATGACGCCAGTATTGTTGTGGAATGCGAGAATAATGCATTTCACCCGAGTGGATTTGCACAGGTTTACCATTCAATAGAAAATTTCCATCGCTTATGGCAAAAGTTTGTTTTGGTTGAGCAAATAGGGGAGTTGCTATGAATAAAGAAAATAAGAGGGCTAAATAGAATGTTTTTTTCATTTTGCTTTGCTTAAAAGTGATAGGTATAACAAACAAGAGGGCACTTTATATAGGTGCCCTCTTGTAACAATTTAACTAACTTCAAAAAAGAATTACTTAGAAAATTCTAAACCTTTTAATTTATTCCATCCACCACGTGTGAAATCAGGGATTTCTACTGGAGATGAATTATTGTCAAGAGAAATTTCTGTTAATGGAGCTAAACAAGACCATTCAGCTAAATCATATACATCCATGTCAAGAGGTAATCCGTTTTGTAGGCAGTAAATCAAACGGTAATCCATTACGAAATCCATTCCACCGTGTCCACCAACTTGTTTTGCTTTTTCTTCGATTCCAACAACAATTGGGTGTTTGTATTTTTGCATTAATGCTTTTTTTACATCTTCTGGCATAAATCTGTGTGCACTTAAGTTTTCATGATCTGGTTTAATATCAGAGCTAATAGATTTAGCATCTAATGCATAACCTTCTACAGGATATTTATTAGCAAAACCTTTGGTTCCGCTAAGTTGGTACATACGGCTGTATGGACGTGGAGATGTTACGTCATGTTGAATTTGGATTGTTTTACCTTTTTCTGTACGAATCATTGTCATTGTATGATCTCCATTTCTAAAGTCTTTTACGTCAACTCCAGATTTTTCTTTAATGTAAGCAGGGTTCCCAACTGCTTTTGTATCCATAGAAACTAAGTAGTTCATTTTGTCACCACGGTGAATGTTCAATGCTTGACAAGCCGGTCCCATACCATGTGTTGCGTAAATGTCACCACGGTGTTTTTTGTTGTAATCCATACGCCAGTTATTCCAGTATTCACCCCAAAATGGTTGAAGCCCGTGAATATAAGCTCCTTCAGCATGAAGAATTTCTCCAAACAAACCTTGTTGAGCCATGTTTAATGTAGTAAGTTCAAAGAAGTCATACACACAGTTTTCTAACATCATACAGTGTTTACGAGTTTTTTCTGAAGTATCGATAAGATCCCAGATTTCTTTCATATTCATTGCACCAGGAACTTCAATAGCAACATGCTTACCATCTTTCATTGCTTGAGTACCAATGTTAGCGTGGTTTTTCCAATCTGTAGCAATGTATACTAAGTCTACATTAGGTAATGCAGTAACTTTTTTCCATGCATTAGCATCTCCATAAAATTCTTGTGCTTTTGGAAGCCCTCTTTTAGTTAGAATTTCATTTGCTTTAGCTGTATTTTCCTGAGTCATGTCACATAAAGCAACAATTTCTACTCCTGGAATATGTGTCATACGTTCTACTGCTCCAGGACCACGCATTCCGAGTCCGATAAAAGCAACACGAACGTTTGGAATTGGTGCTGTCGCTAAACGTAAAACATCTTTTTGTCCTTTTGCACGAGGAGGAGTAGGTGTCTTAATCATTTGAGCGGAAGAAGTAGCATATCCTAAAAAGAAGCAGGACATTACAATAAATTTAAAGATACTAGTTTTCATGTTGAATTGATTTAATTTAAAATTGTAGACAATTTTTTTAGGATTGTTTTAGTGTTGTTTTTTTATGGCAAAGTACTAAAATTTATACTTGGCATTTTATGATTTAATGGTTTTGTGAACTTGGTTTTTGCTTTTGTATATTGATTAAAGAAACCGCCATCTTTTAAAAAGAAAAAACCTTTTTCGACACCACCAGAATAATCCATTCTATATCCTTTTCTACCAGTATTATCTACGGTAAAAGTGGCAGCGCCTACTTCTTTCCAAACGCCTTTATCATCACAATACCATTGATTGTTAAATAAAACTTTGCGGGATTTATTTCCTTGTTGTGGAACGAAATTTTCTAAGAAAGAATGAAATCTTTTTAGGTAGGTGTTAGTTTGTGGTCGATTAAAACTAGCAATTAACATCCATTTTTTTTGTTCAGGCGCATAAAAGTAAGCAGTGTATGTAGTTGAGTTGTCGTTTTGAGGAACTCCATTCAGCAAGAATTTATAAGTGTTTCCAGCTTTCCAGTTGTATTTTAAATAGCTTTGTCCACCAGAACCTTCATTTCCAAACTCACCAGTTTTTACATTTTCACCTTTTTTAAGCATTTTAATTTTATGCGATTCAGGAATGCTTTTAGGGTCATCAGTTACAAAAGGACTCCAAACAGAAAATAATACGCGACGTTCCGTTTCAGAGTTTACTTGAATTCCAAAATAACCTTCGCCAAAACCATTTGCCATATAATAAGACCCTATTTTGTCTTCGTTTACAGGAACAGTGATTTCATTGTAGTACCATTGCACATTTACTTTTTCAGGAACCTCGTAATTTAAATGCACCGAAGGACCTCTGCGACCCCAATGGAAAAAATTATCATCATTATTTGGTACGTAGGCTACCTTTCCTTGAAGCGCTGTTCCACTAATGAATAATTTAGAAATAGAAGGAAAGCTATTTTGTGTTTTAGAAAATCCTTTTATTTTTAAAGCTACATATCCTGTGTCAACAATTTTCCATTCACCTATTACAATAGGCTTTTTATTAGATTGGTCAAATTCGATTTTTTTGAATTCTTTATTAATGCCAAATTCTAATGTAGATTTTCCTTGAACAGATACATTTTCATCTGTAGAAATTCGGACTAATCCCGGAGTTGAAACTCTAAAATAAACCGTAAAATATTCTTTAGGGTTAGTCCAGTTTTCTATTCCATTATCGGTTACAGTATTGTTTTTCTCAAGAGTATTAGAACTGAAAGCATTGCCACCTAGAGGCAAAATAATTTCGTTTTTTGATTCTTGTGCTAATACATTCGTACTTAAAAATACCAATGTTAGGAAAGAGAAAATAATTTTAAAATATTTCATTTAGCCTGATTTTAGCTGTTATTAATTCTTTGAATTTAACTTCTCCAGAATCCCCCTTGTTAGCAAAGGGGGAATTCTAAAGAAAGTCCAATTTAATAACTAACCATTAAATTCAAAAATTAGTTTTTTCAAAATCTTGTTTATGGATTTTGAGTTAAAGTCCCTGGATAAGCATTTATTTCCGATTGAGGAATATATTGTACTACTCTTAGACTTGTTGCTGGATAATCTATCATCGGAGAGTGAGGTCCTGGATAATGACGAGTCATTGTTTGTCCATTTCTGTACACATCGTAACCACGGTGCGCTTCAAATGCAAGTTCTAATTGACGCTCTTCATCAATAAGTTGCGCTGCATTTGTACTAGTTAATGAAGTATATCCTCCACCTACAATTGCTCTTTCTCTAATTTTATTTAAATTAGTAACAGCATTTTGATAATCTCCTTTTTTAGCATAAGCTTCTGCCATATTCAAATACAGTTCGGCTAATCTTGAAATAGTAGGCGAATGTAAGTGCGAGCTATTGTCTTGCAAAGAAGCTTTTGTGATGTAGTACATCGGGTATACACGATTTAATAACATCATATAATCTTTTTCACCTACATATGTTTTACCTCCATAAACAATTGAATAACTATTTTCTGCAGCATTTACAGGTGTAAGGTTGTAGTTTACATCAGCAATAGTTATATAATAGCTACCATTTGGATTAGTTTTAAGTGGTTGTTGCACATAGTTATAGTCAGTTTGAACTCCTGCAGCATTAAATACATCTGTAATAAAACGAAATGCATCTGTTTTATTATTGGATTTGTCTAATGCGTATTGAGGATCGACAAAAGCCCATCTTGCATCTTTCTTAAGTCCAGATTTACGTAATAAGTCCAGGTATTTTGCGCTTGCATACATTTCTCCCCAGCCTTGCCCTTGTATATTAGCATACATACCACCAATACCATAATAATGATCTGAACCTGAGTATTCTGATGCTACTCTTTTAACAGCAAATATAGTTTCAGTTTGTCCGCTTGCATCAGGAGCAAAAGTATTGTATTTCATAAAGTCATTTCTACCAAGTAAATTGTAACGACCGCTAGCAATTACTTTGTTAGCATATTCAATAGACAAATCAGCATATTGTTGATTTGGTATTTCATATGTACCACTCATGTATAAATACACTCTAGAAAGCATTGCTTGTGCAGCTTCTTTGGTTGCATAAGATGCTTTTCTGTTTTCAGTCATTAAAGCTTCTCCTTTTTTAAGGTCGCTTATTGCTTGCTCATAGCCCGCTTTAACAGTAGCTCTATCAGGAAGATTAATGTTAACCAAATCAGCTGGTAATCCATTTACAATTGGCACACCTAAGTTTGTTTCTGGTGATTGGGCATAAGGTCTACCATATGTTTTAACAAGATAGAAATATAGCATTCCTCTTAAGTAATAGGCTTCTCCTAATTGTTGATCCATTTTAGGGCTTTCTCCTTCAGAAATCATTTTCATTAAATCACTTGATTGTGAGATAACTTTGTAGCTATTATTCCAAAAAGTAGATAATCTATCGTTAATTGGTGTATGTTGATAAGAGATAAAAGTGAAGAAAGGATCAGTAGATGCTCCTCTAATCATGATATTATCTCCTGGATATTCACCTACACGATGCATAACATCTGACCAATTCTTAAGTTGTGCGTAACATCCGTTAAGAAGTACTTCAACAGCAGCTTCTTTATCCTTCATGATTTTGTCTTTTGTGTATGAACCATATGGTTCACGCTCCAACTCACATGAAGTTAGAAAAATAAGAGTAATAAATAATAAGAATATTTTTTTCATGGTTTTGAGTTTTTAAAGAGTAAGATTAAAACCTAATACAAATCGGCGAGTTTGAGGATATACAGAGGTAGAAACTCCTGTAATCATATTGTTTCTCGGCGGTATCTCTGGGTCAACACCTGAGAAATCGGTTAATGTAAAAAGGTTTTCTCCTGTTACAAATATTCTCAAATTTGATATATTCAAGCGTTCAATAGATACATTATATCCAAATGATACACTTCTTAATTTTAGGTATGACGCATCTTCTAAGAAACGTGTTGACGCTTTGTTTGATTGACTTTTGTTACCATAAATAGCTTGTGGATGAGTAGCAATATCGCCTGGTTTTTCCCAACGGCTCCATCCGCTTTGAAGATTCATTTGGTTACGGTCTGTATAAGCTCCATCTGAATCAAACTCTGCACGAGCATAGTTATAAATCTCACCACCTACAGAGTATGTGAATGTTGCTCCAAAGTCGAAATTTTTATAATTTAAAGTAGTCGAAAATCCTCCGAAATAAGACGGAGTGTATGATCCCGCTGCAATAGGATTTTTCGATGCTTCGCCGTAGCTTGAAGTTAAAACGCGTTCTCCTGTTTTTGTGTCAGTTTTATACCATTGTGGTTGTCCGTTATCAGAATTTACTCCTGCCCATTCAGGAAGGTACCAAGTATCTACATCCATTCCGGGTTTTAATAATTTAGATGCTGAACCAGAAATACCAGTTCCATCACCAACAATAATTTCTTGTTTTGTTCCGTAAAGATTTGTTACTTTATTTTTATTTGTTCCGATGTTCACATCTACATTCCATTTCCAGTTTTCATTTTTAATAATATCTACATTAAGAGACGCTTCGAAACCTTTATTATTAACAGCTCCAACATTTCTCCAAATACTAGTCACCCCAATTACTCCAGGTAACGGAACTTGATATAATAAATCAGATGTGTCTTTATCGTAATAATCTAATGTTAAATTAATTCTGTTTAAAAAGCTTACATCTAAACCAAAGCCTGTTGTAAAAGTTTTTTCCCAACTTAAATCTGGGTTTCCTAATTGAGAGATAATTGCACCTGGGTTTTCATTATATCCAGTCGATACAGAATATAATGGCAAGTGAGGATATAAGCTTGTTGGTCTGTTACCTACAGAACCATAACTTGCTCTAAGTTTTAAGTTATTGATATAATCCGCTTTAAAGAATTTTTCTTTGTGAATATTCCAACCACCACTTATAGAAAAGAAATTTCCATATCTAGCATTCTCTCCAAAATTAGAAGCTCCATCTCGACGAATAGAAAATTGCGCCATATACCTATCATCATAAGTATAATTGATATTGGTTAACAAAGATTGTACAGCCCATTCTGACCTTCCTCCACGAACTTTTTCTGGAACAGTTGCAGCATCTGGAACAATAAATCCAGGAGGTATTCCAGTTGCAATACCTTCCGTATTTTTACCTTTATACTCATCCCATTCGTAAGCAGCAATAGCATTTATAGAGTGTGCTCCAAATGTTTTATTAGCAGCTAATAATTGATTTGTATAGAATCGATTATAGCTGTTTGTGTTATTTTGAATTCTTCCTTTAACTGCTAATCCTCCAGATGATCTAGGATCAGTATAGTACATTGAATTAGAGTTTGAAAACGTATAGTTATTTGTAGAAGTAAATGTTAACCAGCTATTTATCTTTGCATCAAAGCTTAGGTTTGTTCTTGCGCTATATGCTTCAGATTCTCCATAATTCCATTGCAAATCATATAAATAGTTAGAACCTGTTGTATTTACCCAAGTTGGATTAGGTTGGTTTCCTACTAAAGTTCCATCAGGAAGATAAGGACTATCCCAAGGCATATTGGCATACATAGCACCTACAGAATGTTGTTGATCAAATGTTTCGTTACGCGTAATATTAGCTTGAGGACGTATCGTTAACCAATTATTTACTTTGTAACTAAATTTAAGAAGTAAGTTATAACGTGTGTAGTCATATCCTTTTATTGCACCAGTTTCATCATATACTCCAAGAGAAACATAGCTTTTAAAAACATCGCTACCACCATTAATTGATAGGTTAAAGTCTCTAGCAATACCCGTGTTTGTAGCTTTTTTCCACCAGTCGAAATTTTTATTTCTCAATTCTGGAGTCCACCACCATGCAGTATTAAAAAGTTGCTTGTTTGAGAAAGAATCATATAGGTCATATAATTCTGCTCCGTTCATAATATCAAAATTCCCTGTATTTAAAGTTGTAGCTGCGGTTTTGATAGAAGCATTAATAGTTGCTTTACCACTTTTACCACTTTTTGTAGTAACAATAATTACACCGTTTGCTCCCTGAGAACCATATACAGCAGTAGATGCGGCATCTTTAAGAACCGTTAAAGTTTCGATATCAGCTGGATTCACATTTCCTGAACCGCTACCTACAATAACACCATCAACAACCCATAGAGGGTCAGTGCTACCGTTAACTGTAGTTTTTCCACGAATTACTATTTTACCAACATCACCAGGTTGCCCGCTACCAGAACTTACGTATACTCCAGTTGCTTTACCAGAAAGTAAATTTTCTACCGATGGAGTAGTAGCGTCAATTAGTTTTTTATTATTAATGGTTTGTAAAGCACCAGTAAGACTTTCTTTTTTAATTTTACTGTAACCTACAATAACCACTTCGTCCATTACTTGTCCTACTTCTTTAAGAGTAACAACAATAGGCCCTTTTCCGATTGTCACTTCTTCATCTTGCATTCCCATATAAGAAATAACCAATATAGTTTGGTTATCTTCAACTTCAATGGCAAACTCACCATTGTAATCTGTCTGCACCCCAATGGTAGTTCCTTTAATTAGGACGTTTACTCCCGGAAGAGGTAGTCCAGTAGCATCGGTTACTTTTCCTTTTACTATTTTTTTTACAAGTGCTAAATCAATTGTCTTTAAACTAGTTGATTTTGATGGAGCAGCTGTTGAAATTTGAAAAGTCAAAGCGAACAATGACAGAATTGTTAATTTGATTTCCTTCCTAGATGGCGACCATAAGTCTCTAGGCTTTTTTTTAATTAATAATTTCATACTCTTAAAAATGGTGTTTGGTTAATAATTTGTGTTGTGTTGTTTTAACTGGTATTCATTTTTATTATAATCGATTTAAGGTGGTATTGCCTTAAATGAAATTCTTATTCTATTATATTTTTTACAATCAATTATGTTGAAGAAATCATTTTTTCAAGCTTAAAATCACGCACTTTTTCTTATTTATTTAGAGGTTGTTTTTTAACATAAATTGTGTTTTATTTTTTAAGATATGACGAAACTATATATTTAAATTTTATTAAACAAGGAAAAGTGCTAAAAATGTGCTCGAACACACAATATTTGTGTTCTCGAGCACATTTTTTTTATTGAAAATGTTTTTTTAGTAATAAAATTCTAGTTTATTATTAAAAAAAATGAAAGTTTATAGTTTAAGTAAAACAAGAATTTTGCAGATAATTATTATTAGATAAATGAATAAGGAAAAAGATTGCAGAAAAAGTTGTCAAATTACTATAAAATATTTCAATTGAATATTGGATGTTTTTGTTGTAGAACTGTTAATAAAACAAGGATATAGCATTAATCTTGTCCTTAAGAGTTAGGTGTTTAATGTGTTTTTTTGATTAAATCGATGAATTAAAAAAACCTTCAAAGAGTTGTATCGTTTGAAGGTTTGTATTGTTTGAAATTAGAGAGGTTCATCTTTTTATTCGAAGTAAAATGGCAAAAAAGAAACGATTCCTAGTCTTGATAATATAGTAATTAGTAAACTCGAAATATAGTTGAGATTTCAAGGTGTTATTTTGAAATTCTATCTTTTACTATTAAGTGTAAATAATCCAATTTCTTTTCCCGAATCATTTAGCATTTGTAGATTTAAAACTTTGGAGGTGGCATCAATTCGTATTAAAGTTCTATTTCCTGTTTCTGGTCCGCCACCAATTACATAATGATAAGAGTGCTCATTATTTGGTTCAAACATTCCGTATTCGTGGGTATGTCCAGCAACAAATAAATCGATTTTATATTTCTCGAATAAAGGTCCAAATAACCTGCGACATTCAGTTGTTCCATGTTCTTCATCCGAGTGATAATGGGGGATATGCATCATTACTACGCGAAATGGAGCGTTCTTAAAAGCTTTAGATTTCATTTGTTTCTCTAACCAAATAGCTTGTTCTTCACGATACGAATCATAATTAACAGTACCACCATATACGGGGTGGGAATCTTTTTTGTCCTCACCCGTATCTAAAACAATTGTAAAAACGGGTCCCATTTTAAAACTATAATACTCTTTCTTGTCATAATTGTAATAATAGTCTAATAGATTTCTAGAATATTTACCTCTTGTCTCATGGTTTCCTCTTACGAACATAAAAGGTTTTTCTGTTGAAAATAAACTGCATGGATTCAGTAAGTGATTGATGATTTGGTTTTCATCAGTTTGATAGTCAAACATATCTCCATTCAAAAAAACAAAATCATAGGGCTTGTTCTGATTGAGTTGTAATAGTTCCTTAAAAGATTCTGGACGATCGTGAATATCATTTAAAACTAACCAACTGACTTCTTTTGGTTTAGGATTGAGAGTTTTAAAGGAATAGGTTTCACTATTTATTGTATCTCCAAAAGTAATTTTATAAGGTCGGAAATCTACAATTTGTTTCGAGAAAACTTTGTAGAAATAGTTGGTATTTGGTTTAAGGTTTGCTAGCGTTACAGTATTAATTCTAGAATTGGTATTCATCATGCCGTGTGTACATTGTTCGGCTTTTGTTCCTAGTTTTTCGGTTTCACCATATTCTATCCAATTCAAACAAAATTGGTTGGTAAGCCACATAATTGTAATGCCATCAATTGTAGGAGCTTGAAGATAGGGCTTTGTTAAAAAGGTATGGGCAGTGTCTAATGGTTCTGAGTCTTGATTTGATGCAAATGCAGATAGAGGCAATCCAGTCGCAACAACAGAACCCGAAAGACCTACTATTGCTTTTGTTAGGAAAGACCGACGAGAGTTTTTTTCTTCTTTCATAAAAAGATAAAAATTTGGTTATTTATAGTTTAAAAGAGAGGTTGTTTGGTATTAATAGTGACGAAACTATCAATTATATTTTATTAAACAAAGAAAAGCATTGTAAAATGTGTTCGTGCACATTACTTTGGTTTGAATATTTCCTCTTAACTAATTTATGAATTAAGAGGAATTTTATTAAAAATAGCTACAGTTATGTATAATTATGGATTTTGAGTTAAAGTTCCTTCGTAAGCATTAATTTCTGATTGAGGAATATATTGCACTACTCTTAAGCTTGTTGCAGGGATATCGTCCATTGACTCATGAGGACCAGGATAGTGGCGTGTCATTGTTTGTCCATTTCTGTATACATCATAGCCACGTTGAGCTTCAAAAGCAAGTTCTAATTGGCGCTCTTCATCAATAAGTTGTGCAGCATTTGTTTTATTTAAAGAGGTATAGCTACCGCCTACAATTGATCTTTCTCTAATTGTATTTAAGTTTGTTAGTGCATTATGATAATCTCCTTTTTTTGCATAAGCTTCAGCCATGTTTAAATACATTTCAGCTAATCTTGAGATAATAGGAGAGTGTAAGTGAGAGTTATTGTCTTGTAATGAGCATTTTGTAATGTAGTACATTGGATAAACACGGTTTAATAACATCATATAATCTTTTTCACCCACATATGTTTTTCCTTCATAAGTAATAGAGTAGCTATTTTCACTAGTATCAACTGCAGTAAGATTATAATTTGTATTAGCTATAGTAATGTAATAAGATCCGTTAGAATTTGTTTTAAGTGGTTGTTGTACATAGTTGTATCCAGTTTGTTGACCTGCAGTATTAAAAACATCTACAACAAAACGGAAAGCGGTTGTTTTATTATTGGAGCCATCTAATGTGTATTGAGGATCAATAAAAGCCCATCTAGCATCTTTCTTTAAACCAGATTTACGCAATAAGTCTAGGTATTTTGCGCTAGCATACATTTCTCCCCAACCTTGTCCTTGTATGTTGGCATACATACCACCAATGCTATTATAGTAGTCACTACCTGAATATTCTGACGCTACACGCTTAATGGCAAAAATAGTTTCAGTTTGTCCGCTTGCGTCAGGAGCAAAAGTATTGTATTTCATAAAATTAGCTCTGCTAAGTAAATTGTAGCGGCCACTAGAAATTACTTTATTAGCGTATTCAATAGATAAATCAGCATATTCTTGATTAGGAGTTTCATAAGTGCCACTCATGTACAAATAAATTCTTGATAACATTGCTTGTGCAGCTTGTTTGGTGGCATAAGCGGCGGTTCTGTTTTCATTCATTAAAGCTTCCCCTTTTTTAAGATCGTTTATGGCTTGCTCATACGTTGCTTTAACAGTAGCTCTGTCAGGTAGGTTAATATTGTTGACATCTTCAGGCATTCCATTTATAATTGGTACCCCTAAATTAGTTTCTGGAGATTGAGAATAAGGCCTACCATAAATGCGACATAAATAAAAATAGATAGTTCCTCTTAAATAATACATTTCGCCTAATTTTTGATCCATCTTAAGATTTTCCCCCTCTGAAACCATTTTCATTAAATCACTTGATTGTGAAATAATTTTATAACTGTTGTTCCAAAATGCAGATAAACTTCCATTATTAGGAATGTGTTGATATGAAATGAATGAGAATGAAACTCCTGTTGAAGTTCCTCTAATCATTATATTGTCACTAGGATATTCCCCCGCAGAATGCATTATATCCGACCAATTCTTGAGTTGAGCATAACATCCGTTTAGAAGTACTTCGACAGCGGCTTCTCGATCCTTCATGATTTTATCTTTTGTGTAAGAGTCGTTTGGTTCTCTTTCTAAATCGCATGAAACTAGAAAACTGATAATAATAAATAGTGTGAATATTTTTTTCATGATTTAAGTTTAATGATTAAGATTTAAAGCAAATTCATTTGCTTAATGATAGTTGTGATTTTTTGGGGGAGGATTTCAAAATTTAAATACTTAAGGGGTTTTATTTCATAGGCTCAAATTGGTTAGTTAGTAATTATTGGATATGAATTGGTCTTTCAGTTATAATATATAATTCAAAAATTAGACTGTAATTATTATTGTGATTATTTTGTAGTATAAGTATTTTGTTTGAATTTATATTAATATGTTTTAACTTATAAAATGATAATTTTAACGAAACTAACTATAAAAGAATTATTAAGCAAGAAATAATGGGATAATGTGTTCGTGCACATTATATTTGTAAAAGGGTAATAATTATATAAAAGGCATTATTTAAAAATAATATGAATCAAGAAATTAAGAACTACGAAGTAAATTCGATACCAAAAAATGAATTGATTATTTCAGGAAAGGGAGATTCTCATTTATGGAATAAGGCAACTGCTCTAGATGATTTTATTTCACCTTGGGATTCTAAATTGCCTGCTCGAATTGCGTTTAAAGCACTATGGGATTTGGAGCAATTGTTTTTTTGTTTTACAGTTTACGATACCGAAATTCATATCGAAAAGAAAGATAACAGTAAGGAAAGTATTGGGAACTCAGATAGGGTAGAGCTATTTTTTAGACCTGATAATACGCTAAATCCATATTATTGTCTAGAAATAGATGCTACTGCCAGAATTATGGATTTTATAGCTTATCCCAATAAGAATTTTAATTTTGATTGGTCTTGGCCAAAAGAGGAGTTGTTAGTTAAATCATCAATAAATAAGGATTGTTTTATTGTGGAAGGAGCAATAAGTATTGCTTCTTTAAAACAGTTTAATTTAATCAAGAATAACCAAATTGAGGCAGGTGTTTTTAGAGCAAAATACGTTAAAGGCGACAGCGATAGTTATGAGCCTACTTGGATTACTTGGGTGAATCCTGTTACTGAAACACCCAATTTTCATATTCTATCTTCGTTTGGAGTCTTAACTTTGAAAGAATAAATTATTCTAAATAAAAATCTGCATTTTCAGAATTAATAATATCGATAGGTAGGAGGGTAACAGCTGGAGTTTCTTTGTGAAAAAGAAAATGATCTACAAGGTAAGTTATACCTAGATAGGCTTGTCTTTTTTGGTTCTGATGAATTAAAAAATCGATAACGCCTAGATTTAGGTTGTTTACATTTTCATCAATTAAATCATAACCAATAATTCGGATTCTTTTATGCTTAACCTCACCAATTGTTTTGGCTATTTGATAGGCTTTGGATGTGGTAATAAAAACACCAGATAAATCAGGATTCTCAGCAATAAAGTTTTTTAGATTGATTTCGACATTTGGGCTTTTTAATTTTAAGGTAGTAATCTTGTAATCTATATTTTCCTTTTCATTAAAATAATTTCTAAAACCTCTTTCTTTTTCCTGCATGTGAATTGCATTCTTATAGGTTTCATCAATGTGTATAATTGCAATATGGCCTTTGTCTAGAATAGTATTTAATAATTTAGCTGCTACACGACCACTTCTAAATAAATCTTGTCCAACAAAATTCTTAATCAATGTAGATTCAACCTGATTATTAAATGTATTTATAAGAATATCTAAGGAATCATATTTTTTAATGGCTTCTATTGTTTCTTTATGGAATAATGGAGCAAGTAAAACGGCATCTGGTGCTTTTTCAATAATTACTTCATTGATATTTGTAAATGATTTCGTTTTTTCGGGATTAAAAAAAAGCGTTTCTACAAGTATGTTGTATGCTTTAAATTCTTGTATTGCATCATTAATTCCTTTAATACAAGGAGACCAATAAGGATCGATTTCAGGATCAGGTAGAGCTATGCAAATGCGATAGATCTTATTATTCTTAAGATTTCGGGCTATAAGATTAGGCTCGTAATTAATTACATTTAAAACTTCATTTACTTTTTCTAGTGCCAACGGAGAAACTTTTCCTCTTTTGTGTAACACTCTGTCTACAGTACCTTTTGAAACTCCTGCTAATTTAGCAATATCTTTAATTGTATACTTTTTATCCATAAGAAGGCAAATATATATAAAAACTTTGTGTTTGTTTTTTTTCTGATTTATTTAAAAAAAGAAAAGTTTTTTATTTGTGATGAAGTTTTTGAATAAACAATTAACTACATAATAAGTCAATATGTGAAATTAGTTAAATAATAAAGCAAAAGTATAAAATTAGATATTCTTATTTCAAATATCGTAAATATCTTAATAATTTTAAGGAAGATATTAATCAATTTTCATAAGTATATTAATAAGTGTGCTCGATAACATTATTTAAGTGTGTTCGAGCACATTTTTTGTTTTTTCTTTGCTTTATTAAAATTTAATATCTAGTTTCGTAAAGTTAAAAATTAAATACAAGCCTGTTTCATAAACTAATTACAATGTAATTAAAGAATTACATTGTTTTAATATATTTTAAAAGTGAAGAAAATCATATCATTAGCACCAGGGCGAACTTGCCTTTTTGGTGATCATCAAGATTATTTAGGATTACCCGTTATAGCATGTGCTATAAATAGAAATATAGAATTAACGGCAGTACAAAATGACACTTCAGTTTTTAAATTAGACATGGTCGATATTGATCAAGTCAGAATTATCGATATCAATGCGACTTTTGTAGAATTAGAACCACGTGATTATTTTGCTTCTTCATTACGAGTTTTAAGAAGACATGGTTGTGTGCCTACTGTTGGTTACGATATTACGATAACAGGAAATATTCCTATTAACTCAGGAACTTCGAGTTCATCTGCATTATTAATGGCTTGGATTAATTTCCTTATAAACGCATATGGTGTTGATTGTGAAGTTACACCAGAATTTATTGCTCAAATGGGCTACGCTTCAGAAGTTTTGGAGCATGGGGAACCAGGTGGTATGATGGATCATTTTAGTATAGGAGTAGGGAATATTGTCTATATCAATACAAGTGTTCCATTTTCATATAATATAATTGGCACAGAATTAAAAGGGCTAATTACTGGAGTTTCAGGAGTTCCAAAAGAAACAATAGGATTAATAGGGGAGTTAAAAGGCAATGCTTTATTGGCAATCGATATTGTAAAACGAAATTTTAGAAGCTTTGATTTACATAAAACTGAAATTGTAGATATTGATAAATTCAGTAATTATCTACCAGATAGATTAATTCCGTTTTTTGAAGCAGCTATAAAAAATCACCATTATACAAGAGAAGCGCTAAAAGAATTTGAAAAACCAACGCTGGATCTAGTTAGAATAGGTGAATTAATGAATATGCATCATGCAGTTTTAAGAGATTTATTGAAGATAACTGTGCCTAAAATTGATGCCATGATCGATGCTGCATTACGTGCGGGAGCTTATGGAGCCAAAATTGTTGGTTCAGGAGGAGGAGGAAGTATTGTTGTAATAGCAGATCCAAAAAAAGAAGACGAAGTTGTAGCAGCAATATTGGCTGCTGGAGCAAAGGAAGCCTATACTGTAACTGTAGATCCAGGAGCAAGAATAATACAATAATATTAAAATTTTAAAGAATAAAACATGCATGACAATTTAATTATTTTAGCAGGCGGTGCATCTTCTCGAATGAAAAAGGAAGTTGTATTGAATAATTTAACCGAAGACGAAATAGCTCAAGCAAATGAGCGAAGTAAAGGACTTATTGGGGTTGGTCCAAACGGAAGACCTTTGTTAGATTATCTTTTGCTAAATGCAAAAAAAGCAGGATATAAAAATATTATAATCATAATAGGAGAGCAAGGAGAATTGTTTAAAGAATTTTATGGCAATCAAGATAAGAATAATGATTTCCATGGTTTGAATATTTCATTTGCAGTTCAATACATTCCAAAAGATAGAGTAAAACCATTTGGTACAGCCGATGCTTTATTTCAAGCAGTAGAACAATATCCTGAAATGAACTCAAAAAGTTACACAGTTTGTAATAGTGATAATTTATACTCTACAGCAGCTTTATTAGCTTTAAGAAAAACCAATAGTTTAAACGCTTTTATAGGTTATGATCGTGATGCTTTAGAGTTTCCATCTGAAAGAATTTCACGTTTTGCAATTGCTAAATTGGATGCGAACAATCAATTATTGGATATACTTGAAAAACCAACTGCCGCTGATTTAGAAAATTATAAAGATTCTGAAGGGAAGTTAAGAGTAAGTATGAATGCTTTTAAATTTGATGGCGCAATGTTGTATCCATATCTAAAAAACTGTCCAGTTCACCCAGAACGCGACGAAAAAGAATTACCAACGGTACTTTTAAATGCAATAAAAGATAATCCAAACACAACTTTAGGAATTCCTTTTTCAGAGCATGTTCCAGATTTAACGGCCAAAGAAGATATCGCTGAAGTAAAAGAATATCTAAAAAAATATTACCCACAGTTAAATTGGGAAGCATAAAAAATTAACAAAAATTTCATATCTAATTTAGGAATAAGAAGAACTTATTGAGCTACTTTTGTCGTATCATTGCAAAAAAAACGCAACTATTTATTGTGATTTTGCAAAAAAAACAGGAAAGTGTTGGTGCTATTTTAGATTGAAAAATTACTAAATCTATTAACCATCAACCAGAAAAAAATTATGTCAAAGACTGAAAGTGCAATACGTATAGATCAAAGGAGTACAATTATTCCTATGGTTATTTTAACCGCATTATTTTTTATTCTAGGTTTCGTTACCTGGCTTAACGGGCCTTTAATTCCCTTTTTTGAGTTAGCTTGTGAGCTAACAGCTTCTCAAGCTTATTTTGTAACATTTGCTTTTTATATTGCCTATTTTGTCATGGCTATTCCGTCTTCTTGGGTAATCGAAAAGGTAGGTTACAAAAATGGTGTTTCGCTCGGTTTAATTGTAATTGCTATAGGCGCTTTTATGTTTTATCCAGCTGCAGCAACAAGAACTTATCTTTTCTTTTTAGTAGCATTATTCACAATGGGAACAGGTTTAGCAATCTTGCAAACTGCTGCAAACCCTTATGTAGTAGTGATTGGACCAAGAGAAAGCGCCGCTGCAAGAATTAGTGTATTAGGAATTGCAAATAAATTAGCAGGATTTATAGCGCCATTAGCCTTAACAGCATTGGTGTTATCGAATATGCAAGATTACACAGCTGAGAAAATTGCACTTTTAGATGAAGTTTCTAAAGCAGAAGCCTTAAATTTGCTGACATTACAATTGCAGACGCCCTACCTTTATATGGGATTAGTTATTTTGGTTTTGGCACTTTTAGTTAAGCTGTCTCCATTACCAGAAATTGATTTAGATGAAGAAGGAGCTGTAATGAATTTGAGTATTTTTAAACAAATAAAAAATGCTTTTAAACACCCTCAATTAGTTCTAGGAGTTATAACCTTGATGCTATATTTAGCTGCCGAAGTTTTGGCAGGTGATTCAATCGGTGGATTTGGAAAAGAACTTGGAGTGTATGGTAAAGATGGTAATTTTTATTTAAAATTAACTTCATTTACTATGTCTGCAATGGTAGTAGGGTATATTCTAGGAATTACATTAATACCAAAATATCTTTCGCAAGTTACTGCTTTAAAAGCATCTGGAATTTTAGGATTAATTTTAGTAATTTTAATAGTTGTTATATCACCGGAAATAACTGTTCAGTTTTCGGGAATTCCTGACATGCCAGTAGTTATAATTTTAGTAGCATTAATGGGACTTGCAAATGCACTTTGTTGGCCGGCAATATGGCCAATGGCATTACAAGATTTAAAAGGATACACCAAAATAGGAAGCGCAATTTTGATCATGGGTATTATAGGTGGTGCAATCTTCCCTTTAATATATGGTGCTTGGGCAGAAAGTATTAATACTGCTAATCTAGCAAACGGAGTGGATAAAACAGCTAAGAGTGGCAATCAGATTGCATATTTAATGTTGGTGCCTTGCTATTTAATGATTATATTTTTTGCATACAAAGGGCATAAGTACAGAAGTTGGTCTCGCAATTAAGACAGATAAATAATTTAAGTTAATATATAAAGAAGCGAATAATGTTAAAAAGTTCCATAGATAAGGCGACAGGTTTCGAAAAAAGATTCGAAAACATTGACACGGTAGTTTTTGAAAATTCAACCGAAGCATCTAAAGCAGTTGCAAAGCAAATAGCAACACTTATCAAGTCAAAACAAGAGAATAATGAGTCATGTGTTTTAGGATTAGCTACAGGGTCTTCACCAAAAGGGTTGTACGCTGAGTTAGTACGTTTGCACAAAGAAGAAGGATTGAGTTTTAAAAATGTAATCACTTTTAACTTGGACGAATACTATCCAATGGAACCAGATTCTGTAAATAGTTACGTGCGATTCATGAAAGAATTGTTAATGGATCAAGTAGATATTTTACCTGAAAATTATCATATTCCTGACGGACTTTTATCAAAAGAAGAAATTGCGGACTATTGTGCCGATTACGAAGCAAAAATCGAAGCTCTAGGTGGAATTGATTTGCAAGTTTTAGGAATTGGGGCAAATGGACATATCGGATTCAACGAATCGGGTTCATTGCAAAATTCAAAAACAAGACTTGTAGCATTAGATCATATTACAAGAGTTGCAGCAAGTAAAGACTTTTTTGGACTAAACAACACGCCAAGAACAGCAATAACACTTGGAGTAAAAAAGATAATGGAAGCCAAACAAGTAATCCTATTAGCATGGGGTGAAGGAAAAGCAGAGGTTGTAAAGAAATCTGTAGAAGGAGAAGTTACAAACAGAATTCCTGCGTCATTTTTGCAAGAGCATAACAATGTTGTTTTTGTTTTAGACAAAGAAGCATCATCAAAACTAACAAGAATCAACAGACCATGGTTAGTTGAGAAAATTGTTTGGACAGACAAATTAACTCGTAAAGCCGTTTTGGGATTAGCTTTAGATTTGAAAAAACCAATCTTAATGTTAACCGATGCCGATTATATCGAAAACGGAATGAGCGATTTATTGGCAGATTCAGGGCCAGCTTATGATATCAATATTAAAATATTTAATAAACTGCAAAACACCATTACAGGATGGCCAGGTGGAAAACCAAATGCAGACGATACTAAGAGACCAGAAAGAGCTGAGCCAGCAAGAAAAAGAGTACTGATCTTTAGTCCGCACCCAGATGATGATATCATTAGTATGGGAGGTACATTCATGAGATTGCAACAACAAGGGCATGAGGTACATGTAGCTTATCAGACATCTGGAAATATTGCTGTAGCTGATGATGAAGCACTAAGGTTTGCAAGATTTGTGATTGATTACAACGAGAAATTTGGAATAAAAAGTCCAGAAGCAGATGAAATCTATAACAAAGCAATCACGTTCTTAAGTAATAAAAAAACTAGTGAAATCGATATTCCAGAAGTTCGTTATATAAAAGGATTAATCAGAAAAGGAGAAGCGCGTTCTACAAGTCACTTTGTTGGTTTGCCAGATGAACAAATTCACTTCATGGAACTTCCGTTTTATGAAACTGGAGCAATCGAGAAAAAACCATTAGGAGAAGAAGATATTCAATTGACAATGGATTTAATTGAGAAAATTAAACCACATCAAATATATGCAGCAGGAGACTTAGCTGATCCACACGGAACGCATAAAGTATGTCTAGATGCTATTTTTGAAGCTGTTAAAAGATTGAAAACAAAAGCATTCATGGATGACTGTTGGTTATGGTTATATCGTGGAGCTTGGCAAGAATGGGGGATTGACGAAGTTGAAATGGCAGTACCAATGAGCCCAGATCAAGTATTAGCAAAACGTCACGGAATCTTCAAGCACCAATCTCAAAAAGATGGAGTAGTATTTCAAGGTTCTGATGCTCGTGAATTTTGGCAAAGAGCTGAAGATAGAAATAGCGAAACAGCAGAATTATACAATCAATTAGGTTTATCACGTTATGCTGCAATGGAAGCATTCGTGAGATGGCACTTTTAGTATTTAGTTTATAGTCGCAGTTTTCAGTATGCAGTCGCAGTCTCAGTTTACGGTCTTAGTAAACAGTCTCAGTCTCAGTAAACAGTCTCAGTATTAGTAAACAGTCTCAGTCTCAGTAAGCAGTCAATTTGTAAACTGAGACTGAAAACGGTAAACTATTTTAAAAACTGCGACTGTAAACTGCGACTGAAGACTGCGACTGTCTTTCGACTGTAGACTATTTTAAAAATCTGTGGTAGAAAAAATAAAAAGTTACTGAAATAATAATAGCTTTGCATTCATTAGAAGCAAGAAAAAGATTCAATCTGTACTCTTTTTTCTTGCTTTTTTTTATTTTAAAAATGGAACAAAACAACAAAGAGCTTATAAAATTAGCCCATACAAAAATGCCTTTCGGTAAATACGAAGGGCGTTTTCTTATTGATCTACCTGAATATTATGTGGTTTGGTATAGTAATAAAGGATTTCCAAAAGGAGAATTGGGATTGCAATTGCAATTGGTTTACGAATTAAAATTAAATGGCTTAGAAGAATTAATTCGAAATATTAGAAAGAAATACCCAAAAACATAATATAGTAATAAAACTCATTTTATTTGATTGTTGATAACTTGAAATTTTAATGTAGGTTTTTTACTTTGTTTTCAATGATTTTTTTATATTTTTGTAGTAATTAAGATATTAAAAAATTATGGAAAACAATTTACCTACGTCGAATGCGGGTCAAGGAATGAGCATTGCAGCTTTAGTTTTAGGAATAGTAGCTGTTGTTGCAGCATTTATTCCCTGTTTCGGTTTAATTGCAGTACTTTTTGGAGTATTAGCTATCATTTTTGGAGCAATTGGCTTATCGCAAGCAAAAAAAGAAAATGCTCCTACTACGATGCCAATAGCAGGTTTAATACTAGGAATAGTTGCAACAGCTTTTATTATTATATGGGGGCTTGTTATGGTAAATACTATTAGTTCTGTTTTTGGATTTAATAATAGCGGGATTAGCAAAACATTTGATTCTATAAATGTTGAAGCAACAAAATCGCAAGATTCTTTAAATAATAGTATTGAGGTAACTGCTGATACAGTTAAAGTAGAAGAAGAGAAATAATATATTTTTTTTTGAAAATAAATACTTCTTACGGAATAGATTCTTATAAAAAGATAAACTTAATTTTTATTATATTAATTATGTTTGTCTTTTTTTATTCCTATTTGTCTGCTTTTTTGAATTTTGGGATTCCCTCTTCTTGTGAAGGGATGCCAATAGGCTATTGCAAAAGTCGCGGTTTAACAAGAGCCTTTTCTCAGATTTTGAATTTTAACCTCGAGAAAGCTATTGCTTACAATGCTTACAGTTTGAAAATCTTTTCATTTTTTCTAATTCAATTAATAGCTCGTTTAGTTGTTAATAAAATAATGAACTCTTCTAATTTTAAGTTACTGCTGACTTTTGACGTCATTTGCAGTGCAATATTTTTTATATTTTCATTTTATAACTTAGTCATAATATAAAATTTCAGATAGAATAAGTAGATTGATTAAAATGACGTCTATTTGAAAAGGAAAATTATGAATTATGGAAACAACTAAACGTTCTGTTTAAAAAAATGAAAATTATCTAATTATCTAATTGACAATTTGTCCAATTTAATTTGTACTTTTGCCACGTTTTTTACACAACTACATACAAACAACAACAGAATGAATCAAACGAAATATATTTTTGTTACAGGTGGTGTGACTTCTTCATTAGGAAAAGGGATCATCGCAGCATCTTTGGCAAAACTTTTACAAGCAAGAGGTTATCGCACGACTATTCAAAAATTTGACCCGTATATTAACGTAGATCCGGGTACATTAAATCCGTACGAGCACGGAGAATGTTATGTGACTGATGATGGCGCTGAAACCGATTTGGATTTAGGGCACTATGAGCGTTTTCTAAACGTTCCTACATCTCAGGCTAATAACGTAACTACTGGTAGAGTATATCTTTCGGTTATTGAAAAAGAGAGAAGAGGAGAGTTTCTTGGAAAAACGGTACAAGTAGTACCTCATATTACCAACGAAATTAAAGATAGAATGCAATTGCTAGGTAAATCTGGTGATTACGATATTGTTATTACCGAAATCGGTGGAACAGTTGGAGATATAGAATCTTTACCTTATATCGAGTCAGTTCGTCAGTTGGTATGGGAATTAGGAGAGAATAACGGAATTGTTATTCACTTAACATTAGTGCCTTATTTGGCTGCAGCAGGTGAGTTGAAAACAAAACCAACACAACACTCTGTGAAAACTTTAATGGAAAGCGGAATCAAAGCTGATATTTTAGTTTGCAGAACAGAACATGAACTTTCAGATGAATTACGTAACAAACTTGCTTTGTTTTGTAATGTAAAAAGGGAGGCTGTAATACAGTCAATCGATGCATCAACAATATATGAAGTTCCTAATTTAATGCTTGAAGAAGGATTAGATATAGTTGCTTTAAAGAAATTGGATTTACCTAAAAAAGCAGCTCCGGATTTAAAAAACTGGAATACGTTCTTAAAAAGATTAAAAAATCCAAAGCATACAATTAATATTGGATTGATTGGTAAATATGTAGAAATGCAAGATTGCTACAAATCAATTTTAGAAGCATTCATTCATGCAGGAGCTTCAAACGAAACTAAAGTAAATGTTGTTTCTATTCACTCTGAGCATATCAATGAAGATAATATAGAAGAAAAACTAAAAGGTTTAGACGGAATTCTTGTTGCTCCAGGTTTTGGAGAAAGAGGAATTGAAGGAAAAATTGAAGCAGTGCGTTATGCACGTGAAAATAAAGTTCCATTTTTCGGAATTTGTCTTGGAATGCAAATGTCGGTAATCGAATATTCTCGTAATATCTTAGGATACACAGATGCAAATTCAACAGAGATGAATGAGAATACTGCTCATCCAGTTGTGAATTTAATGGAAGAGCAAAAAACGATAACCGATAAAGGAGGAACAATGCGTCTTGGTGCATGGAAATGTGATATTACACCAGATTCATTGGCATATAAAATTTACGGTAAAACATCTATTTCAGAGCGTCACCGTCACCGTTATGAGTATAACAGTCAGTATGTAGATGAATTACAAAAAGCAGGATTAATTGCTTCAGGAATAAATCCAGATACAGGATTGGTGGAGATTGTAGAGTTAAAAGATCACCCATTTTTTATCGGAGTACAATACCATCCAGAATACAAAAGTACAGTAGCTAATCCGCACCCTATTTTTGTTAATTTTATTGCAGCAGCGGTTACAGCTCATAAAAAATAATACATATTTGCATAAGTTTCTAAAAACAGAAGAAACGAAAAAATAAAATTTAGAATAAAAATTACAATGGAAGAAAAAAAATTTGATCTCAATTCGGTTATTGGTTTTGTATTGATTTTTGGTATTTTGATTTGGATCATGTATCAAAACAAACCTTCTGAAGCTACTATCGCTGCAGAAAAAGCCAAAAAAGAATTAGTTGCTAAACAAGAAGCCCAAGCTAAAGATACTGCTGCTAAAGCTGCGGTTTTGCCAGTTGCAACAACTCCTGGAGATACATTACAATTAGCAAAATTGCAAAAAACATTAGGTGGATTTGCTTATTCGGCTACACTTCCTTCTGCTAAAGAAACTTTTACTACAATCGAAAATGATGTTGTAAAACTAAAAATCGCTAATAAAGGTGGTTTTATAGTTGAAGCAATTTTGAAAAAATACGAAAAATTCGAAAAAGGATCAGGACAATTAGTAGAGTTAATTAAAGACAACAATGCTAGTTTAAATATTCAATTAGCGACTAATGATAATCGTACTTTAAACACTAAAGATTTATTCTTTGAGCCTACATTGACTAAAAATGGTGAGGATCAAGTATTATCAATGCGTTTAAAAGCAGGTCCAAACGAATTCTTGGAATACAAGTATGTGTTGAAACCAAACGATTATATGATTGGATTTGATCTTCGTTCACAAGGATTAAATAAAGTTTTAAATACGTCTAAACCATTGGATTTACAATGGGATTTAAAGACGTATAGAAATGAGAAAAGCATTTCTATTGAAAAGCGTTATGCTGAAATTTATTACGAGCATAAAGATGGAAAAGTTGATTATGCTGGTTTAGGTAAGAAAGAAGAAGTTACACCTGAAAGCTTAAGTTTTCTTGCTTACAAACAGCACTTTTTCTCAACTATTTTATTAACAAAAAAACCTTTTGAGAATTCTAAATTAGAATCTATTGATTTAGTTAATGATGAAAAAATAGATACCGTTTTTACTAAACAATTCAAATCTAATATACCATTAGCTTTTTCAAATGGAGAGATTGATTATAATATGAGTTGGTACTTTGGACCATCAGATTATAAAACATTAAAAGCTTATGATGCAAATTTAGAGAAAATTATTCCATTAGGTTGGGGAATATTTGGATGGATTAATAAATTTATCTTCATTCCTTTATTTGGATTCTTGAGTTCAACAATGGGGTTATCTTTGGGAATTGCTATTATCGTGTTTACGATTATAATCAAAATAGTGATGTCGCCAATTACCTATAAATCATTCTTGTCACAGGCAAAAATGAAAGTATTGCGACCTGAAATTACAGAATTGGGTGAAAAATACAAGAAAGACCCAATGAAGAAACAGCAAGAAACAATGAAGCTGTATAATAAAGCAGGAGTAAACCCAATGGCGGGATGTATTCCAGCCTTGATACAACTTCCGTTTATGTATGCTTCGTTCCAGTTCTTCCCATCAGCGTTTGAGTTAAGACAAAAAGGATTCCTTTGGGCAGACGATTTATCTTCATTTGATGCTGTTGTAAATTTACCATTCCATATTCCTTTATATGGAGATCATATTAGTTTGTTTCCTATATTGGCAGCAATTGCGATTTTCTTTTACATGAAAATGACATCTGGAGATCAACAAATGGCAGCTCCTCAACAAGAAGGTATGCCAGATATGGCTAAGATGATGAAAATCATGATCTATGTTTCACCACTTATGATGTTGATATTTTTCAACTCGTATGGAGCAGGTTTGAGTTTGTATAACTTTATCTCTAACTTAATTACAATCGGAATTATGTTTGTAATTAAAAACTACATTGTAGATAGCGATAAAATTCATGCTCAAATACAAGAAAATAAATTAAAAGAGCCTAAAAAACAAAGTAAGTTCCAGAAACGTTTACAAGATGTTATGGAGCAACAAGAAGCTGCAAAAGCGGCTAAAGGCAAAAAATAATAGAAGTATTGAAAATAAAAAAATCTCGATTTATCGGGATTTTTTTATACACGTATAATTTATTAATGCATTATTTCGTTAAGGTTAAAAAATAGACTATAAGATGATTTGTAAAAAAATATTACTTGGGTTATTATTGTTAAATGCTTTTTTTATAAATGCACAAACAGTAAATAAGCTAGATGAAAACGGAAAAAAGGATGGACCTTGGAAAGGAACTTATGAGGAGTCAAAAAGACCTCGTTATGAAGGAATTTTTAATCATGGTAAGGAAACGGGTGTTTTTAAGTTTTATGATGATACGAAAGCAGCTAGTGTGATTGCAACAAGAGATTTTAGTGCAAATGATGGCAGTGCTTATACTATTTTTTACGATCAAGCTAAGAACAAAGTAAGCGAAGGTAAAGTCATTAATAAACTTTTTGAGGGCGAATGGAAGTATTACCATCAAGCATCGCCAACTGTAATGACAATTGAAAATTATAGTAAAGGAAAACTAAATGGTTTACGATCAGTTTTTTATCCAAATGGGAAAATTGCTGAAGAAATGAATTATGCAAAAGATGTAAAAGAAGGTGCTTATAAAAGATTTGCTGAAAACGGAAACATTTTGGAACAACTGAACTATAAAAATAACGAACTCGATGGAGATGCTGTTTTTAATAACTCGAATGGTGTTGTTGCTTCAAAAGGAATATTCAGGAAAGGAAAAAAAATGGGTAATTGGCAGTTTTTTGAAAGTGGAAAACTAGTAAAAGAAGTCAATATGAGTGACCCAAAAAACACAAATGAAACCGCTACCAAGGTTGAAAAGAAAAAAAAATAAATCAATAGTAAATAATCTATTCAACTTCAACTAAAAGATGTTCAATAGATTTATGTTGTTATTTTAGAGGAATAAATTCAAACAAAAAGCATAATAACTTTTATCTACCCTTCGATTGGATAAACTAATGGAAACAATAGTTATTATCTGCAATTAAGGGTTAACTTTGTAAAATAATTTTTTTTAGATTTCGAATATATGAAACGTGTTGTAGTAGGACTTTCTGGAGGTGTTGATTCAAGTGTTGCCGCTTATTTGTTGCAACAACAAGGATACGAGGTTATTGGCCTTTTTATGAAGAATTGGCATGATGATTCAGTTACAATTTCTAACGAATGCCCTTGGTTAGAAGATAGTAATGATGCTTTATTGGTAGCCGAGAAACTTGGAATTCCATTTCAAACCGTTGATTTAAGCGAAGAATACAAAGAAAAAATCGTTGATTATATGTTCAACGAATATGAAAAAGGACGCACACCAAACCCAGATGTGTTATGTAATCGTGAGATTAAATTTGATGTTTTTATGAAAATTGCATTAAGTCTTGGAGCAGATTATGTAGCAACAGGACATTATTGTCAAAAAGCAGAAATTGAGGTTAACGGCGAAAAAGTATACCAACTTATTGCCGGAGCCGATACTAATAAAGATCAATCTTATTTTTTATGTCAGTTGTCACAAGAGCAATTGGCTAAATCATTATTTCCTATTGGCGCATTAACAAAACCAGAAGTACGAGAAATTGCTACCGAAATGGATTTGGTTACTGCCGAAAAGAAAGATTCGCAAGGTTTGTGTTTCATTGGAAAAGTGCGTTTGCCTGAGTTTTTACAACAACAATTGCAACCTAAAGATGGTTTAATTGTACAAATAGATAAAAACGATCCAATATATAATTCAGAAAAAGAAACAGGTTTATCTCTTGAAAAAGAATTAGAATTTGAGTCTCAAAAACTACCTTATACACCAAAAATGGGTAAAGTAGTAGGAAAACATCAAGGAGCACATTATTTTACAATTGGTCAACGAAAAGGACTTAATGTGGGGGGAACAACAGATCCGTTGTTTATCATTGCAACCAACGTAGAAACAAATACAATTTACACAGGATTAACGAGTCAACATCCAGGTTTATTTAAAAAAGCATTATTTATCGAAAATTCAGAAGTACACTGGATTCGAACAGATATGGCTTTAAAAAACGGTGAACAAATGGAAGTAATGGCAAGAATTCGTTACCGTCAACCCTTACAGAAAGCAACCTTATACCAATTTGAAGGAGGTATGTATATTCACTTCGATGAACCACAATCAGCTATAACCGAAGGACAATTTGCTGCTTGGTATTTAGATAATGAATTAGTTGGTTCGGGAGTAATTTCTTAGATTAGTACTTTTTTACAGAGGGCTTTCCCTTTTTTAAAGAAGTAACAAATGAAAAGATATTTCCTATTTCTCTTTTTAATCATATCGTCTGCGACTTTCTCGCAAGAAGAAGCATGGGTTTATTTTAACGGTAAACCCAATGCTCAAGTCTATTACGATAATCCTTTGTTGATGCTTACGCAAAGAGCTTTGGATAGGAGGAGCAACCAAAAGATAGCTTTAGATATTAAAGATATTCCTGTTGAAACTACTTATATCAATCAGGTAAAAGCAAGCGCTGGAATCACTGTTATGGCACAATCCAAATGGTTAAACGCACTTCATATCCGAGGCACGCAAGCAAATATCAATTCACTAAAGTTACTTGCATTTGTATCTAAAGTTGATTTTGCAAATAATGCATTAAACAGTACAGCAAAAAAAATAACATCAGATAAAGTAAAAATTACAGATAAAAATCTTAAAACTGCTGTAAATTACTCTTATGGTACATCTGCAAACCAGATTCAAATGCTAAATGGGCAAATTTTGCACGAACAAAATTATACAGGCTCAGGTAAAATAATAGCTGTTCTTGATGCTGGTTTCCCGGGAGTCAATACTGCAAGTACTTTTGAGCGTTTGCGAGTTAATAATAAAATCTTAGGCGGTTATAATTATGTTTTAAGAAGCCCTAACTTCAATACAGGAGATTCACACGGTACAGAAGTGCTCTCTACAATGGGAGGATACAAAGAAAATGCTTTGGTAGGAACTGCTCCCGATGCTTCTTATTACTTATTCATCACAGAAGATGATGCTTCGGAGAATCCTGTTGAAGAATCGCTTTGGGTTGAAGCAGCAGAAGAAGCTGATAGATTAGGAGCTGATATTATTACAACTTCTTTGGGCTATTTCGAATACGACAATCCAAATTACAGTCATGTGTATAGTGATATGAATGGTACAACCAACTTTATATCGAGAGGAGCAGAAATTGCTTTTAGTAAAGGAATGATTGTAGTTGCGTCTGCAGGTAATGAAGGAGATGAATTAGAGAAACATATTGGCGCTCCCGCCGATGCAATGTCGGTAATTACAGTGGGTTCAGTGACTGCTTCTAAAATGGTATCGAATTTCAGTTCTATTGGTCCTAGTTATGATGGTAGAATTAAGCCAGATGTCATGGCACAAGGAAGTGCAGCTGTAGTTTCGGATGTTTCGGGGAATATTGTTAGAATAAATGGAACTTCATTTTCATGTCCAATAATGGCAGGTACAATCGCTTGTTTATGGCAGGCTTTTCCAAACAAAACAAATCAGGAAATTAGGCAATTGGTTTTGCAATCATCTGATAGATACACATCTCCAAATGTTCAATATGGTTACGGAATACCAAATTTTAGCTTGGCTTTAAATACTGGATTAGATGTAGAGTCAATTGAAAAAACAAATTTTTTGGTATATCCTAATCCAACTAAATCTTCAATTTCATTTGTGTTATCAAAAGAGGTTAATGTAGCATTAGTATGTGTATATTCTTTACTCGGGCAAAAGGTAATTGAAAAAGAAATTACAAATCAGTCATCATTAGTTTCGTTACAATCGTTAAATTCAGGAATTTATTTTTATACTTTAGAGGCAGGTAACTTCTACAAAACAGGAAAAATCATAAAACAATAATTGGCATTATTACATGAATAAAATAACAACTCTATTTAATATAAAGTATCCAATAATTCAAGCAGGAATGATTTGGAATAGTGGTTACAAACTGGCAAGTGCAGTAAGTAATGCTGGAGGTCTTGGAATAATAGGAGCGGGCTCGATGTATCCAGAAGTATTGCGTGAGCACATACAAAAATGTAAAAAAGAAACTTCAAATCCTTTTGGTGTAAATGTACCAATGCTTTATCCTAACATTGAGGAGATAATGAAAATTATTGTAGATGAAGGAGTTAAAATAGTATTTACATCGGCTGGAAATCCTAAAACATGGACTTCTTTTTTGAAAGAAAAGGGAATCACAGTCGTACATGTGGTAAGTAGTACTATTTTTGCCTTAAAAGCTCAAGAAGCAGGCGTCGATGCTATTGTAGCCGAAGGATTCGAAGCTGGAGGACATAATGGTCGAGACGAAACAACAACTTTTACATTGATCCCAATGGTACGCGAAAAAATTGCCATTCCGCTTATAGCAGCGGGAGGAATTGCAACAGGAAGAGGAATGCTTGCAGCGATGGTTTTGGGGGCTGATGGAGTTCAGGTTGGTAGTCGTTTTGCGGCTTCAACAGAATCTTCGGCACATGATAATTTTAAGCAAACGATTGTTGATGTAAAAGAGGGAGATACTCAATTGACATTAAAAGAGTTGGCTCCGGTTCGATTAATCAAGAATAAATTTTATCAAGATGTTCAGGCATTGTATGAAAAGTGTCCGACAAAAGAGGAACTTGTAGAGCTCCTTGGAAGAGCAAGAGCAAAGCGTGGCATGTTTGAAGGAGATTTGGATGAAGGAGAACTAGAAATCGGACAAGTAGCAGGACTTATTCATGATATTAAACCTGCCGCAACCATTCTTGAAGAAATGATTTTGGAATTTCATGAGGTACGTAAACAAACAGTAAACTTAGATTTCTAGCGAATGAATCAGATAAAAAAAGTTATAGTATTATTTTTTCTAGGACTTTGTGTGCAACAAACCTATGCTCAGAGTTATAAGTTTAGAACTTCTGGTTATAGTGTTTTAGAGAAAAATGAAAGAGGAAAATGGGGCAAGTGGTCAGATCTTGAGTTGGTTAATGTTTTAGTAGTTTTGGATACAGATAAAAACCGAATTGTAGTTAATTCTCAAGAGACACAAGTATATCAAATCTCTGATTATATTGCTAGAGAAGAAAATGAAACGGATATTGTTTATTCTTTCGTTTGTAAAGATTTAAATGGGAATGATACTAAATTATCAATTATTACCAGAAAGAAACAAGACAATAGGAAACAGTTATATATAAATTTCAATAACAGAATTATTGTATATAATATTTTCACTATCTAAAAAAAGCACAAACCCGACAGATTTTTATAATTGGTCGGGTTTGTTTGTTATTGTAGTTTATGAAATTTTTGTTCTTTGATATTTAGCATTTCGGAACCTAAATAAAAATGCTATTCTATGTCCTTAATAAATTCATCATATTCTAGATAGAACATTTCTAGCGCATTCATTTTTTCGAAGTAAAAGTCGAATATTTCATCCCAATAGTTACGATTACTAAAGCCAACTCCTAGTTTCTCAATCCAGATACGGCTTATGGTTTTACCACTTTCTAAAGTATATTCTTTTTCAAAAACAAGATCTTTAATGAATTCTTCTTCTAGAATATTTTTTAATGCTTCTAGTTTTTCATAGTAAGCATTTCGTTTATCATCATTACGATGTTCAATATCGATTAAAACTTGTGCTTTTTTATTGTCAACATAAAACTTAAAAGAGAAATCTTTAATTTTGGTATCATAAAGCACCCATTTTCTTGGGTATTTCTCGGCAAAAGCCACCCAAAATTCTCTTTTCATTTTCTGCGATTCTTCTTTACTGTACATCTTTAATAATTTGTATAGTCGTAACTATTTTTAATATTTAAGTTCAAAATTATTCACGTATAACGTACTATTTACTCCACCTTCATATAAAATTCCATCGGCACTTGAGGCAAAAACTACGCTGATATGTGTAGGCTTGTCGTTGGAATTTCCATAAAGTCCATTGCTAGGTTTCTGATAATCAGGAAAACTTGAGTTTAACGTTCCGTAGGTCAAATCTACATTAATATTTTGAAGATTCATACCCATTGTTGTTCCAGTTCTATGCCAGCCAGTAGCGATGCGTTTAATGGCATTTGGATCGTCTCTGTTTTCAAGAATCACATAAATATCAGCTTGGTCAGCTTTATCTATAACCTTGCCTTTACCATCTTGATATGGAGTTCCCGCAGTATATTTTATCTGAACAGTAAAGCTTTTTGGTTTGGCGGTAAAAGGAATTCCGAATTGTGCAGAAGTAGATGGATTTGCGATATTCAAAACAAATTTACCTGTAAATAAAGTACCAGATCCCATGCGTTGGCCAATTAATCCTGCTAGATTACCTAAATCTTTGGTAACAATTTGTGCCAGATAATCAGTGCCAGAATTCTGATATGGATATGTTGTCACATTAGAGCTGTTTGTAGTCGTAGTTCCATCATTGGCAGTTGCCCAAATTGTATTATCGTCAGCTCCTGGTTGTTGGTATTTCTTTCCTGATGGAGTGTACCAAGAATCAAAATTGCTGTTATCTAATTGTGGATAAGCTCCTTCTTGGATAACTGTAACGGTATAAGTAGCCTTGTCGCCATTTTCGGCAGTAACAGTATAAGTTTGCGGAGTTGTAAAATCTCTGCTTGTTTCTTTATTTGGAGAAAGCGTTGCAAAAGTAGACAACGCAACAGAATCAATAGCTAGTTTTGTTAGATCTGTTTCGGCATTTATAGTTATAGAAATGGTCTTTGCTTTGATGTTAATATTAGAAAATCCAGATTGGTTTTGTAGAGTAAAATAACGAATGTCATTTTTATCAGATTTACCAAAATAAGTATCGTTTACACAAGAAGTTGCAACTAATAATAAGATAAAAATTAATGTTTTATAGAAGAATGTATTTTTCATTTTTATTTTCTTTTAAGTGGAAAATAATAGTAAAAACCGATGTTCAATCGTAGTAAGTTTATACTGAAATCGGCATCAGTAGCATGTGACTTTTCGGTGATTTCATTATTTACCTTGGTTTCAGACCAAGAAGTACTTATACCTGCAACTTGTGCGCCTACTTCTACCGAAAATCCCCTTACTATATTAACCATGATTCCAGGATTAATTTGTAATTCAACGACTTTGTTTTTAGTATAGCTCCTTTTTAATAAATCATCTGTAGTTCGTTCTTCGATTATATTTTTAAAATTGGCTCCCAAAAGGACTAAATTATATAGATAAAAACGTCCCTTATTGTCCAGAGGAATGAAATTTTTCATGGTGCCATAAATTCCATAGGAGTCTTTAGCGTATTGCACAGCGGTTTGAACATTTTGTTGATCGGTTTCAATTTGGTCCCTACGATCATTCTCATAGCTTATCAAGGCTCCCAAGGCTAGATTGTCTTTGACAAAATACCCCGCATCGACACTAGTTTTAAATAAATTTCGGGATTGATCACTTACGTTTACAAAAAGGCCTTGTCTTACATCAGTGTCTTTTGACGAGAGTTTAAAAGTTAGCCCACTATACGTATTCCCTTTTGCTGTCAGTTTATTTTTAGAACTTATGCTGTCTTTATTAATTTGATTTTGAGCAGTACTTGCCTGAACAAACAATAATAGAGTAAATAACAAACAATAAAGGAGTAAGGATTTTTTAGTCATAAATTAATTTTATCAGACTTAAAGATTCTGGTTTTCAGTGAAAAACTATTATAAAAGTACGATTTTTATTGTGTTTTCTTTTAAAAATAAAGAATTTTAAGGAGTTAGTTTTTCTTAAAACTTGTGAGATGATGAATTCTAAACTATATTTATATATTATTTAAATTACTTAGAAACTCCTATATGAATTTTCAAAACGTATTGCATTATGTTCCAAATCTTGTTGCAGTATCGCTTCCTGCGGAAGTAGCACATTATAAAATGGCTCCATTGGAACGAATGGAAGTTGTGAAAAATATTGAAAGTAAGGGGATTACTCCGAGAGTTGCTGCGGTTATGATGTTGCTTTATCCTAAAAATGAGATTGCTCATTTGGTTTTAATCGTGCGTAATGCCTATAATGGAGTGCATTCATCACAAATAGCATTTCCTGGAGGGAAATATGAGCAAGATGATGAGAATTATGCTTATACTGCATTGCGTGAAACACATGAAGAAATTGGCGTTTTGCCTGATAAAATTGAAGTTATAAAGGCATTTACACCGACCTATATTCCACCAAGTAATTTTGTAGTACATCCTTTTTTAGGGATTTGTAAAGAAGAGATTTATTTTCGACCAGATCCAAGAGAGGTTGCAGATATCATCGAGTTGCCACTTTCAGTTTTTTTAGATGATGAAATTGTTATCGAAACGACTTTGTCAACTTCGTATGCGACAAATATTACTGTGCCTGCTTTTAAAATAGAAAATCACATTGTATGGGGAGCAACTGCTATGATATTGAGTGAGTTAAAAGAAGTTTTGAAAACAAATATTGTAAATTAATCGAAAAGCAAAGAAAGGGCAGTTACTTACTTTAAAAGATTTTTTTTATGCCTATTTAGCTCATATCTGATTGACTCCTTTTTGTTTTGAATTTTGAGAGAAAATCTTCTTTTGTTTGATATATAGATAGTTGCGATTTGTGGTGCAAGAGTGACTGTTGGTGGAAAAGACAAAAATAAATTTCGTAAGTTTGTCTTTCTAATTTTCAAAATAACACATAAATTTATGGGATTGTTTAAGAGAAATCCTTTTGGTCATATACTATTTATAAAAAAATGGTTAATTCGAATATTTGGTGCAATTACACACAGACGTTATCGAGGTTTTAACGAATTGCAAATCGAGGGTTCAGAAATCATAAGAAATTTACCAGATACTAATGTTCTTTTTATATCCAATCATCAGACTTACTTTGCTGATGTTGTAGCTATGTTTCATGTTTTTAACGCAAGTTTGAGTGGAAGAGCAGATAATATAAAAAATGTAGGTTACTTATGGCAACCTAAAATGAATATTTATTATGTTGCCGCTAAAGAGACTATGAGATCTGGCTTGTTGCCTAGAATTATGGCTTATGTTGGAGCAATAAGCGTAGAACGTACTTGGAGAGCTAAAGGTGTAGATGTTACTGAAAAAAGAGATGTAAATCCTAATGATACCGAAAATATAAAAATTGCTCTTAATGATGGATGGGTAATTACGTTTCCGCAAGGAACAACGAAGTCATTTAAGCCAGTTCGTAAAGGAACAGCGCACATTATAAAAGAACACAGACCAATAGTTGTTCCAATTGTAATCGATGGCTTCCGTAGATCTTTTGATAAAAAAGGATTACGAATGAAAAAGAAAGGAATATTACAGTCATTTATAATCAAAGAACCACTTGATATTGATTATGATAATGATACAATTGATGAAATTGTCGAAAAAGTAGAATACGCTATTGAACAACATCCTTCATTTTTAAAAGTTATTTCAGCTGAAGACCTAAAATTAGAAGAAGAATTGAACAAAATGCGTAGATGGGGATATTAGTTTTTTTGTAAAATGTAATAATGGATTTAATTTCAAATATTTACCATCTTTACATTTTACAAAATATGTTTTACATCCCTATAAATCTATTTTCTTAAGCTCTTTATAATTAACGTATAATCTTCGTAGTAATCTACCGTATAGAATTCTGTAAAAGCACCATGCAAATCCCAACCAAGCAAGAGTAACTAGGAGTAAAATGCCTATAACCATTAGCATTACCATTCCGTTGGTCGCGATTTTCTCTTTAAGGTAGTTCATTTCAGGGCTTGATAAAGCAATAAAGAAGCTTATAAATGAGCTAAAAACGGCCATTGCTAAATTAAACCAAACATAGTATTGAACCGTTTTACGGGTTTTTAAGATACTACTCATTAATAATTTTGTAGATTTTGTAGTCGATATAGTTGTGTAGTTTTTATAGAAAAAATACATAAAAACAAGTAGTACTACATAATTAAAATACGTTATTATTTCAAGGTATAGTATATATTCAGGATGATTGATTTGTCTCAAGAAATCATCAATGCTAAACAAGATATTCGATGCGGTCCAAAATAATATTTCTAGAAAACTTATAACCAAGATCCATTTTACAATCGATGACGACTTTTTGTGAATCATGTTATAAATATCTACTTCAGATACTTGCTCAAAAGTAGTTGCGGTTTTGTTCCAATCTTTTTTTAGTAAATCCAGCTCTTTCATATTTTTTTAAGGATTTAATATTTTTTTAAGTTTCCCTTTAATTCTATTCATTTTCACTCGTGCATTTACTTCACTAATCCCCAAAGTTTCTGCAATTTCTTGATAATCTTTATCTTCTAGATACATGAAAATCAATGCTTTTTCGATATCGTTTAGTTGGTAAACGGCTTTGTACATTAACTTAATTTGTTCCTCTTCTTCATAGTTGTAATCAACTTCTTTTATAAAATGCTGGTGATTTTCAAACTCTACAGTAGCTATCGAACGTTTTGTTTTTCGATATAACGTAATAGCGGTATTTAGCGCGACTCGATAAGTCCAAGTAGAAAATTTGCTATCACCTCTAAATTTTGGATATGCTTTCCATAACTGAATCGTAATTTCTTGAAACAAATCCTTGTGAGCATCTTGGTTTGCAGTATATAATCTACAAATCTTGTGGATTATATTCTGGTTTGCCTGCAATTGCACAACAAATGAATGTTCTAAATTATCGTTCATATTGTATTAGTAGTATTAATGCCGATTTTGTTACAGTTTTTATTCCTTAAAGAAAAAATTATAGCTCTTTCTCTTTGTAGTAATTAATCATTAAATCAACAAATCGACTATAGCTATCCATGCCATCTTTTTGCTGATTCATTTTCAAGAAATTGTCATAAAAAATATGAAAACCAACCTCAATAAATGTTTCATATTGCTTCCAGAAATCTTGGCTTTCTTTATAGTTATTTAGAATTCCAGGATGAACAGTTTTCACTATTTGATTAAATAATTTTTCATCTTTTGCTCTTATAATTCCTAAACAATAGCGTAAAGCCATGCTATAGCCTGAATATTGAATATGTAAATTGTCATTTTTTATAGAAGCTAAGAATCCTATAAAATTGCATTCGCTTTCGCTTGCATATCCCATTTGATGTGCCATTTCATGGTTTGCAGTCATCGGAAAACTATACAACGGACCAAGATCATTTACTTGAGCTTCATTAGTAAATGGATTTAGATAACCACCAAATCCCATATAGGTAAGAGGAAGGCTGAAAAGTGATTTTTTTACACTTAAATGTGAATAGGTAAAATAAGGATGTTCGGTTGCGAGATTGTAATACCCGTTTAAATTCATTTTAAAAAGTTGTTCTTGCGAATAAGGAGATTTAACTTTTAGGTTGTTGTTTTTAGTTATTTGGTATTGAATGGAATTCGTTTTGGTGATTAATTTTTTTGTAAAATCTAATAAGTCTCCATCAGAATATTCTCTTTGAATTCCCATTTTTTCAAATAAAGGCACTCGGTAATAATTAAAAGCCCATAAGAAATGGAATAAAAAATAAAATACCGAAAGAAAACTTAAGGCAGTTAAGAGGTTATCCTTCCATAATAGCCTCCATGACTTTCGTTTAGTCCAAATCCACTTAATAAACAATACTATTAAGATGAAGTAAATGCAATCGCCTATAGAAAACGGAATTCGCCCAAATGTAATCCTTGAAAAAGAAGCAATTTTTAAATACAGACCAGTACTGTAGTATTTTTCTACAAATTCAGGGTAAAAAGGGATGATCTTTAAGAAAATGATTTGGAGTAGTAAAAATAAGGGAAGAATATATTTTGATTTCACAGTGTAAATTTTGAATTCGTAAATATAAATACAATATCAATTGTTTCGAAAAAGAATTTAAACTTTGTAACTTTGAAGTTGAAAAATGTTAAACATCAAACAAAACATAATGAGTCAAGAAATAAGAAATTTAGAACCAAAAGCACTTTGGAATAAGTTTGCTGATTTGAATGCGGTACCGCGTCCATCGAAGAAAGAAGAGCGTGTTATTGAGTTCATGAAAAACTTCGGAACTAGTTTAGGATTAGAAACTTTTGAGGATGAAATTCGTAATGTAATTATTCGCAAGCCAGCTACTCCGGGAATGGAAAATCGTAAAGCAATCGTTTTGCAAGGCCACTTGGACATGGTGCACCAAAAAAATGCAGATACGGTTTTTGATTTTGACACACAGGGAATTGATATGTATGTTGATGGGGATTGGGTTCGCGCTAGAGGAACTACACTAGGTGCGGATAATGGACTTGGAGTTGCAACGATAATGGCTATTTTAGAAAGTAAAGATATTCCGCATCCAGCAATCGAAGCTTTGTTTACAATTGATGAAGAAACTGGAATGACAGGGGCGTTAAACTTAAAAGGAGGTATTCTTCAAGGTCAGATTTTATTGAATTTAGATACTGAAGAAGATGATGAAATTGATATAGGTTGCGCAGGAGGTATTGATGTAACAGCTACAAGAACGTATAATGAAGAAGAAGTTCCAGAAGGATCTGTTGGACACATTATCACTGTAAAAGGTCTTAAAGGTGGTCACTCAGGAATGGATATTCATAAAGGTTTGGGGAATGCCAACAAAATTATGAACCGTTTGTTGTTTGATGCTTTTGAAAATTTCGGATTACAAGTAGTTGAGATAAACGGTGGAAGTTTGCGTAATGCGATTCCAAGAGAAAGTGTAGCGAAAGTAATCATATCAGAGATGTTTGATGAAGCTTACATTTTTGATATGCAGGAAATCATCAATGATATTAAAACGGAGTATAAAACTACTGAGCCAAATCTTACGATAGAAATCGTTAAATGCGATTTGCCTGAAAAAGTAATGGATTTAGGGGTTCAAGAAGGTATTATTCGCGCTATTTATGCTGCTCATAATGGAGTTTACAGAATGAGTGCTGATATGGACGACTTAGTTGAAACTTCAAATAATGTTGCTCGTGTTATAGTAAAAGATGGTGAAATTAAGATTGGATGTTTAACACGTTCTTCTGTTGAAACATCTAAATTTGACTTGGCTAACGCATTGCGTTCTGCTTTTGAATTAGTAGGTTGTGAAGTAGAACTTTCTGGAAGTTACCCAGGTTGGACTCCAAATGTAAACTCAGAGATATTAGATGTTTTAGTTGGAATCTATGAAAAACAAAATAATGAAAAACCAAAAGTTGTGGCTTGTCACGCTGGTTTAGAATGTGGTATTTTAGGAACTAATTATCCTGATATGGATATGATTTCTTTTGGTCCAACAATTCACGGAGCACATTCACCAGATGAAAGAGCGAGTATCTCTTCAGCTCAAAAATATTGGAAATTTGTTTTAGAAATTCTAAGCAACATTCCAGTTAAATAATAATTAGTATCAGTATGCAGTCACAGTAATCGGTTATAAGCTGAAAACTGTGACTGTAACTGAATACTAAAAATTAGTCTCTTTTAGGACTATTTTTCTTTTCTCTCTTTTCCTCTTTCTTTTCTTTTGCAGTTTTAAGAGGTTCTTTTTTTGCAGTTTTCTTTGCGTCTTGACCCTTTGACATGATATTCTAGTTTAGTTAATTTCTTATTATGTAAAAGTAAATATAGTAACTATTTTTTAATAAGCTAATAAAGTATTTCAAATCAAATATATTATTTAGGTACTTGTCTGTATATTTCGATGGAGTCTTTTGCTAATCGAATTTTGAGCCATGATTTTAATTTCTGACTTGTGTCTTTGTTTAATTCTTTTTTACTTTGATATAAAATAATAGGTATTATTTTGGTGTTTTGTGCATTTTTATAAGAGTAGTTTCCGATAGTCAATGAAGATACATAAGGAAAAAGAACTTTTGATTCGTCTGTAATTTGCTCATTGTTAAATTGGTATTCAGCTAGTTGTTCGCGTAAGCTATTGATTATAATGTCTTTTTTGTCAACTAAATCTCTGCTAGAATTCATTTTATTTAGAATGTCACGGCTTATGTTAAAAGTGTCTTGTTGAATTAATAGTTGGGTATTTGGCAAATTATAGTCAATCAGTTTTTTATTTAATTCGCTAATTTCCTCATTGTTGAATTTTTTAGATAAAAAAGCAAGTTCTATTTTTTTAGGGTTACTATTGTAATCTACCTTTTTATATATTAAGGGGTAATCATGATCTGTGAACTCTTTTTTGATGAAAACTTCTGTTTTTAAGCGGTAGCTCTTTTCAATAAAAAGTTGATATGCGAAATAAATACTAGGTAAAATCATTAGCATGATAAGTATAGTAATCCCGTATTTTACTTGTTTTTCACGTTTTAAATCCAATTGTTGAGCAACGGGGTATTGTAGAAATTTTACGATTATAAAAGTAGCAATGCATATAAATACGCAGTTAATGGCGTATAAATACATAGCGCCCAAAAAATAACTTATGTTTCCTAGAGCTAGGCTATATCCAGCAGTACATAAAGGAGGCATTAAAGCAGTTGCGATGGCAACTCCAGGAATTGGATTTCCTTTTTCGACTCTTGTCACTGCAATCACGCCAACTAAGCCACCAAAGAAGGCGATTAATATATCATATATATTTGGAGATGTTCGAGCTAAGAGCTCCGATTGGGCCTCTTTAAAGGGGCTTGCGTAAAAATATAAAGTAGAAATTGCTAAACTTACAAATGTAGCAATCAGAAGGTTTTTAATAGATTTCTTTACCAATTCAAAATCATACATTCCTAGTCCAAAACCGGCTCCAACAATTGGTCCCATTAGAGGAGAAATTAACATGGCGCCAATTATAACTGCCGTAGAATTTACATTTAAGCCTACAGACGCAATAAGTATTGCACAAGCTAATATCCATAGGTTAGAGCCTCTAAAAGAGATGCTACTTGTAATGTTTTCAATTACTTTCTTTTTGTTCTCTTCTCCTTTATGAAGGTCTATAAAATTTAAGACTTTATTTATTTCTTTTTTCATCTGCAAAAGAGTTTACGAAATGTTAAGTTACAAATTATATATCAGAAAATTTAGGTGTAGCAGGGGAGTTGTGTGAAAAAAAAATCCTCAGCTACTTTTGGTAGTGAGGATCGTTTTTTTTTTATGTTTTTAGTGCCTAATTACGTTTAAGGATTTTGTATTGTTCATAACAACCGCTTATGGCATCCATTATTTGTAAATCGTTTGCGCCTTGTATAAATGAATCAGAATAATTGCAACGCTTTAAAATCTCAGGTATTTCTTCTTTGCTTATTCCAAGTAGTACAGATACAGTTTCTCTGTCAAATTTAGATTCTAACAGATTACGAACAGTATCGTCTTTTTTCATTTCCTTAAGCTTTCTTAATTCCTTGGGGTTTTTACCAAAAAAATTATAAAGAACATCGGTTGGATTGAAAATAGATCCAAGTACTTTTCCAAAAGCATTAGGAGAGTATTCTCCAGCCTCATAGCCTTGAGTTAGTCCAGAAATACTATAACGGTAATTTTCTTTTGAAGGAATTAATTTTGAGTCAACTTCTAGGTACCCAGTTAAGTTAAAAGGTCTTATTACAATTTCTTCAAGTGCAATAGCTTTTTCAGTAAGCTGAATTTTAGTGACTTTATTTTTTATCCAGTCATTGGTTACACGAATTCTTAAGGATTGAAATCCTAAAATAGAGAAGTGTAAGGTATCATTTGGCTGAACATCAATTTCAAAATACCCTTTTATGTCAGATGTAGCACCTCTTACTTTGTTAAGATTGATGATGTTTACGTTAGATAGAGGGAGTTTTGTGTTGTCGTTAACAACGTAACCAGATACGCGTTGAGGATGCTCAGTCTCTTGAGAAAACGCGGCTGTGGATAGTACTAAAAATAAGAAGACTACAAAATATTTCATAAACTGATTTAAGACTCTAAAAGTAGTAATCAGGATTGAATATTTTGTAGTCTTCTGGTATTATTATCAGAAAATTAACAAAGAGAATTAATCTCTTCTTGGTCTTCTTGGTCTAGATGAATCACCAAAGCTTTCAGAACGTCTAGGAGCTCTATCAGAACCACCTTCGTTTCTTGGAGCAGAGCTTCTAAAACCACCTTCACGTGGAGCAGAGTTTCTGTCGCTTCTAAAACCACCTTCTCTTGGAGCAGAATTTCTGTCGCTTCTAAATCCACCGCCAGAACCTTCTCTTCTTGGTCCAGAACTTCTTCCGCCACCAAAACCACCACCAGAATTTCTTCCGTTATGGTCACGTCTTCCACCACCATCATTTTTAGAAATTTCAACATTAATTCTACGTCCTTCTAATTGAACGTTGTTTAATACTTCCATTACTTTTTCAGTGTGCTCAGGGTCAGTGTTAAAGAAAGAGAAACCTTCTTTTACGTCTACTTTGAAAACGTCATCACGACCTAAGTCTAATGTTTCTTTCAAGTAATCTTTTAATGACATCCAGTCAAAATTGTCTCTTGATCCAATGTTAACAAAGTATCTAGTTGCACCACCATTGTTGTTTGGTCTTGCGCTACCATCTCTATCATCACGTCTTTCAGAACCTGCAGATTGATTAGTGATATCTCTGTTCTTTTTGTAATAAGCAATAAAACGGTTAAATTCAACAGAAACCATTTTCTTGATTAATTCTTCTTTTGTAAGTCCTTCTAAAACATTGTTAATAGCAGGAAGGTAGTTGTCAATTTCGTGATCAACTTCAGTATCTTTAATCTTATTTGCTAAGTGCAATAATTGAATTTCGCAAATTTCGATTCCAGAAGGAATAGTTTTCTCTTCAAATTTTTGTTTGATGATTCTTTCAATTGAAGAAATTTTACGTAATTCACTTTTAGTAACAATTACGATAGAAGTTCCTAATTTTCCAGCTCTACCAGTACGACCAGAACGGTGATTGTATGTTTCAATCTCGTCAGGTAATTGGTAGTTTACAACGTGAGTCACATTGTCAACATCAATTCCACGTGCAGCAACGTCAGTAGCAACAAGCATCTGAATTTGTCTTCCACGGAAAGATTTCATTACACCATCACGTTGTGCTTGAGATAAATCTCCGTGCAACGCAGCAGCGCTATATCCATCTTCAATTAATTTTTCGGCAACAGCCTGAGTATCTCTCTTAGTACGACAGAAAACTACAGAGAAAATGTCTGGATTAGCATCAGCTAAACGTTTCAAAGCCTCGTAACGGTCACGTGCGTTTACTAAGTAAAATTCGTGAGATACAGTCGAAGAACCTGAGTTTTTAGCTCCAACAGTAATTTCTAATGGGTCGTGCATGAATTGTTTTGCAATTCTAGCAACCTCTTGTGGCATAGTTGCAGAGAACAACCATGTGCTTTTTTCGTCTGGAGATGTAGATAAGATGTTTACGATATCTTCGTAGAATCCCATGTTTAACATTTCGTCAGCCTCATCAAGAACACAATAGTTGATTTGAGAAATGTTTACCAATCCTCTGTTAATCATATCTTGCATTCTACCTGGAGTAGCCACAATAATTTGCGCTCCTCTTTTTATGTCTCTAGCTTGTTCTGTAATACTTGCACCACCGTAAACAGCTACTACGTTAATACCTTTTTCGTATTTAGAGTAGTTTTTAATTTCGTTAGTAATTTGCAAACAAAGCTCGCGTGTTGGAGATAAAATTAATGCTTGTGTATTTCTATTGTTGGCATCAATTTTCTGAATTAGCGGAAAACCAAAAGCTGCCGTTTTCCCTGTCCCTGTCTGAGCCAACGCAACCATATCTGTGTCTTTTTCCAATAATAGGGGAATCGCTTTCTCCTGTACTTCGGTCGGATTCTCAAATCCTAGATCTAAAATCGCCTTCAGTAACGATTCACTCAATCCTAATTGTTCAAATTTATTCATATGTATTTTTAAAATAGGGTGCAAAATTACTGTTAATTATTCAGATAAACTAATGCTATTTTAAGAATTATGTATTTATTAAGATTTGATTATCAAATAGTTATATTTATGTGTTGTTATTCTGTAGTCATTTTTTTAGAAATTGAAGCAAAAAAACGTCTTGAAATTTAAAATTTACATTATAAAATGTTGCATTTTAAACAATTATTAAATTATGTTCAAAAAATCGATAAGTTGCTGTGTTGCTTTTGCGCGATGGCTAATTTCATTTTTGATATTTAGCGGTAATTCAGCAAAAGTTTCTTGATATCCTTCAGGTTGAAAAATAGGATCATAGCCAAAACCTTGACTGCCTTTTTTGTCGTGAGTAATTTTTCCATTAGCAATTCCGGTAAATAAATGTTGCTTTCCGTTAAGATTTAATGCAATGACCGTTTTAAAATTCGCATTTCGATCAGAAGCATCGCTTAAAGCACTCAAAACCTTATTCATATTGTCATCAGAATTGCGTTGTTCTCCGGCATATCTAGCTGAATAAACTCCTGGTTCTCCGTTTAAAGCATTTATTTCAAGTCCAGTGTCGTCAGCAAAACAGTCGTAACCGTATTTTTTAGTAACATAATCGGCTTTAAGAATAGCATTTCCTTCTATTGTATCTGCAGTTTCAGGAATATCTTCATGACAGCCAATATCTTCCAGGCTTAGTACTTTTATACTACCATTAAGAATGCTTTGTATTTCCAGAATTTTATTTTGATTGTTCGAAGCGAAAACGAGATTCATTATATATAGGTGTTTAATTAAAAAAGGCTTACACAAAGTTACAACGTTTTAATGAAACTTTAATTTTACAGTAGATTTTTTGTAGCTTATCCTGCTGTCTATTTAATCTTTTATGGAATCCCGATAGCTATCGGGACCGCCATGAAAGGATGCCATTTCTTCCGATAGTTATCGGAACAGGACTAAAATGACCTAGTATTATTTAGAACATTTGAGTCCTCATTTAAATTCTAAAATTTGGTTGAATATTTTTTGTGGGGTTACTGTCTGTAAAAATTATTGTGTATGAAATGGAATTATATTATGTTTGAATTAATGATTCATTAACTGAACTAAAAAAAATATGATAAAGAAAATAACCCAAGTTTTATCTATCATTGCTATTGTAGTGTTATTAGCAAGTTGTAAAAACACCAAGCAAAAACTTCAGGAGTATGTTACCACTTATAATAGTACTGCAGCAACTTTTAAAGCAGAACATGTAACACTTACTACAGCCAGAGGTTATATAAATGATAATAAAGTCGAACTGCGTTTTGAAACTAATTTGCCAGAAAACGATTCCAATAAAGTAGTTGCTAGCTTGGCATTTCCTAAGCTATTGAAAGAAATGATAAACAAAAATCAAATTCCTAAGGAGTTAATTAAAGAAGGAGTACAGTTTGATGCTTATTTCTTGGCAAATGATAATACTGTTCTTAATAAAGAGGTATTGAATAATGAAACTTTAGACGTTTTATTGAAGTAACTATTCAGAGCTATTAATTAGTTTTGTTTGAAATAAAAAATCCTCTTTGTGAATATTACAAAGAGGATTTTTGTTTTTAGCGTTTAGTAACGCTTGTTAAGTTATCTGGGAAATAGAGTTCAGATAAATTAGTAAACTCATCACCACGCATAAAGATATTGATATCAACATCTGAGAAACGTGTTTTACCCGATGCGGCTAATAATTCATTTGCCGAGTGTAATGTGTTTTTATGGAAATGATATACACGATCAGATTTATCTGTAACTACTAAACCTTTCATTAGCATTTTGTTTTGAGTAGCAACTCCCGTTGGGCATTCGTTATTATGGCAACGTAGTGCTTGAATGCAACCTAGTGAAAACATGAAACCTCTAGCGCTATTACACATATCAGCACCAAGAGCTACGGCATGTAGTATAGAGTATCCAGAAATGATCTTTCCACTACCAATTACTCTCATTTTATCTCTTATATTTAAGGCAATCAGTGTTTTATTTACAAAAATTAATGCAGGTTCAAATGGCATACCAACACCATCTGCAAATTCTAGCGGAGCAGCACCAGTTCCACCTTCGGCACCATCTATAGTAATAAAGTCAGGGAAACAATCTTCAGCGATCATTTCATGACAAATCTCTTCAAACTCTTTAGTGTTTCCAATACAAAGTTTAAAGCCAATTGGTTTTCCTTCTGATAATTCACGTAAACGAGCTACAAAATGAACTAATCCTTTTGCATCAGAGAAAGCACTATGACTAGGAGGTGATAAAATTGTAGTATGTGGTTCAACACCTCTTATTTTTGCTATTTGCTCAGAATTTTTACTTGCAGGAAGTACACCACCATGTCCTGGTTTAGCTCCTTGCGATAGCTTAATTTCTATCATTTTTACATTTGGCAATATTGCTTTTTCCTTAAATTTTTCTCCATCAAAGTTTCCATTAGCATCACGACAGCCAAAATAACCAGTACCAATTTGCCAAGTAACATCACCACCACCAGCAAGATGAAATTCTGTAAGACCACCTTCGCCTGTATTTTGATAGAATTTTCCTTTTTGTGCACCTATATTTAAGGCTCTAACGGCATTTTCGCTAAGAGAACCAAAACTCATTGCAGAAATATTTAGTAATGAAGCAGAATATGGTTGTTTACAATCTTTTCCTCCAACGAGAACACGAGGTAACTCTTCGTTTACTTTTGCTGGGAAAATAGAATGTTTTATTCCTTCATAACTATCATGATTAAGATTTAACTGCGTTCCAAAAGGAGAGCTAGAATCTATATTTTTGGCTCTTTGATAAACTAAAGAACGTTGATTTCTTGAAAAAGGCTTGCCATCAGTAGATCTTTCTATAAAATATTGTTGAATTTCTGGAGCAATCATCTCAAAAAGATATCTAAAATAACCAAGAACAGGAAAATTGCGTAGAATTGCGTGTTTTTCTTGTTTGGTATTATAAATTCCAATTACTAATAATATAGGTAAAATGATAACGAGTAAAAAACCACGACCAGAATAAAGGTAAATTGCGGCAACGACTAGAAACAATAAGATTCCGTAAATGAAGAATTTTTTTCTCATGTTTTTTAATATTTAGTTTAAATGTGGGAAGTGCTAAATTGTGAGGTGGCTAGCTGTATCTCAAGCGAACGTAATTGTGTTTGATTCCTTTTTTATCTGAATCTCTCTCATCAATTTCAAGAATATCAGTTAAGGATTTTAGCATTGGAGTTAATTTAGAAAAACCATAGTTTCTTGGGTCAAATTCAGGTTTTTTCTTTACTAAAAGATTACCTATATCTCCTAAGAATGCCCATCCGTCATCGTCACCAATTGCTTCAATTGTGTCTTCGATGAGTTCAATAGTTTGTAAATCGATTTTATTTAATGGTTTTTCAGTTTGTTTCTCAATTTGCTTACCATTTGGTTTTTCAACTGGTTTTTTAGAATCAGTAGTTGTAGGTTTTGGATCTTTCTTTTTAATAGCACCATCCAAAACTTCAATGTATATAAAACGATCGCAAGCTACAATAAATGCACTTGGTGTTTTCTTTTCACCGATTCCAATTACTTTCATACCAGATTCACGCAATCTAATTGCTAATCTTGTAAAATCACTATCGCTGGAAACAATACAAAAACCATCTAATTTTCCAGAATATAGTAAATCCATGGCATCAATAATCAATGCAGAATCCGAAGAATTCTTACCTACAGTGTAACTATATTGCTGAATAGGGGTAATGGCATGTTCTAGTAAAACACTTTTCCAGCCATTTGCATTGGGTTTTGTCCAGTCGGCATAAATGCGTTTTGTTGTCGGAGTACCAAATTTAGTAATTTCCTCCATCATACCTTTTACATTACTATAAGGTACATTATCAGCATCGATAAGTACAGCGAGTTTTAATTCTCTATTGCTATTTAAGGACATTTTATGGGATTTAGAAAATTATAATCTACCAAAGGTAAAATTTAAATTCGTTTTTATGGAAACTTACTTTATAATATGTGTTTTGAGATAATTAAATTATTCTGGTTATAAATAAGGTTTTTTATTTAAAAAATCTATTAAAGATAAATTTGTCTTTTAATAACTTTTTAAATATATTTGTATAAAATATAACCAACCAATCTATGTTTTCAAAAGCATGCGAATATGCGATTCGTGCCTCAATATTTATAGCGACTAAATCTTCCCAAGGAATTCGTGTTGGGATAAAAGATGTGGCCAAAGAAATTGATTCTCCAGAACCGTTTACAGCCAAAATAATGCAGATTTTAACCAAAAATGGCATTATAGATTCTGCAAAAGGAGTAGGTGGAGGGTTTGAGGTTTCAAATGTTGCTATTAAATCGATTAAATTAATCCAGATCGTTGATGCAGTCGATGGAGATAGTATATATATGGGTTGCGGTATTGGATTAAAAGAATGTTCAGAATCGCATCCTTGCCCAGTTCACAATGAGTTTAAAGTTATACGTGGGTTATTATTGGATATGCTCACAACTACGACTTTAGAAGAGCTTGCTTCTGGGGTTAAATCAGGAGAATTTTTCTTAAAACGATAAATAAAAACAATTAATATTAAAACAATTTAAATACTTAAAAATGAATAAAAAAGTCAAAATTTCGATTGTAATGCTAATGGGATGTTTAGCAATTACTTCTTGTGGTAAAAAAGAAGCAACTCCAACTACAGAATCTACTGAGATGAATGAAACAACAACTGATTCAGAAGGACAAACTGATGCAGTAAGTAATGTTTTGGTTATTGAAGGAAATGATCAAATGCAGTTTAACACTAAAGAACTTAGAGCAGTAGCAGGAAAACCAATCACGTTAACATTAAAACACGTAGGTAAGATTCCTAAAGAGGCTATGGGACATAACTTAGTTATTTTACAAGAAGGTACAGATGAAGCTGCTTTTGCTGCTAAAGCAATTGAAGCTAAAGATACTGACTATATTCCAGCTTCTGAAAAAGCTTCAATCGTTGCACATACTAAATTAATTGGTGGAGGAGAAGAAGATACTATTGAATTTACTGTAGATAAAAAAGGAACATACAATTTCCTGTGCACTTTCCCAGGCCATGTTGCTATGATGAAAGGGGTTCTAATTGTTGAATAATTAAAGAACTCTAATCCTAATTTATTGGGTTAGAGTTTTTTATTAAACTAATAAAAGATAAAATTGTCTTTTATGTAAAAAAAATAAATATAATATATGAAAAGAGAAAAAAAATTATGGATTGCGTTTTCTTTGGTAATGGCTATATCCTTTGCAGTTTTAGGATATTATGGTTACGAGATTTATCAGCAGGCACCACCAATTCCTAAGCAAATAGTTTCAGATAGTGGAAAACTGATTTTTTCTGAAGACGAAATTAAAGACGGGCAGAATGTTTGGCAAAGTATAGGAGGTCAGGAAGTGGGATCAATATGGGGGCATGGTGCTTACGTAGCTCCCGATTGGACAGCCGATTGGTTACACCGTGAAGCAATGTTTATTCTAGATAAATATGCGCAAGAAGATTTCGCTAAGGAATTCAAAGACTTGGATGAAGAGCAACAAGCAGCGTTAAAGATACGCCTACAAAAAGATGTGAGAGCAAATCGCTATGATGAAAACTCACAAACGCTTACCATATCCGAAAATAGAGTTGAAGCTATTAAGTACTTGAGTAAATATTATGAAGGACTTTTTACCAATGATCCAAAATTTGATAAATTAAGAGAAGAGTATGCTATTCCTAAAAATTCAGTAAAGGAAGAAGCTAGAATGCATAAAATGAATGCCTTTTTCTTTTGGGCTACTTGGGCTACAGTAACAGAACGTCCTAATTCTGATATTTCATACACGCACAATTGGCCAGCGGACGACTTGGTTGGTAACGTTGCCACAAAAGAACTACTTGCTTGGTCGGGTGTTAGTATTATTTTATTGATTTTCTGTATTGGAATTCTAGTGTTTTATCATGCTAAATCGGGTGAAGAAGAAGAATTTCCTTTACCAACAAAAGATCCAATAATTAATCAAGGAATGACACCATCGATGTATTTGATTAAAAAATATTTTTGGGTGGTGAGTTTATTAATGATTATTCAAATGGCTTTAGGAATAGTCACAGCGCATTATGGCGTTGAAGGAAATGCATTATATGGTATCCCAATAGACCAAATTTTACCTTACGCAGTTACAAGAACTTGGCATACTCAATTGGCTATTTTTTGGATAGCAACGGCATGGTTGGCAACCGGATTATATATTGCTCCTGCAGTTTCGGGTAAAGATCCTAAATTTCAGTGTTTTGGAGTGAACTTCTTATTCATTGCTTTATTGATTATTGTTTTAGGTTCAATGGTAGGACAATGGTTTGGGGTAATGCAAAAATTAGACTTGGTGCAAAATTTTTGGTTTGGACATCAAGGTTATGAATATGTAGATCTTGGACGTTTTTGGCAAATATTCCTTTTAGTTGGATTGTTCTTATGGTTAGCATTAATGGTTCGACCATTGATTCCAATTATTAAGAAAAAAACAGAAGAAAAAAATCTAATCATTTTATTCTTAATTTCTTGTACAGCCATTGCCATGTTTTATGGTGCAGGATTAATGTGGGGAAGACAAACAAATCTTGCTATTGCTGAATATTGGAGATGGTGGGTTGTTCATTTATGGGTAGAAGGTTTCTTTGAAGTATTTGCAACGGTTGTTATTGCGTTTTTATTTGTTCGATTAGGATTGTTAAAAACGAAAACGGCTACTTTAAATGTTCTATTTGCAACTATTATCTTCATGGCAGGTGGTATTCTAGGAACTTTTCATCACTTGTACTTCTCTGGAACTCCAACAGCAATTATGGCGTTAGGAGCTTCGTTTAGTGCACTAGAAGTTGTACCACTTACATTAATTGGTTTTGAAGCATATCAAAATTACAAAATGTCAAAATCTACGCAATGGATTATAGATTATAAATGGCCTATTTATTTTATGATTGCAGTAGCATTCTGGAATTTCCTTGGAGCTGGTGTTTTCGGATTTATAATTAATCCACCAATTGCACTTTATTATGTACAAGGTTTAAATACAACACCACTTCATGCACATACAGCACTTTTTGGGGTTTATGGCATGTTAGGAATTGGTTTAATGCTTTTTGTATTAAGAAGCTTATATAGAAATATTACTTGGAACGAGAAATTACTTAGGATCACTTTTTGGTCATTAAATATAGGTTTGTTTTTAATGGCAGTATTGAGTTTGCTACCAATAGGAATTTGGCAAGCTATCGAAAGTATTGATCATGGAATGTGGTACGCACGTTCATCAGAGTTAATGCAACAACCTACAATGATTACCTTAAAATGGATGCGTGCTATAGGAGATTCTATTTTCGGAATAGGAATCGTAACTACAGCTTGGTTTGTATTTGATTTGACATTAAAAAATAAAAGAAAATAAAAAATAAATTATGGAAAATTTACAAAATAAAACAATTGGAGCATTTGTAGCTGAGGATTTTAGAACAGCGGCAGTTTTTACAAAATATAAAATCGATTTTTGTTGCAAAGGAAATAGAACCATTACTGAAGTTTGCGAAAAACAAGAAATAGATTCTAAAGTTTTACTCCGAAAAATTAAAGAGTCATTATTGATAGAAGGAAATAATAAAATTGACTTTAATTCTTGGCCATTAGATTTATTAGCTGATTATATCGAAAAAACGCATCACCGTTATGTAGAGGATAAGTCAGTTATCATCATGCAATTTTTAAATAAGCTTTGTAGTGTTCATGGCGCTAACCATCCTGAGTTGTTTAAAATAAATGAGCTTTTTACTGAATGTGCAAGTGAGTTGGCGCAACATATGAAAAAAGAAGAATTAATGTTATTCCCTTTTGTAAAAAAAATGGTAAAAGCAAAAGAAACAGCAGGAGATTTAATGCAACCTCCATTTGGAACAGTATCGAATCCAATTGCAATGATGATGCATGAGCATGATACAGAAGGGGAACGCTTTCGCGAAATTGCCACCCTAACAAATGATTATACTGCGCCAAGTGATGGATGTACTACTTATAAAGTGACGTTTGCAATGCTGAAAGAATTTGAAGGAGATTTGCATACACATATTCATTTAGAGAATAATATTTTATTTCCTAAAGCAATGATGCTAGAAAAAGAGTTTTCTTAAAATCCAGAATGCATAATAATTAGAAAATGCACCGATAAATTAATTAATATCGGTGCATTTTTATTGCTATAATTTTACAATAAGATTGTTTTAAACTACTTTTAATTTAAATAAAAATGAAATTGTTATCTAGAATGGGTTCCTATAAAAGTTGGATACTATGTTGCTTCTTTAACTTTTTGATTGCCTCACTAATGGGGTTGTTAATGCGTTATCTCTATTTGTTTCCATTAAACATAAATTATAGTTTTCTACTGCATGCACATTCTCATGTAGCAATGTTAGGTTGGGCATATTTGATGATTTATGTTTTAATTGTTCGTTTCTATCTCCCAAAAGAAAAAAGTAATAAGCCTGTTTACAATCGGTTATTTTGGATCACAGAGTTTACAGTTATCGGTATGATGATTTCTTTTCCTATCCAGGGATATGCTTTGTTTTCGATTGTATTTTCTACCCTGCATATTTTATTAAGTTATTTTTTTTGTTGGCAGATTTGGAAAGATGGTTTTCAGGACAAAACAAAAGATCATAAACTCTTATTAGTAGCAGTTTTATTTATGATCTTTTCAACTTTTGGAGTTTGGTGCTTGGGTCCAGCAGTAAGTATGCTAGGAAAGCAAAGTGCTTTTTATCAAATTGCAATTCAGTTTTTTCTGCATTTCCAGTTTAATGGCTGGTTTCTATTTGCAGTTTTGGCTTTGTTTTTAAAACAATTTGAAGATAAAATTGAAAAAAATAGCTTTAAAATATTTTTTAGTCTACTTATCGTAGCTACATTTTTAACTGTAGCATTTCCTATGAGTTGGTATCTCGAAAACAGGATGTTAAAATGGGTTAATGCTTTTGGAGTTATCTTGCAATTGGTTGCTTTTATCTATTTCTATAAAATGCTAAAGCCAAAAATAGAATGGTTTAAAGCAAGTTTAGAACCAATTACTAAAACCGTTTATAGCTTGGCTTTATGTTCGTTATTCTTGAAAATCAGCATACAATTATTGGTTCTTATTCCTGATTTAGCCGAAGTTTCACATCAAATAAGAAGTTTTATAATTGGTTTTATTCATTTAACAACTTTAGGTATAATAACGGGTTTTTTGTTTGGAGTGTTATTACAACATAAGTTGCTTTCAAATCAATCTAGTTTATTGCAGGTAGGAGTGAAGTGTTTTGTTTTCGGATATATAGTAACCGAAGTACTATTGTTTCTTCAAGGAGGCTACCTCTATTTTGGTAAAGGAGCTCTTTATGGGTATTATGAGGGAATCTTTGGAACGAGCGTTTTTATTGTTTTGGGATTAATCTTGATTATTGCATCAATGCTAAAAACAAAAAAACAAGAGTCGATTAATTAAAATCTTCCCTTGTTTTTTACGAATTAAATTAACCTATTTAATTTTTTCTGCTTCCAGATTTATTCTGTCAATCGTTTTATCATTGTTTACGCCTAAACCTTCTTGTTGGTAAACTAACTCTCCATCAGAATTAAAAACACTTATAATGTTAGAGTGTGAAAAATCAATAGGAGATATTTTTTTATAATTTACAGCAAGAATAGCGGCAAATTCACGGGTGTTTTCCTCCGTAGAGCGTAAGAAAATCCATGGATCATTGTCCATTTTGTTAGCAATAGCAAAAGCTTTTAGTTTCTCAGGAGTATCATTTTCGGGATCAATGCTTACTAATATGAGCTTTACATTTTTCTTAGTTTTTGCATTTAATCGAGATTCAATATTCCTCATATCGGCAACAAGTCTAGGGCAAGCCGCTTTACAAGTGGTGTATATCATGACCATAACCAAAACATTTCCTCTCAAGCTTTTTAATTCGATATCTTTCCCGTCTTGATTTGTCCATTGCGACGGTAAATTGTAAATAGATAAATCGCTAATAGGCTTGTCTTTTATGTCTAATGCACTGGTTTTTTTTTTAGAATCTTTACAGCTTTGTAATGTAAATAGAAGTATAAAGATTGCGATTACAGTTTTTTTCATTTTTAAATGATTTAGAATTATAGTTTTGTTGTGCTAGCGCATCGAAAGCCTAGGTTTCTAGTCGAATATTGTGCCTTAAGGCTTCCTCTAAAAGCATAACGCATAAAAGCAGCATAATCCATTAAGTCACTCGCATTTACTGAGGCACCACCACAAAAAAGATTTTTGTCATCACTTTTATCTTTTCTAGATTCTCCAGACAAAAAAATGCTATTAAAATCAGAGGTCCATTCCCATACTAATCCATGCATGTCATAAACTCCCCAATAATTTTTGAATGTTTTCCCAATTGGATTTTCATATGTTTTCGTTTTCTCGTACCAAGTCAAAATGTATTTATTAAATTCGGCTTTGGTTCTGGCATCAATTTTTTTCTCATCAGCCATAGCAACATATTCCCATTCATCCATGGTAGGCAATCGTTTGCCTTGGCATTCACAATATTTTTTTGCAGCAAACCAAGAAACGTTTGTTACGGGAGCTTTAGGATTTGAATTCCCAAAATCAAAATCACTCTTCCAATAAGATAGATAGCTTTTATCTGCGAAAATTCCTTTTATCTTAGATTTACTATAGCTAGGGTTCTTTTTGATAAAAACCAAAAACTCACTATTGGTAACAGGATAAACATCTATATAAAATGATTTTACAGAGACAGGTGTTTTTTCTGTAGCCCCATAAAGAGGGACAAAAGAGCCCTCTTTTATTGGAACCATTTTCGATTCTTGTGCGCTCATCATTCCCCAATAAGCCAAGAAAAGAATAGTAATAAATGTGTGTTTTTGCATAATATTGCTGTTGTTATCTTAGCGATTTTACCATTTCTGGAGTAACATCTGTTTTGTTATTTCCCCAGCTGTTGTAGATGTAAGTCATAACATTTGCTATTTCGTCATCAGTTAAGTTCTGGCTGGGCATAACATTGTTATATTTTTTACCATTCACTGTTATCTCTCCGCTTAAACCATGTAAGATTGTTTTAATCGCTCGTTTTGGGTCAGAATTAAGATAATCTGATTTTGCAAGAGGAGGGAAAGTGCTTGGTATTCCTTGCCCTTCTGATTGATGACAAGCAAAACATGTTGTTCCAAAAATTTGTTTACCAATTTTTACTTTCTCTGCTACAGTTCTTTTAGGTGTTACTGTTTTAGCTGCTCCGTTATCTGGCATTTTTTGAATTGTTCCTCCTTCAGGCAAGTAAATACCTTCTTGAATGGTTCCAGAATAGATGTTCTTATGTTCGGCACCTTCAACTTTCAATATTCCCAAAGCACCTTTATTGAATGCTCTAAAAATAGAGTGGTCAACCAATATAAAATCTCCTGGAGTTTCAACTTTAAAATCAAGTATAGCTGCTCCCCCAGCTGGAATTAGTGTAGTTTGAACATTTTCATTAATCATACTTCCGCCTTCAACATGAACTTTGTCAAATATTTCACCGATAACATGAAAAGAAGAGACTAGATTAGGACCACCGTTACCAACAAACAAACGCACCGTTTCTCCAACTTTAGCAGTAAGTTCACCTCCATTAGTTAACGAACCTACTTTTCCGTTAAATACGACATAATCAGGTGTTTCTTTTACCGCTTTATTCATGTCAAAAGGCTGAAGACCTTTGGCTCCATATTCACCTTGAGTATAAAAATCACCTTGCATAACGTAGTATTCTTTATCAACAGGAGGAAGTCCACCTTCAGGCTCAACAAGAATCAAACCGTACATTCCGTTTGCAATGTGCATTCCTACAGGTGCAGTAGCACAATGATAAACGTATAATCCAGGATTAATCACCTTGAAATTAAAAGTTTTTTCATGACCTGGAGCGACCAATGATGAGGTTGCCCCACCACCTGGACCTGTAACAGCATGTAAATCGATGTTGTGTGGTAACTTATTATCAGGATGATTCTTTAGGTGAAATTCAACTTCGTCACCTACACGAGTTCTGATAAAACTTCCCGGAACAGAGCCACCAAATGTCCAATAAGTGTATTTTACACCATCTGTCATAGTTCCTTCTTGCTCTCTAATTTCCATACTTATTTTTAATTTCATAGCTCCTCTATCACCAACAGGTTTAGGTACCATTGGTGGGGCTGTAAGCTCAGCTTCCATTTCTCCACTGGTTTCGATGTTGGTGTAATTGGTTGAACTTTCTTCTTTTTTGCATGAAGCTAAGAGCGTCACAGCAAAAATTGCACAAAAAAACACTTTCAATTTTAATGGCATTTTGTATTTTCTTTTCATGATAAATTGGTTTTGTTTTAGTTTTAAAATCTTTATACAAAGATAAAAGACAAAACTGTCTTTTATTATGATAAAAATCATGAAATACAGATTATTTATTCAGGAAATTTGTATTGTTATAATTTCAATAGTTGTGTCTTTGAATTGGAGTTTAAGAGCCATTTATTTTTTTGAATATTGATATTCAGATTATTTTTCAAGAAAAATAGAAGGAAACTTTATTTTAGAATAATAATCATTATTTTTGCACGCTGTTTAAAATTAAAATTATTACTTCAAAATATATTTATGGTAAAAGATTTATTCGAAAGAATTCAAAACAATAAAGGACCATTAGGAAAATGGGCTTCTCAGGCTGAGGGTTATTTTGTTTTCCCTAAATTAGAAGGTGAACTTGGTCCAAGAATGCAATTTGGTGGAAAAAATATTTTAAACTGGAGTTTGAATGACTATTTAGGTTTAGCAAATCATCCAGAAGTACGTCAGGCAGATACAGATGCGGCAATCAAATTTGGTGCTGCTTACCCAATGGGAGCTCGTATGATGTCAGGACACACAGAATACCACGAACAATTAGAAAATGAATTAGCAGCTTTCGTAATGAAAGAATCTGCTTATTTATTAAATTTTGGTTACCAAGGAATGGTGTCTATCATTGATGCTTTAGTAACTAAAAATGATATCATTGTTTATGATGTAGATTCTCATGCTTGTATTATTGATGGTGTTCGTTTGCATATGGGTAAACGTTTTACATACAAACACAATGATTTAGAAAGTATGGAAAAAAACCTGCAACGTGCTACAAAAATGGCTACGGAAACAGGTGGTGGTATTTTGTTTATTACTGAAGGTGTTTTTGGAATGCGTGGGCAACAAGGAAAATTGAAAGAAATTGTTGCAATGAAACAAAAATACAATTTCAGATTATTGGTAGATGATGCACACGGTTTTGGTACACTTGGTAAAACAGGAGCTGGAGCAGGTGAGGAGCAAGGAGTTCAAGATGATATTGATGTTTACTTCTCTACTTTTGCAAAATCAATGGCTAATATTGGTGCTTTTGTAGCTGCTGATAAAGACATTATCGATTATTTAAAATACAATTTACGTTCTCAAATGTTTGCAAAGGCATTACCAATGATTCAAACTGTTGGTTCTTTGAAACGTTTAGAATTGTTGCGTAATCACCCAGAATTAAAAGATAAACTTTGGGAGAATGTTAATGCATTACAAAACGGATTACGTTCAAGAAACTTCAATATTGGTGATACAAATACATGTGTAACGCCAGTTTATTTGCAAGGTAGTGTTCCTGAGGCAATGGTTATGGTAAATGATTTAAGAGAGAACTACGGTATTTTCTTGTCAATTGTGATTTATCCAGTTATACCAAAAGGAATTATTTTATTAAGAATGATACCTACAACTTCTCATACTTTATCAGATATCGATGAAACTCTTACTGCTTTTGAAGCAATTCGTGAGAAATTAGAAAACGGTACTTATAAAGAAATCGCTAGTAGAACTACAGTTGATTTAGATGCATAGTTAAAACCAAATATTCATTTTTTGAATACGTGGGAATTATATAAAGAAATCCATTCGTTATGCGAATGGATTTTTTTTTGTCTAGTTTTTAATTTAGTATATTTAACATTCAAACTTTTAAACAGAATGATTATGAAAAAAATAATAGCAATAATAGGAGTTCTTACATTAGTATTGGTTTCTTGTAAAAGGAATAAACCAGAAGAAATTGTTCCTAATACAGTAGAATCTGGATTGATTAAAGAATCTGTTGGTAAGCAATGTTTTGAGTTAGTGACCAACAAGGATACAATTACAATGACTTTAAATACAAATTCGCATAATGAAGTAAATGGAGAATTAGTGTATAAAATTTACGAAAAGGATAAAAACGTAGGAACCATAATCGGAAACATCAAGGGAGATACGCTTATTGCTGATTATACTTTTAAATCTGAAGGGGTATCATCAATAAGAGAAGTCGCTTTTTTGAAAAAATCAGGAGCTTTTATAGAGGGATATGGTGATTTGATAGAGACAAATGGTAAAATGGTTTTTAAAGATAAAAAAGGCTTGAAATTCGATACTAAAATGACCTTATCAAAAGTAGATTGCAAATAGGTTTGATGTTAAAAAAGAAATCCATTCACAACTGTGAATGGATTTCTTTTTTTTATAAATCTTTACGGAAAGTAGCTCTTCGTTTGTGGATAACAGGATCAAAATGCTTCCATAAATTATGTATGGCCACATTATCTGATAATTCTGGAGTTCTGTAGCAATTAACAATACCTTTTTCTTTAAAAGTATGGTAGTACTCATTAAAGATAATCGCAGTTACAGCTTTGTTTTGATAGTCAGGATGAACTCCGATAAGGTAAAAAATCATATCCTTACTGTGATTTTTTGCTTTAAGCAAATGAAGGAATCCAAATGGAAATAATTTTCCTTTTGTTTTCTGTAAAGCTTCAGAGAAAGAAGGCATAACGATGCTAAAAGCAACAATGTTATGGTCTTTGTCTTCTACAAATTTTATAAACTCAGGATTGATAAAGCTAATGTACTTTTTCTTGAAATACTCTTTTTGGATATCGGTTATTGCTACAAATGAAGATAAAGAAGCATAAGATTCATTAAATAAATCAAACATTTTATCCACATGAGGCATAACCTCTTTGGTTGTCTTAAAATTAAGTGGTTTTAATTGGTATCTTCTCTTAACTAAATCATTTGCTTTTTCAAAATGTTCAGGTTTTACATTAGCAAAAGGAAATTTACTTTCATCGTAATTTTTTTCTACTACATAACCCAATTGTTCAAAATGAGTTGCGTAATAAGGATGATTGTACCATGTAATCATAGTTCCTATTTCATCAAAACCTTCAGTTAAAACACCAACTTTATCTAGATTTGAGAATCCCATCGGACCTTCAACATGTTCAAGATTGTTTTTTCGACCTAATTCATATACTTTTTCAAGTAAAGCTTTGGTAACTTCAATATCATCAATAACATCAAACCAACCAAAACGGACTTTCTTTTTTTGTTGATTATTAACTTCACTCCAGTTAATTATGGCAGCAAGGCGACCTACGATTTTATTGTTTATTAAAGCCACGTAAAAAGTAGCTTCTGCATTTTCGAAAGCTGGGTTTTTAGTTTTGTCAAAAGTTTCTAATTCATCAGCAATAATTGGTGGAACCCAATATTTATTGTCTTTATATAATGAAAAAGGAAATTTTATAAACTCGGTTAACTCTTTCTTTGTCTTTGCTTCTTGTATTGTAATCATTAAGATTGTATTATATATTTTGAAAAAATCTCTTTCTTGAGATTATGTTAATTTGCTAGTAGTCGGTTTTACTCAAAAGTAGATTTACGTTTTTGCTCTATTTTAATTGAGTCTTCTTCAGCTTCTTTCTTTTTGCTTTTTTTGCCGTTTTTACTGCTTTTACCTTTTTTATTCTTTTTACCCTTTTCGTCTTTAAATCTCATTTGAACTTCTTTATACTTGGCGTCATAACGCCAAGAAAATCCAACGCCACCATATAAAATAGAAGGAGTGTCTTTAAAGTTTGTACTCACAGATGCATCGATTTGCATGTTTTTGTTTAGCAAGTAAGCGGCACCACCTCTAACGATGCAATCACTGTAAAAATCACTCTTATAACCTTGATTTTCTACAAAACCAGACCATTTGTCGTTAAAACCTCTAGTAAGTGTAACTACGTATCCATAACTAGGATAGTCGGTAGTAATGTAATCGGCAATAATATTGGTTACAAATACCCATTTTCCATCACCCAAGTGATTTTGAGTAATCAACATGATTTTTGGAGAAATACTAGACTTATGTGTAAAAGAATAGGGATTTCCAGCAAAAGTAAAATTAGCTCCTGCAAAAATCGAAACTGCTGGAACTAATTGACGCCAGTTAAATCTTTGATTGCCTTTCCAACTGTAAATGTTTATCTTTTTTTCATAGTTTTTAAACGGATCGTAGATAAGGTATTTTGCTCCTAATACAGTCTGTTTAAAATCATTTTTCTTATAACTGACAAATGGAGTAGAATAATCTTCCATTTGGTACTGTATGTCAGCAATAAGCTCTAATTGCTCACGAAAAAGCCCCCAACGAAGCGTTAAGTCAGTTCCGAGACCACTTGCTTTATAATCTAATAAATCGTGTTTTTCGTTAATTCCGTAAACCCCAATTTCGGCTTGAATGACTGATTTACCAACTGAAAAAGCCGACATAGTTTCGCCTGGTCGGTTAGAATTGATAACATCGGTATGTTGACCGAAAAAAAGATAAGGGGTTAAAAAAACGCTGGAAATAATTAAGTTTCTGATTTTGAACATATTATTTTTTTTAGTTAAAAAGTAATAACGCTTTTCAAATGTACTATATTTTATTATTTATTTAAGATGGATATTTTAATTTTGAAGAATGGATTTGCTATTTTTGAAAAAAAATATATGATTATGCAAACAGCATCTTTTTCAGGTCTTATAAAAGCGATTTTTTACATGATTGCTTTTTATTACATTTTTAGATTCTTGGCAAAATTATTTTTACCTCTTTTAATGAAAAAAGTGGTAGATAAAGCAGGAGAGAATTTTCAAAGACAGCAGCAACAATATACACAGCAACAACAAAATAATTCTTGGAAAAAAACAAGAACAAATGATGAGGTGTTATATGATAATGTTAATGCAAAGAACCCGCGTGAAACCAAAAAAGTTGGTGATTACGTTGATTACGAAGAAATAGATTAGATTTGTAATCGAACAATAGAATTTCACCCATAACCAAACCCTACAAAATTGAAACTAATAAATAAGCTTTATCCGCATGCCCTTGTTATATTGGGATTCGTACTCGTTTCTTTAATTTATTTTTATCCTGTATTACAAGGAAAACAGATTTTTCAATCGGATATTGCGCAATATACCGGAATGGCAAAGGAACAAAATGATTTCAGAGCAACTGAACATTCTGAACCTTATTGGACAAACTCGGCTTTTGGTGGGATGCCAACGTATCAATTAGGAGCTAATTATCCACATGATTATGTAGGGCAATTAGATGATGCTTTACGATTTTTACCTCGTCCAGCAGATTACCTATTTCTATATTTCTTAGGTTTTTATGGTTTACTATTGGTTCTAAAGATCGATCCGCTTAAAGCTTTTATAGGAGCATTGGCTTTCGGTTTTTCTACTTATTTAATTATTATATTAGGAGTTGGGCATAACGCCAAGGCACATGCTATTGCATATATGCCATTGGTTATCGCAGGATTTATACTCGTATTTCAGAAAAAATATATTCTCGGTGGGTTACTCACCATGTTTGCGGTTGCTTTAGAAATTAATGCAAACCACTTTCAAATGACCTATTATTTATTAATTTTCTTATTGATACTTTCAGGTTATTTTGCCTTTAATTTTATCAAAGAAAAAGAATATAAGTCACTTTTAGTCTCGCTTGGAGTTTTAGCCGTAGCTGGAATTTTTGGTTTAGGTGCGAACGCTACCAATTTGATGGCAACTACTGAATATGCAAAATTTAGTATTCGTGATAAAAGCGAATTGACTTTTAATCCAGACGGATCTAAAAATCTTACAACTGCTTCAATGACTACAGACTATATTACTGAATATAGTTATGGAATTGCTGAAAGCTTTAACTTAATTGCACCAAGGCTTTTTGGAGGTTCTAGTCACGAACCAGTGGGTACTGATAGTAGAATGTACGAATTTATGCTAGAGCAAGGAGTTCCAGAAGGACAAGCTCAAGATTTTGTTTCGGCAATGCCAACTTATTGGGGAGATCAACCTATTGTATCTGCGCCAGCTTATATTGGTGCTGTTGTTTTCTTCTTGGCAATTTTAGCTTTATTCATTGATGATAGAAAAATAAAATACGTCTTCTTCTCAGGAGCAATGGTAGCTTTGGTACTCTCTTGGGGTAAAAACCTTCCAATAGTAACCGATTTCTTTATTCATTATGTTCCATTATATGATAAATTTAGAGCTGTTTCTTCGATACAAGTAATCCTAGAACTTTGTTTTCCAGTTCTTGCAATTATGGGATTACAATCTTTCTTTAAATTAAAAGAAATAGATCCTAAGTTACAGCAAAAAGGATTAGTTCAAACAGGGGTGTTTAGTATCGGTGTTATATTAATATTGGTCTTGTGTAAAGGCATGTTTAATTTTTCAGGTGCAAGTGATAGTTATTTCTTAGAGAGCTACGGACCTGATTTTGTTGATGCGCTAAAAGATGATAGAAAAAGTTTATATTCTGCAGACTTGTTGCGTTCAGGATTTTTTATTGTAGTTACTTTTGGAGTTTTATGGCTGTTTATCAAGAATAAATTTGCTCAGAATACAGCACTTATTATAGTTGGACTTTTAATGATTTTTGATTTATTCTTTATCGATAAAAAATATGTTTCGGCTAAGGATTTTGTTAGCCCTGTGCAAATAGCAGCTCCTTTTCAGGAAACACCAACAAATACTCAAATATTAAAAGATACTTCTGTTTACCGTGTGTTTGATGTTCAAGGACAATTACAAGGAAGAACTTCTTATTTCCATAAAGCAATAGGAGGATATAGTGCTGTACGACCTAGAAGAATGCAACAGTTATTTGATTATCAGATTTCTAAAAATAATTTAGAAGTTCTTAATATGCTTAATGTTAAGTACGTTATTCAGGTTAATAAGGAAGGACAAGAATTCCCAACTATAAATCCTGATGCTAATGGTAATGCTTGGTTTGTTAGAGATGTGAAATTAGTTAATACAGCCGATGCTGAAATGAAAACTTTAGAGCATTTGGATACTAAAAATGTAGCAGTCTTTAATATTCATGATCATGGATCTAAATTTAAAAGTGCTCGTTTAAAGAAAAAATGGGATCCAAACGGAACGATTAAATTAGACATTTACAAACCAAATTATCTTAAATATACATCAGAAAACTTAAACGATGGTTTAGCAGTATTCTCTGAAATATATTATGAAAAAGGATGGAATGCTTATATCGATGGTAAACTTACAGATCATTTTCCAGTAGATTATGTTTTAAGAGCCCTTGAAGTTCCTGGAGGTAAACATACTATAGAATTTAAATTTGAGCCAGAAGTAGTTAAAACAGGTAGTATGATTGCACTTTTTAGTTCAATAGGTATGCTAATTCTTTTAATAGGAGGTATTTATTTTGAAAGAAAGAAATCGATTAGCGTTAAATAATCTGATTTTAGTTTATTAATGAGCACTTCAAAGATTCTTAAAATATTATTTTTTGTCTTTTTAGATGTAGTTATATTTATCTTATGTGGTTTTTACATGATGGGATATGATGACTTTTATAATGATAGTCAAGGAGAATATTTCAGTCTGACAAGTATGGATGCCAAATATAAAGTTGTTTGGGTTTTTTATAACTTATGGGTCTTTTTAAATTGTGTACTTTTGTTGTATGTTTTATTAAGAATGTTGAAGTGTAGAAATTTAATTAATTTTTGTAAAAGTGGAAACTAATAACGATAATGAGATAAATATTAAAGCTATGGAGAGAAAAAGAATAGCTGAGATAAAGTCACTTTCTTATCTAGAGAGATTAGAGAGGATGATGGCTATTATTGAAGTTTCCTATATGTTACGTACAGCCACAAGAATTCAATATAAAAAATAATGAACGAGCAAATTATTTCAATTTGGAAGTATTTTCATGAATTTAATGTTAGGTATATTATTATTGGAGGTTTTGCAGTAAACGTTTATGGATATAATCGAAATACAGGGGATTTAGATGTTTATCTTGAGGATACTTTAGAAAACAGAAAGAATCTTAAGAAAGCTTTCGTAGCTATTGGTATAGGAAATTTTGAATCTATAGAAACAATGCAGTTTGTTCCAGGATGGACAGATTTTACATTAAATTATGGTCTAAGACTTGATATTATGACCACAGTAAAAGGATTAGAAAATCAATCTTTTGACTCTCTTTTAGAAGTTGCTACAATTGTCTCTATCGAAAAAATTCCAGTTAATTTTATTGATTACGATAATCTGATTGTATCTAAGAAAGCTGCTAACAGATTAAAAGATCTTTTAGATATAGAAGAGCTTGATAAATTAAATAGCAAAGATGATTTTTAAAAGGAGTTGTATTCATTATAATAACTCTTGAAATTGAAATTTTAAACATTAAACCAATTTTTTCTTGGAACAAAAGAAACTTTTAATAATTACCTATTATTTTCCACCAGCGGGAGGGCCAGGTGTGCAGCGCTGGTTAAAATTTGTAAAGTATTTACCCGAATTTGGTGTTCAACCAATTGTATATGTGCCAGAGAATCCAACTTATCCAATCGTTGACGAAGGATTAGTAAAAGAAGTTTCGGATCAGGTAATTGTTATCAAGAATAAAATTATTGAGCCGTATCAATTGGCTTCGTTTTTTTCTAAAAATAAAACGAAGAAAATAGCTTCTGGAATTTTCCCAAATAAAAAGAAACAATCATTTCTTGATAAAGTATTTCTTTGGGTTCGAGGTAATTTATTTATTCCCGATGCACGTGTTTTATGGGTAAAGCCATCAGTTTCATTTTTAGAGAAATATATTGTCGAGAATAATATCGATACGATTGTAACTTCTGGGCCACCACATAGTTTGCATCTTATTGGTTTGGAATTAAAAGAAAAGTTAGACATAAAATGGTTTGCTGATTTTCGTGACCCATGGACTACGATTGGATATCATAAATCTTTGCGTTTGTCTAGTTATGCAGCTAAAAAGCATAAAAAATTAGAACATCAGGTTTTAAATGCTGCCGATACAATTCTTGTTACAAGTAAAACAACAAAAGCAGAGTTTCAGGAAATAACTTCAAAACCCATTGAGGTTATTACAAATGGCTACGATGTTGAAAATGTTGAGAAACAAACTTTAGATGCCAAGTTTACATTGGCTCATATTGGGTCGTTCTTGTCAGAAAGGAATCCGCTCTTTTTATGGGAATGCTTGGTTGAATTGTTGCAAGAAATTCCAGAATTCAAACAACATTTAGAAATTAAACTAATAGGAGCAGTTAGTCAAGAAGTATTAGACACAATAACTAAATACAAACTAGATAATTATCTGAATTATTTAGGTTATGTTTCGCATACGGAAGCGATAGCGCACCAGAAAAAATCGCAGGTTTTATTGTTAATCGAAATCAATTCAGAAGATACTAAGAGTATTATTCCTGGTAAATTGTTCGAATACATGGTTTCTAATAGACCAATAATTGCAATTGGCCCCAAAGGGTCTGACTTCTCAGATATCATAACTCAAACCAATACAGGGGTGTTTTTTGACTATTCTGAAAAAATGAAATTAAAAAGTGTAATTTTGGATTTTTATAATCAATTTTTAGAAGGCAAACTACAAGCAAACGGAGTAGGATTGCAACAATATTCTAGAAAAAACCTAACAAAGCAGTTAGCACAATTGATTAAATAAAACACTTTTTAAAGTTTAAAAAATACAAATACCTTCAATGGGCATAGTCTTAAATCAGTCTTTCAAAAATACTATCATAACATATATTGGTTTTGGTATTGGTGCTATAAATACGCTTTATTTGTATCCAATTTATCTAGGCGCAACATACTATGCTTTAACAAATTATATCCTTTCAGCAGCAAATGTAATTATGCCTTTGTTTGCAATAGGAATGCAAAATACATTAGTTAAATTTTATTCCCAATATAAGACGGAAGAAGAGCGGGAGCAGTTTTTATCCTTTACCGCTTTATTTCCAGTATTAATGTGTATTCCCCTTGGGATAATAGGTTTTTTATTTTTTGATGACATTACTGCTTTTGTATCAAAGAAAAACCCAGTAGTAAAAGAGTTTATCTTATTGATTCCTTTTATCGGAATTTGTATGGCTTACTTCGAAATATTCTATGCTTGGGCTAGAGTGCACATGCATTCTGTTTTTGGCAATTTCATCAAAGAAGTAGGGCTGAGATTGTTTTCTTCTTTTGCGTTGGTAGGATTGTATTTTAATTGGATCACATTAATTCAATTTGTGTATATAACTGCAGCAATTTATTTTCTAGCTTTTATTGTGACGATGTTTTATGCTTTTAGTATTAAAAAGCCGAATTTTCAGATTACAATACCAGAAAATGTAAAAAGTGTAATGGAGTATACTTTTTTTATTATTCTGTCAGGAAGTGTCGCTAATTTACTTTTAGATGGAGATAAGCTTATGCTTAATCAATACATGAAGATTGAAAATATAGCCTATTATTCAGTAGCGACATATATTGCGTTAGTAATTTCAGTTCCGAGTCGTGCAATGCATCAAATTGTATATCCTATTACTGCTAAGTTAATGCATGATGAGAAACATGATGAATTAAATGAGTTGTATAAAAAAACATCGATTAACCTACAGGTAGTTGGTGGATTTGTAATGCTTTGCATTTTTGTAAATATTAATCAATTGTATGAATTGGTTCCAGAGGAATATAGCGGAGGAATTGCTGTTGTATTCATGATCGGATTGTCTAAGTATTTTGATCTTATTCTAGGAAATAATAATGCTATTATCTTTAATACTAAATACTACCGAATGGTATTGTATTTAGGTTTGCTTTTAGTTTTTCTGACAGTAGTTTTAAATATGATTTTTATTCCTATATACGGAATCAAAGGTTCTGCATTTGCAACTTTATTGTCCATTACATTATATAGTTTAGCTAAATTACTTTTTGTGGTTAAACGTTTGCATTTGTATCCATTTACGAATCAAACAGTGTATTCAATTGTACTTACTTTTGCATTGTTTCTGTTGTTCTATTTTTGGGAATTCCCTTTTTATCCACTTATAGGCATTGCTTTAAAATCAGTTTTGGTTACAATAGTGTACGTGTATTTAAACTATAAATTCGCTATTTCTAAAGAAATAAACCAAGTGATAAATAAATTCTTAAACAAATTAGGAGTTAAAATTTAGTAAGAGATAAAGTAGGAAGCAAAAGTGATTTATTTTGTTTTATATTTGTTAAACCGCCTCTGGTTTTATTACATACAGATATGAATAAGAGAGTAATTATTTTATTGTTTATTCCTTTGTTTTTGGTTTTTCAAATTAGTTTTGCTCAAAAAGTAAAAGGTAAACTTGAGAAACAACATGTTCAGGTTAATAAAGTTGATTCTGTTTCTGTTATTAATTTAAAAGGATATCCGGTTACTCCTTTTAAAGACACTCTTTTTTATGTTTATAATAAAGTAGGTTCATTTTCTGCCGAAAGTAGAGCTCAGGCTATTTCGGATAGAATTGTAAAACTCTATCAAGATACTTTTTTTGTACCCGATTCTCTTAAAATTATTCATTCAGATATAAGTTTGGATATTATTTATAGAAAAGACTTTGTGTTAATGGCAATTTTAGATGCCGATGCAAAATCAGAAAATATGTCTGTCACTGCTATTGCTGAACGTAATCTTGCCGCAATAAAAAAAGCTATTGTTTTTGAGAATGAGAATAATTCCTTGCTACCAAAACGATTGGGATTCACTGCTTTATTAATACTGATTCTTGGTCTTGTCTTGATTTTAGTAGGGAGACTTTTTAATAAAGCAAGGCTGTATTTATCTAGAAATAAAGCAAAATATTTTACTGGGTTTAAGTACAATGGGATTAATATATTCAGTCCACATAAGCAACTTTTTTTAGCAATGCGACTAATTGGGGCTATAAAGATTTTTGTATTGATACTAATCGTTTATTTATCCTTACCAATTCTTTTTAGCATTTTTCCTGGTACCGAAAAATATACAACAGTTTTACTACATTGGGTTCTAAAGCCAGCAAGATTGGTGGCGGTAAAGTTTGTGGCATTCCTGCCTAATTTGTTTACAATAATCGTAATTGTGCTTATTTTTAAATATGTTTTAAAAGTAATCAGATTCTTTGTAGATGAGATTAATAAAGGAAATATTAAAATAAATGGTTTTTATAGCGATTGGGCAAAGCCTACGTTTAATATTATACGTTTCTTAATGTATGCTTTTATGTTAGTTGTTATTTTTCCGTATTTACCTGGTTCAGATTCACCTGTTTTTAAAGGAGTTTCTGTTTTTGTAGGGATTCTATTTTCATTAGGATCATCAAATGCAATTGCCAATATGGTTGCTGGGTTGGTTATTACTTACATGCGACCTTTTAAGATAGGCGATTTTATAAAAATAGGCGATGTGAGTGGGGAAGTAATTGAGAAAACGGCTTTAGTGACGCGTATGCGAACACCAAAATTTGAAGATATTACAATACCCAACGCAACTGTTTTATCGAGTACATCGATTAATTATTCGGCCAATACAAAAGAAGATGCTAAAGGGTTAATTGTTCATTCTACTGTTACTATTGGATATGATGTGCCATGGCCAACAGTACATAAAGCGTTAATTAATGCTGCGTTAAAAACAGATTTTATAGAAAACACTCCAGTTCCTTTTGTTTTGCAAACGGGTTTGGATGATTTTTATGTTTGTTATGAAATAAATGCATATACCAAAGAACCTCAAAGACAGCCAGCTATTTATTCTTCATTGCATCAAAATATTCAGGATAGTTTTAATGAGGCAGGTATCGAAATAATGTCTCCACATTATAAGGCGCTTCGTGATGGGAATAAAACAACTATTCCTGAAGAATATCTGGATAATAAGTATGAAGCTCCTGCGTTTAATATTAAAAAGAAGTTATAATTTATTGTTTAGTAGTAGGAGATTAAAAAAAAGGAAATTGATTAATATGTAATAATTCTTTTGATATAGTACTGTGTATTAGGGAATTAATTTTTTTTAGTATTTTATGATGAAGGAATTATTGTAAAATCACTAAAAGTGGGTATTGTTTGGTTTGTTATTCTAAACTAATTTTGCTATCTGAATTATTCCGAAATAAATTATTAAAGTAAATAGCTAAAAATAATTTTAATTTATGATTATGAAAAGCCCACAATTTACTCAAGAAGAAAGTTTAAAAATATTCTCAAATATAATATCAAATAAAATTCATAACGGTTTTATTTTAGAAGAGCGAAATGATGAAATGCTTTTTGCTGTTTTATCAAAAGGGGAAAGAGTGGTTGATCATAGTTTTAATTTTCTTATTTGTTGTCTAACATTTGGATTATGGTCTGTAGCTTGGTTGTACCTAACCATAGAGTCATCTAAAAACAAAAAGATATTAGTCGCCATCGATGAAGATGGGATTCCTTTTGAAGATAAATGTTATCACGAATAAGTTACTATTATAATTTTTCTTTTAAGTAGATACCAGTTATAGATTTTTTTATCTTAACGATATCTTCTGGGATTCCTTCTGCTAATAATTCCCCACCATTTTCCCCACCTTCAGGGCCTAAATCGATAATCCAATCAGCACATTTTATTAGGTCAAGATTGTGCTCAATTACTATTATAGAGTGCCCTTTGTCAATCAATGCATCAAACGAAGCCATTAATTTCTTGATATCATGAAAATGAAGTCCAGTTGTAGGCTCATCAAAAACAAATAAAGCTTTGTCTTTTGTAGCTCCTTTTACCAAGAATGAAGCCAATTTAATACGTTGTGCTTCACCACCAGAAAGTGTAGATGAAGACTGTCCTAATTGTACATATCCTAAACCTACATCTTGTAAAGGCTGTAATTTTTGAGTAATTTTAGTTTGATTATTTGCTGCAAAGAAACTAATTGCGTCATCAATTGTCATCGTTAAGACATCATTGATGTTTTTGTTATCAAAAGTAATCTCTAAAACTTCTTTCTTAAAACGTTTTCCTCCGCAAGTTTCACATGGTAATTGCACATCGGCCATAAAGACCATTTCGACGTTAATAGACCCTTCTCCTTTACACGTTTCGCATCTTCCACCATCTACGTTAAAAGAAAAGTGTTTGGCTTGATAGCCTCTTATTTTTGATAATTTTTCTTTAGCATATAGTTCTCTAATGTCATCGTAAGCCTTTATGTAGGTTACCGGATTAGAACGAGAACTTCTTCCAATAGGATTTTGATCTACATATTCGATATGCTTTATTTGCGAAAAAGAGCCTTTTATTTCGGTAAACTGACCCGCTTTTTCTGCTGCATTGTCTAATTTTTTCTGAATAGCAGGAAATAAAATCTTCTTAACCAACGTACTTTTTCCGCTACCAGAAACGCCTGTAATTACAGTTAAAACATCTAATGGAAATGTAACATCAATATTTTTTAGGTTATTTTCTCTAGCGCCTATAACTTGTATGTAGTTTTTAGATTTTCGTCGGTGTTTAGGAACTGCTATTTCTAAATCTCCATTAAGGTATTTAGCTGTTAGTGAAGATGATTTTAATATTTCGTCATAGGTTCCTTGAGCTACCAATTCCCCTCCAAATGTTCCAGCTTCTGGTCCAATATCTATAATCATATCAGCAGCTTTCATGATGTCTTCATCATGCTCCACAACAATTACGGTATTACCTAAATCTCGAAGAGATAATAATACTTTTATTAATCGTTCAGAGTCTTTTGGGTGCAAACCAATACTTGGTTCGTCAAGGATATACATAGAACCAACTAGGCTGCTTCCTAAAGAAGTTGCTAGATTGATACGTTGTGATTCTCCTCCAGAAAGAGTCGAAGAATTTCTATTTAAGGTAAGATAAGACAATCCTACTTCAGTTAAAAAGGATAGTCTATTATTGATTTCGACTAATAATCGTTTTGCGATTTGCTGCTCATAAACATTAAGGTCAATTTCATTGAAAAAAGTAACTAAATGTTGAATTGGTAAATCGACTAAATCAGAAACCGTTTTTCCATTTATTTTCACATAAGAAGCTTCTACTCTTAAACGCTTCCCTTTGCAAACATGACATTTTGTTTTTCCACGGTAACGCGAAAGCATTACTCTATTTTGTATTTTATAGTTTTTCTCTTCTAGTTCTTTGAAGAAATCATTTAGACCTTCAAAATATTGATTTCCTTTCCATATTAGCTCTTTTTGTTCCTCAGTTAATTGAAAGTAAGGTTTGTGTATAGGGAAGTCAAACTTATGAGAATTATTTACCAATTGATCACGAAACCATCCCATGCTTTCACCGCGCCAAGGATAAATGGCATTTTCATAAATAGATAAAGAGGTGTTAGGAACAACTAAATCGGCATCAATACCAATAATATTTCCGTATCCTTCGCAAGCTGGGCAAGCTCCATATGGGTTGTTGAAACTGAATAAATGCGGATTAGGTTCTAAAAAAGTAATTCCGTCTAACTCAAAATTATTAGAATAACTGAATCTTTTATTGGTTTTTAATTCTTGTAAGTAACAAATTCCTTTTCCTTCAAAAAAGGCAGTTTGAACAGCATCAGAAAGACGATTGTAAAATTCCTCTTCTTCCTTTACAACTATTCTATCAATGATTAATAAAATATCCTGTTTCTTTTTAGTGTTAAGCGAAGAAGCAAACTCATCTAAACGAACCATTTCGTTATCAATTAGGATACGAGCAAATCCTTGTTGCAATAGAACATTAAGTTTGTCTTCTAATTTTCTCCCTTTTTCAAGATGAATAGGAGCAAGAAGCAACCATTTACTGTCTAGCTCAAAGCTTTTTACATCGGTAACAACATCGGTAACCGTATTTTTTTTAACTTCTTGACCAGAAATAGGCGAGTAGGTACGACCTATTCTTGCGAAAAGTAATTTTACATAATCGTAAATTTCAGTAGAAGTTCCTACTGTCGAACGCGCATTGGTAGTGTTAACTTTTTGCTCAATCGCAATTGCAGGAGCAATTCCTTTAATATATTCAACTTTTGGTTTGTCTAAACGACCTAAAAACTGACGCGCATACGACGAAAGACTTTCTACATAACGGCGTTGCCCTTCAGCATACAAAGTATCAAAAGCCAAACTTGATTTACCAGAGCCGGAAAGGCCCGTAATAACAACGAGTTTGTTTCTTGGAATGGCAACATCTACATTTTTTAAATTATGTACCTGAGCACCTTTAATGATGATATTTTTTTTTGGGTCGAGTGTAGAAAGGTCAATTTGCATACAAAAAATCAATTTCCACAAAAGTAGTCAATTTTCATTTGAGTTGTGTTAAGGATAAGTGCTCAATTTATCTTAAAAACGATGGAATATTTTTTTTTCAATCTGTACTGATATTTTTTTAGTAATCTATAATCAATTGTATTAGAGGTGATAATAAGAGATAATGTAAAATAAAGATTATTAAAGTTTAACTGGCTTGTTTTGTGTGGTTTAGGTTTTTATTTAACTGTTAAGAGGAGGGGTGTGATTTATTGTTTTTTACCGTTTTTGTCTGAATTGCTGATTTTTATTTAATGTTTTTCTGATTTTGTTGGTAATTATTCTTAATTTAATTTGCTTTTTAAATAAAATATTTGTTAAATTTGAACAATTAATTAACACTTTAAAAATCAGTAGCCTATACAGTAAAATTACTTTTTAGAAAATTACCCAAATTTCAAATTAAAACTAAAAGGTAGTATTATGGCTAATCTGCAAATTCCTGACGCTCTATTGGTGAGAAACTATGTTGATGGTAACGAAAGTGCTTTGTCAACATTGATAAAAAGACATGAATCAAAGATTTATGGATTTATATATTCAAAAATAGCAGACAGAGATATCTCAAATGATATTTTTCAGGATACATTCATAAAAGTAATCAAGACTTTAAAAAGTAACTCATATAACGAAGAAGGTAAATTCTTGCCGTGGGTAATGCGTATATCGCATAACTTAATTGTAGATCATTATCGAAAAACAAAGAAAATGCCAATGTATAGAGAAACGGAAGAATTTTCGATATTCTCTATCATGTCAGATGATACTTTAACAATCGAAAATAAAATGATTATGGATCAAGTTGAAGTTGACTTGAAAAAGTTGATAGAAGAACTCCCAAATGATCAAAAAGAAGTACTTGTGATGCGTATGTATCAGGATATGAGTTTTAAAGAGATATCTGAGGTTACAGGAGTTAGCATTAATACAGCTCTTGGAAGAATGAGATATGCACTAATGAATATTAGAAAAATTATAGAAAAACATCAAATTATTTTAACTAATTGATATACTAAACTGAGTAATAGTCCGTTGTTATATAAACAAACATTTATTAGCATGGCAAAAATTTACTCAAAAAAAACAACAGTTACTACAAACTTGAAACCCAACAAAGAAGTCGTTTCTTTTTTATTAAGCTATTCACAAGCATTAACAGTAGTAAAGATAAACGAAAATAGTTTTGAGATTATAGCTAATTAAACAGCCCACAATACTTGTCGGATGTTTTGAAAGTAAATGAATTAATCAAATTGGTCGTTTGATAAAAAAATCACTAAATGCAGTAAGCAATTAGTGATTTTTTTGCTTTTTAGGAGCTTGACTTTCATAATAATCATCTATCACCGATTTTCTTCCAATGGTTTTTGTAATGATGTCTTTTTCAAGATCCCAACCACGAGCAGGAGAATATTCTCGGCCATACCATATAATTTCAAGATGTAAATCATTCCAAACTTCTTCAGGAAAAAGGCGTTTAGCATCTTTCTCAGTTTGTGTTACATTTTTTCCGTTAGATAAATTCCATCGGTACATTAATCTATGAATATGAGTGTCTACAGGGAATGCAGGAACACCAAAGGCTTGAGACATCACAACACCAGCTGTTTTATGACCTACTGCAGGCAATTCTTCTAAATATTCATAACTCTGCGGAACCTCACCACCATGTTTATCAATCAGAATTTGCGACAAACCATGAATACCTTTAGATTTCATAGGTGATAATCCACAAGGGCGAATAATATCACGAATTTCTTCAACAGTCATTTTTACCATATCATACGGATTATCAGCCTTTGCAAATAGTATTGGTGTAATTTGATTGACACGAACATCAGTGCATTGAGCCGATAATAATACAGCAATCAATAAAGTATAGGGATCCTTGTGGTCAAGAGGCACAGGGATAGTTGGATATAATTCTTTTAACGTATTTATAACAAAAGTTACCCGTTCTTGTTTGTTCATTTCCGTAAATTTAATCCCGTAAAAATAATACAATTTTTAAGAGAAGCCTAATTCAGATTTTAGTTACAGCTCCATGTTTTTAAGTATTAAGTATTAAGTATTAAGTATTAAGTATTAAGTATTGTTGTAATTAAAAATCAAAAAAATGAGTAGTCTAACAGTTAAATAATCTAACATTCTAGCAATCTAAATATCTAAGCAAGTCTAACAATCTAATAATCCAATAAATATGACAACATTACAAGTAGGAGATAAAGCACCAAATTTTTCAGGTATAGACCAAGATGGTAACATACATAAATTAGCCGATTATGCTGGTAAAAAATTAGTAGTTTTCTTTTATCCAAAAGCGAGTACTCCAGGTTGTACAGCCGAGGCTTGTGATTTAAGGGATAATTTTGAACGCTTTCAGGCTAATAATTATGCCCTTTTAGGAGTTAGTGCCGATGCACAAAAAGCGCAAGCTAAATTCAAGGAAAAAAACAACTTTCCGTTTCCTTTACTAGCCGATGAAGACAAATCGGTAATTGAGGCATTTGGAGTTTGGGGACCTAAAAAGTTCATGGGAAGAGAATATGATGGAATTCACAGAACTACATTTGTAATAAATGAAGAAGGAATTGTAGAGGATATAATCACAAAAGTAAAAACCAAAGAACACGCTGCACAGATATTGAAATAATTTTTAGTCTCAGTATTTAGTCTCAGTATTCAGTCTCAGTATTCAGTCTCAGTATTCAGTTTCAGTATTCAGTATTCAGTTTCAGGGCTCAGTATTTAGTTTCGGTTTGTAATTTCTATTTGCATTGTCATTTTTATTGATATTGATATTGATATTGTCATTGAGATTGTTATTTCTAAAACAGAATTACTATAGGTAAAATCCTTTCACAAAAAAAGGCATCAGCTAAAAAACTGATGCCTTTGTATTATATCTAAACTTCTTAGAACCTTAGTTTCTAAGTAACTTAGCTACTTAAAAAAAATTAATTAGATTCGTTTAAGATTCTATTCGGTTCGTAACCAAATAAGTGATGTTCTTTAATTATTTCAGCAATACCTTTTGGAAGCATTGGTTCCCATCCAGGTTTGCCTTGGCTAATCATTTTTAGTACCTCCCTAGAGAATACTTCTAGAGTATGAGGATCGAAATCAGCAACATCAATTACTTTTCCGTTGAATTTAAAGAATTTATACAATTCTTTCATTCTAGGATGAACTTTCAAGTTAGTCGAGTTCATAATTGTACCGTCTTCATCAATCATTGGATATAAGAATACTTTCATGTCTCGGTAGAATAATTTTCCGAAAGCTTCAAGGATACCTCCACTTAAATGACGGTAGTATTTTTCATCGAAGATGTCTACAAGATTGTTAACTCCCATTGCCAATCCCATTCGGGCTTTGGTATAATTAGCAAAATATTCGACTACTTTATAGTATTCTTGGAAGTTCGAAATCATTACAGTTTGACCTAATGAACAAAGCAATTCGGCTCTATCCATAAAATCGCGCTCATCAATTTCTCCGTCAGAACGAAGGTTAGATAGTGTGATTTCGAAAATTACCAGTGTATTTTCTTTTTCGACTTTGCTTTCTTCGAGAAACATTTTTAATGATTTCTCGTACATGTCCATATTAACCTTAGTTACAGGACGAAAACTGCCGCGTAAAGCAAGAATGTTCTTTTTGTATAAAATGGCAGCAGGAAGAATGTTTTTACCTTCTGGATTAAACATTACGGCATCTGTCATTCCGTTTTTTACCAATTGTAAGCTAATCAAACGATTATCTACATCAGCAAATCGAGGGCCAGAAAAGTTAATTGTATCAATTTCAAGTTGATCCTTGTCTAGATGGTCGTATAAGTAACGAAGTAATCTTTTAGGGTCATTATATTTATAGAATGCTCCGTAAATTAAGTTTACTCCAAGGATTCCTAAAGTTTCTTGTTGTAATCGGGCATCAGTTTCTTTAAAACGTATGTGAAGTATAATTTCGTTGTATGCTTCATCGGGTTCAATTTGGTATCTTATTCCAACCCAACCGTGGCCTTTAAATTGTTTTGCAAAGTCGATTGTTGCAACAGTATTGGCATAGCTAAAGAAAAGTTTAGTTGGATGCTTTTCCCTGCTTAGACGCTCTTCGATTATTTGACCTTCAAGAGTCAACATTTTTTTTAATCTCTCTTCAGTAACATAGCGGCCATCACTTTCAATTCCGTAAATGGCATCGCTGAAATCTTTATCGTAAGCAGACATTGCTTTCGCAATTGTTCCAGATGAACCACCAGATCTAAAAAAATGTCTTACGGTTTCTTGTCCAGCACCAATCTCTGCAAAGGTTCCGTAGATGTTTTCATTTAGATTAATTCGTAGTGCTTTGTCCTTTATAGATGGTATCTGAGCGATCACTTTGTCGCCCTTAAGTTTTATTTCTATACCCATTTTATTTTAAATATGGCTGATTTGTTACAAAGTTAGTGAATTAGGTTTCTAATGAAAGATAATTAATCCTATTTTTGTAAAAAAATCAAAGTACAATTGAAGGTATATTTTTTAGGTACAGGTACATCACAAGGCATTCCTATTATTGGGGTTGATCATCCTGTATGCAAAAGCACTGATACTAAGGATAAAAGACTGCGTGTGTCTATTTGGATTAGTTGGGATAACCATTCCTATGTTATCGATTGCGGTCCTGACTTTAGACAACAAATGCTGGCTTGTAATTGCCAGAAATTAGATGCAATTTTATTTACACATGAGCATGCCGATCATACTGCAGGATTGGATGATATACGTCCGTTTAATTTTAGACAAGGCGAAATGCCAATTTATGCACATCAACGTGTCATAGATAATTTAAAAAAACGTTTTGATTACGTATTCGAAACGGTGAATAAATATCCAGGAGCGCCATCAGTAAAAACAATTGAGGTTGTCAATAACGAACCATTTGCAGTGGGAAATAAAATGGCAATACCAGTAAATGTGATGCACGGTGATTTGCAGGTTTTTGGTTATCGAATAGATGATTTTGCCTATTTAACAGATGTAAAAACTATAGAAGAAGCTGAAATTGATAAATTAAAAAATCTAAAAGTATTAGTGATAAATGCTTTACGTGTAGAGCCACATGACACACATTTTAATTTGCAAGAAGCGCTAGATTTTATAACTTTGGTTCAGCCAGAAGTGGCTTATTTAACTCATATTAGTCACGTATTAGGATTTCATGAAGAGGTACAAAAAAAGCTTCCTAAAAATGTTTTTCTAGCGTATGATAATTTAGAAATCACAATTTAATTATATTATAAAAATGAAAAAATCCTTATTGCTTTACCTATTTATCATTGCGATACTTATGAATATTTTTACCTATATGTTTTATAGTAAAGAAGTAAAGTTTGAACAGGAACGTTATGTAAAAACGACCAAAAAACTTAGAGATAGTTTAAATTTAGTAGAGAATAAATTAAGTGAAGCAAACTATTTCTCGTTAGAAAACAATCAAAACGCGCAGAATTATTTTGATTCGGAAACTGCTTCAAAAACAATTAAGTATGAGCAAATAATCCCATTGGTTACAGAGAAATTAATGGATCTTAATGCTAATCCGAAAGGGAATCCATATACTGGACAAGACCAAATAGGAGTAAATAAATTTATCATCAATAAAGTTAAAGTATTGAACCATAGATGGATTATTGCTGATTTTAGTGATGGAGAAACGTGGGGGGAAGTTTTGTTGAAATACTTTATCAACAATGATGGAAGTGTTACTTTTGAAGTGAATCAATCGTTGTTATATCAAAAATAAGATTTTCTAGCAGTGTAATAATTGTAACAACTAATAAATAGAACAAATGAAAAAAGTATTTTTATTTTCGATTATTATTGGGCTTTCATTTTCTTGTGCAAAAAAAGTTTCACAGGAAGAAACGATTAAGGTAACTACAGAAGAAACAAAACCAGATGTTATGGTTGGGGGAGATTCAGATGCTCATGGATGTAAAGCTTCAGCAGGTTACACTTGGTCTGAGATTAAGAAGGAATGTGTACGAATTTTTGAAGTTGGAACAAAGTTAGAACACGCCAAAGATGGGAAAACGTATTCGACTGTTGCTTATGTTATTTTTGAAAAAGACGGGAACAAAGCCGAACTTTTTCTAGATACACAAAAAGAGACCATTATGTTAGAGCGTAAAGCCGAAGGAGAACCTTGGATAAATGGTGATCTGGAATTAATTCCTTGGAAAGGCTACGTGCTTAAAAAAGCAGGTGAAATTATTTATACAGGCGAATAAAAGCTTATTGTATCTAGTTACAGTTTGCAGATTATAGAATATAAAAAAACAAGAAAGGCGGAAGTAATTCTCGCCTTTCTTGTTTTTTATGATTTTAAGATTCACTCGTTTCATAGTTACATCTCACATTTCAGAAACAGCATTTCGCATTTAAAAATTCTGTTTTATAAAATCGGTAGTTACTACTTGAGCAAATTCCTCGTTTAAACTAGCAAGAGCAGTCTCGTGAATGATTTCGGCGCTAAATTGCTGACCATTCAGTCCTGTTTTATTAAAAGTGGCTGTTGCATCAGAGATTAAAAAGGTGTTGTATCCAAAATTCCCAGCCATTCTTGTAGTTGTAGATACACAATGATCGGTTGTTAAACCTACTATTACAAGAGTATCAATTTTAGCTTCATCAAGTTGTTCTTTTAAATCGGTGCCAATAAAGGCGCTGTTTACATTTTTTTGGATAACAGTTTCTCCAGGATTTGGTTTAACGATTTCTTTAAATGCATTACCTGGATTGGTTTCATGAAGTATTGAATCAGGATTAGAAGAACAATGTTGGATATGAAATATTGGTAATTTGTTATTTCTCCATATTTCAAGAAGTTCACCAGCATTTTGCTCCGCATTTAAATTATTACGTTCTTTTCCCCAATATTCTACATTGTCGAAACCTTTTTGAATATCAATTAAGATTAATGCCGGATTGTCGAGTTTAGATATTTTCATTTTATAGTTTGTTGTGTTGTTGCTTAAAATTATAATCCTCTTTTTTTTATTTCTTCGGCTAGTTTTTTAGGAATTGGTCGGCATGTACAGTTCTTCTGATGTAAAAGATGCCATTCCATCCGTTGTTCAAAAGTTGGATTTTTCGGTATTTTATTTTCTTTATGCCATACTGCGTTTAACTTACTTGCCATTGTTCTTATATTTTTAAATGGAATTAGAATATGTTATTTCGCCTTTTCAAGTTCCTCTAGTTTTTGTTTCGTTTCGGTGTTTTCCTTGTTGATTGATAACGTTTTTTTGTAATAGCTTATTGCATTGGTTTTATCTCCGATTTCTTTGTAATAATCGCCTAAAGAATCATAGACATTAAAGCTGTCGGGGTAATATTTTACGTTTAATTTGAAGAAATATTCGGCTTGAGCTAAGTTTTTTAAGCTTAGTGCCATATAAGCATAATTGTTTATAGCGCCTTCGGGAGGTAAAACTTTGTACCCCATTTTTTCTGATACATTTTGATAATGCTTTTCTATTTTTAAAGGAAAATTGAGACTAGCATCTGTAAAATCACTGAAGCCCAAGTTTAATTTGTAAAAACTAAATATAAAACGAAGCGCATCATATTCGGCAATTAAAGGTACCGAACCATGATTGTCATTGTCGTAATATTTGTATTGAAAGTTTAACTGGTTTTGTTTGTTCTTCTTTAAAGTATTGGCTAATTCAAATATAGCACGAATGTGTCTTGTGCCTTGAGTCGTGTCCTTTTTTACTCTAATGGTATCCATTCCAGTTTCCATTGTATTGGCAATTCCTATAAACAAACTAGTATTTTTGAATTTTTTATCAGTAAATGTTTTTTTACTTTTTTCAAGGAATTTTTGTTTATCCCACCACATGCTTGGATCAATGGCTACATAAGAATTGAAAAGATTTGTGTGATTGGCAAGTATATTTATCGCAGTTAAACCGCCAAAAGAGTGTCCGATGAGCATTTTGTATGGTGCAGTAGGATAATTGGTTTCTACGTAAGGCATTAATTCTTTTTGGATAAAAGCAATGAAGTTTTCGTTTCCGCCAGTAGTTTTACTTCCTTCTGCATTCATCATTGGTAAATCTGATTCTATATGGGTAGGCGTTAAATCTCGATTTCTATCAGTATTCAATATTCCTACTACAATCATTTTTGGACAAATTGTGTTTCCGTTCATTGTACTTAATTGCTCAATCATACCTACAACAGAGGTGAAATGACTATTCCCATCTAATAGGTAAACAACAGGATATTGTTCTGTTTTGGGAGCATCTTTTATATAACCATCAGGAACGTATATCCAAACTTTTCTATCTTCATTTAAAATCTTGGAATGAATAGTTTCAATTGTACCAATAGTAATCTTGTTTTCGGTTTGAGCTTTTGCAAGTAACGAAAAACCAATAAAAAGCACCGAAAAGAATAATTGTTTCATAGGTTATATAGTTTGCTTTATTTGTCTCACTCTTTGCTATTTGTTACAGGATAATGTAGTTAAATCTTTGTTATCGCTACTGGTATTATGCCTAGGTCAAGTTTATTTAATGGTTTATTAAATGCAAAAAAGGTTTTAGATAATAATGTCTAAAACCTTTTATATTTAAAGCTATGTTTATATAGTAAAAGTTTACTATTACTATTTGAATTGTAAAAATGAAATCTTACTGTTATATTCTTAATCTGTAATTAAAGATAAAACATTAAAAACAACTTCATTACTAAATTTAGCATTCCCAAAATAAATAATATTTTCCAAAATTTTCTTGAAGATTGGAAGTTTGGATTTTTAGTGTTTTTTATAAAAAGACCAAAACCGATTAATACTAGTGGAAGAATGAAGTCCTTTAAATTTTCTATTTCCATTATTGTGTTTATTGTTGTTGATTAAAAAGAGAAAAAACTACTGCGCTAACCAATTTTTAAAATCAAAGAAATTCTGAGGAGCAACTCCATGACCAACAGGATATTCTTTGTAGGTAACAGGAATGTTTAGTTTTTCTAAGATAGCAGGAGTTTTTCTAGCCCAATCAATTGGAATAACTTGATCTACAGTTCCGTGAGAAGCAAATATTTTTAGATTTTTGAAATCATTTTTCTCAAAACCTTCTTTAATTATTTCATGATTAAAGTAGCCACTCATTGCAACTACTCTTTGAATTTTTTCAGGATAAGAAAGTGCTACAGCATAACTTAGAATAGATCCTTGGCTAAAACCAATCAAAGTAACATTATTAGCGTCAATAGGATAATTAGCTACTAATTCGTCAACAAAACTTGCAATCATGTCACGTGATGTTTTAGCTTGCTCGTTATCTGAAAATTTGTTTTGATCGGCATCAAAATTAATTGCGTACCAAGCATAACTATTGTATTGTAAGTCATAAGGAGCTCTTGCAGAAATGACATAATAATTATCTGGAAGTTCAGTTGCAAAAGAGAATAAATCCTCTTCGTTGCTACCGTATCCGTGAAGTAATAATAGTACTGGGTTTTTGTCTAAGATAACTTTTGGTTCTCTTATTTTATATTCTAAAGATAAGTTCATTTTTTTTAAGGTAAATTGTGAGTTGTAAATGGTAAAATACAGTTATCGGTTTTGAAAATTAACCGATGTTTTTAAACCATTTTTGAAAAAGTGCACCAACTAAAGGTACAGGTTTAGTTTCTCCTTTGATGGCGCTAAAAATACCGTATGTCCATAAAACTGAGATACAAATCCACATTGGAAAAGTAATCATGAAACTATCAAAGTTACTGATGATAAGTCCAAATGAAATAAATGTTAGCGATAATCCTAAGGCTTGACGAATATGAAAAGAGGCAAAACTATTTTTGTTTTCAGAGTTCATCGACATTGCGATTAAAACACCAATAATTAAAATATAGCTTGTTATAGCGGGAGTTTTTCCTTCTTCGATTGAGTTGTTCATTCTTGTGTTTGTATTTGTTTTTGCCATTGATTACGATGATTAAAATGATTTCTCATTCATCGAAAAGTTAGGCTTATTTCTTCTTTATTTTTTTAAAACCAGTTGACTCTGATTTACAATTCCGTAAACCGAACCTTGTAATTGAGTGCCTAAAAAGGCCGAGTTTTTAGATTTAGATAGGATGTTCGCTTTTGCGAAAGCAGTTTCTCCTTTAGGATTAAATAAGGTGATGTTTGCTTTAGAACCTTCTGTAATCGTATCATTTTCGATTCCAAAAACGGATCTTCCTAATGTTAGTTTTTCGATTATAGTTTCTAAAGGTAATACAGTTGTTAAAGCACCAAAAGCACTTTCTAATCCTATTGTACCATTTTTTGCCATATCAAACTCCATTTTTTTGAATTCGACATCTATTGGGTTGTGATCAGAAGTAATCATATCAATAGTTCCGTCTAAAACACCTTTAAGTAATGCTTGTCTGTCGATTTCAGTTCGCAAAGGAGGAGAAACTTTAAAGCGAGTATCAAAACCTTCTAGTTTCTCATCCGTTAACACCAAATGATGAACAGCAACACTACATGTTACGTTTAGTCCTTTTGCTTTAGCATCTTTAATTAATTGAACCGATTTGGCAGTTGAGATTGTTGGAATATGTAGTTTACCACCAGTATATTCTAATAAGAATAAATTGCGAACAATTTGTAATTCTTCAGCAAGATTTGGGATTCCTTTTAAACCTAATCTTGTTGAAACGATTCCTTCATTAGCAACACCATTTCCTTTAATGTTTTGATCTTGCGAATAAGCAATCACTAAACCATCAAAATCTTGTACATATTGCAGTGCTATTTTAAGCAAATTGGCATTGTCAAGGCTTTTATTGTAATCACCAAAAGCGACTGCTCCGGTTTTTTTCATGTCAAATAATTCAGCCATATCTTTTCCTTCGCTAGCTTTAGTCAAAGCTCCAATAGGGAAAAGTTCAGTAGCAAAACCATTTGCTTTGTTTTTTACAAAATTTACTTGCGATTGGTTATCGATAATCGGGTAGGAGTTGGGTTGTAAAGCAATGGCAGTAAAACCGCTTTTTGCTGCTACATTCAATCCGTTTGAGATTGTTTCACGGTCTTCGTAACCTGGTTCTCCAAGCGAAACGCTACTATCAAACCATCCTTGTGAAATGTGTAAATTATCGAGTTTTACCTCTTCGGCATTTTCAGTATTAGGAAGTGAAGTTCCTATTTTTTGGATTAAACCATCTTTAATTAAAATATCTGCAGTCTTGTTGTGAAATGGACTTTTAGAATCAATAATTTTTGCTTCTCTGATGATTATTTTCATATATAGGTATTTATTTTATTCAAACACAAAATCCTTTTTTTACAAGAAAGTACTTTTAGCCTTATGCTAAAAATTAAAACTTACTATATTCTTTAACCTGTTGGATATATATCCTTTTAACACATAGAAGCATAGTTTACAAACTCTAGTAAAGACGTTTCACTTAAAATAAATCACATAAGCTATGTGAAAAAATATAATTTTTTTGAAACACCTTTAATCATCGAATTTATTTCGATAGCTATTGGAACTATGTTTCTATGTGTTAGATGTCATTTTACAAATTACATCTAACGTTTATTCTTAATTAAAAACAAAACTCAAGTTTTACTTTACGAATCGAATAATAGCCATTTCTGAGACTATAAAAAACAATGCAAAGATAACAAACCATTTCCAAATTTCATTGTCGGTTCGCTCTGTTTGTAAGGTGTTAAAAATAGTCGAAATCGTATCGGCAGTTTTATAATCAGAGATTAGATTAGTGTTAATCTGACTCAAATCGCTTTCACTTCGTTTGTAATTAAAACTTACGTTTTCTAACGCTTCTTTTTTATTATAGATGGAATAATTACCAGCTTGTTCTGGGTAATCGTTAAAAACGATTTTTACTTTATTACTTAAAATCTGTTGAATCGGAATAAATTGCTCCTCTGTTCCTCTTACTTCTAAAATAGCATCTTTAGATAATAATGCATCAACAAAATAAGGCTGATTGTTACCAATGGTTATTGCATTTATTCCAGATTTCTGATTGTTCTGCGCCATTTTATAAAAAACAGGAACAATTAACGGCGATTGCTGAAAATTGGAATTAATGCTGTTTATTGGAGCTGAAAAAATTGATACTGCCGAAACTTGGTTTTGTATCGAAGTTAGAAACGCACTTTGATCTTCATAAGATAAAGCCGATGGATAAGAACTTGTAATTGGATACGAATTCTTTGTTTTCGGATATTGAAAGTTCTTTATTTTATTTTCGAAAACACCAGAGAATATAGGGTGATCAAAGTTGATTTTGGTAATCAGTTTTTCTTTGTTCTCAATTGAACCCATTTGTACTTTACCAAAATTTGATAAAAATGAATTCATATTGGAAACAGTAATTTTCTCTGAAGGAATAACAACAACGTTTCCGCCTTTAGATACAAATGATTTTAAGGTCGTTTGTAATGCTTGTGGAATTTCGTCCAACTCATTTAAGATAATTGCATCTTGCTTATCCAGGCTGTTGTAATCGAGTGAACGAATATCGAAATTATGATAATTGAATTCCTCAGAAGTATAAATACGAGATAAGAAATTGCTTTTTGCAGGTTCTCCAATACTAATAACATTCGTTTTTTTAGTTTCTGAAATGCTAAAATACAAGCGGTTGTCATATTCTAAACCATTATCTTCAATGATAACATAGCCATGAAAAGCTTGTTTTGGAATAGTAAAATTGACTTTTTTATTTTTGGAGTCAAAGTTTACAATGGTTTTAGCAATAAGCTTATCGTTGTTGAATAACGACATAGAGATAGGCTTAAAGTTATCGCCATAGCCTGATAAATTAATACCGATGTCATAAAAGTTATCCAGTGTTTGGTTGATAAAAACACTATCAATTGCCACATTATTTTTTTGTTCTGCTTTAGAGATTATAAAATATGGGGCGTCATCTGATTTGATGTTTTTTAATTGTTTTTCATCCAGTCCAATTGCATCAGTGATAATGATAATATCCTTTTTAAAAGCCGACTTGCGCGCTTTTACCTTTGCGATTATATTGTCTAGTTCAAACGGTGTTGCACTATATTTTAGATTTTGTAATGAGTTACGAACCGATTTTATGTCGGTATTCCAATAATTATCAGTGTTGGTAAGTAAAGAAAATGAAGCGTTTTCAGGAGTGTTTTCTAGTAATTCTTGAACGGCACGTTTTAGCAATTCACCTTTTTTACCTTTTGCCTGCATACTAAATGAATTATCGAGAATGATGTACATTTCGTTATTGGCATTTTTGCTGTCCTTGGCAGTAAAAAAGGGTTGCGCAAAAGCAAGAATAAGGCAGGTAAGCAACAATAATCGTGTAGCTAATAAAAGCCATTTCTTGATTTTTGAACTTTTTCGGGTTTGGATAGAGAGTTTTGCTAAAAGTCGAACATTAGTGAAATAGGACTTTTTGAAACGTCGTAATTGAAATAAATGAACCAAAATTGGAACAATCAATAAGAACAGAAAGTATAAAATTTCGGGATGTTTAAAATGCATTCTAAAGTTTAGTTTACTTCACTGATTTCGTTTTCAATGGAGCTCATTGAATTTTTCGTTTGTCAAAAATACAAATTTACAGGCAGTTTTAACTTAAGTTGTTATATTTTTTCGAACGTTCAAATTAATCATAACGAATATAAGGATATTATGTATTTTAGCGTTTCAATAAAATTTTTACAAATGAAAAAATCGTATGCTGTTTTGCTTTTAATTCTATTCGTTACAGGAATTCAGGCGCAAAATAAAGTTAATCTATTGGTCGGGACTTATACTAATAGTTGTGATAGTAAAGGAATCTATGTGTATGAATTTGATACCAATTCGGGTGATTTTAAATTAAAAAATGAATCTGAAAGCACTGTGAGTCCAAGTTATTTGTCTGTTTCTGCAGATAATAAATTTATTTATGCTGTTAATGAAAATGGTGCAGAAAGTACAGTTAGTGCTTTTGGATATGAGCCACAATCAGGAAAGATTTCTTTTTTGAATAAGCAAAAAGCAATGGGAGCAGATCCTTGTTATTTAATTAATGATGGAGAAAATGTAATTACTGCTAATTATTCTGGTGGAAATATTTCGGTATTCAAAAAAACAGCAGAAGGAATTTCAGAAGCAAAACAAGTTGTGCAGCATTCAGGAAGTGGCGCTAATCCTCAAAGACAAGAAGGTGCCCATGTGCATATGGTTTATTTTTCACCAGATAAGAAATATGTTTTATCAAATGATTTAGGTCTTGATAAAGTTTTTATATACAAATACAATCCAAATTCTCAAGATGCAGTATTAACATTAAAAGGAAGTGTTGATGTAAAAGCAGGAAGTGGCCCAAGACATTTAACATTCAGTAAAGACGGGAAGTTTGTGTATTTAATTCAGGAATTAGATGCTACTCTAACGACTTTTAGTTATGATAAAAAAGGAAATTTAAAGCTAATTGCAGAAACAAGTATTCTTCCAAAAGATTTTAAAGGTGGAACAGGAGCAGCAGCTATAAAAATTTCGCCAGACGGTAAATTCTTATATGTTTCAGATCGTGTAGATGCTAATAATATTTCTGTGTATAAAATTCTTAAAAATGGAGGTTTAGAATTACAAGAGCAAGTAAGTACTTTAGGAAAAGGGCCAAGAGATTTTTCTATTGATCCTACAGGGAATTTTCTTTTAGTAGGGCATCAATACACTAATAATATTGTTGTTTTTAAAAGAGATAAAGCTACAGGCAAACTAACAGATACCGGTAAAAGAATTGAATTGTGCGCTCCGGTGTGCTTGGTGTTTAACTAGTTTTTAGTCACAGTTTTCAGTCGCAGACTAGTGACAGTCACAGTTTTCAGTCACAGTTACAGAAAGTTGAAGTTTTCAGTATTCAAAGTTGAATTTTTGATTGATAAAGGTTCAGAGTTGCAAAGACTAAAAAAAGGCTCAAAGGTGAAAAGAATTATAAGTTTAAAAACTTAGAACCTCAGCACCTTTGAGCCTTTATATCTTAAAATATCAAAAGAAAACCTTTGAACCTTTGTTGCCTAAAGCCTCAGTAACTAAAAAACTGAAAACTGTGAACTAAATTAGTCGCAGTTTTCAGTCGCAGTCCAAGAATGGAAAGTCATAGTTGGAGTTTTTAGAATTTAATACTAGATTTTCAGTGATATAGATGGAGTGACTAAGACTAAAAAAGGCTCAAAAGTGAAAAGAATTATAAGTTTAAAAAACTTAGAACCTCAGCACCTTTGAGCCTTTATATCTTAAAATATCAAAAGAAAACCTTTGAACCTTTGTTGCCTAAAGCCTCAGTAACTAAAAAACTGAAAACTGTGAACTAAATTAGTCGCAGTCCAAGAATGGAAAGTCATAGTTGGAGTTTTTAGAATTTAATACTAGATTTTCAGTGATATAGATGGAGTGACTAAGACTAAAAAAGGCTCAAAAGTGAAAAGAATTATAAGTTTAAAAACTTAGAACCTCAGCACCTTTGAGCCTTTGTAACTTAAAGAGAAAACTACTTATTCTTGTCTTTTCTTTTCTTATCTCTTGTTTTAAGCATGTTTCTGTTTACAGATCCGTGCGTTTTTTTCTTTGTTTTAGAAGGTCCTCCTAAGTTGACTTTCTTATTCTTTTTATCTTTTTCATGAAAAGCTCCGTCTCCAGAAAGTTTTTGTTTTTTCATCAAGAACTTCACTGCTTGTTTTTCTTTTTCAGGCTCGATTAATTTTATCGAAACTTCTACTTCCTCAGGGAATTCAGCAATATTAAGTTCTGTATTCATTAAAACTTCTACTTCTACTTTAGATTCTTCTTCACGAGGAGAAATAAAGCTTATTGCGGTTCCAGTTGCATCAGCACGACCAGTACGACCAATTCTGTGCATGTACAATTCTGGTAATTCTGGCATTTCGAAGTTGATTACGTGGGTAATATTCGAAATATCCAAACCTCTCGCCATAATATCTGTAGTAATTAACCCTCGCAAATTTCCTTCTTGGAATTCTGCCATGGTAGTCAAACGATAATTTTGTGATTTGTTAGAGTGAATTACGCCAAACTGTCCTTCAAATTCTTCTTCGATACGATCGTGAAGCATGTCAGAAATCTTCTTGTTGTTTACAAAAACCAAGACACGACTCATGTCTTCGTTGTTTTGTAGCAAGTGTTTTAACAAGTTTACTTTAGTATTGAAATTAGGAACGTTATACGTGATTTGCTCAATGTTTTCAAGTGGGGTTCCAGATGCTGCAAGAGTAACCTCTTCTGGAAAATCAAAAAAGTCATTCAAAATTGCATCGACTTCATCGGTCATGGTTGCCGAGAAGAGAATATTTTGACGTTTTCTTGGCATCATAGCTAAGATAGCAGTCAATTGCGTACGGAAACCTAAATTCAGCATTTCGTCAAACTCATCGATTACCAGTTTTTGCATCTCTTCAAAGCGGATAACATTATCTAATGTTAAATCCATAATTCTTCCTGGAGTACCCACAAGAATATCACATCCTTGGTAAACGGTTGTTTTTTGAGTGTTTATGTTAACTCCACCAAAAATACCAACTGTACGAACTGACATGTATTTTGTTAATTTTTCAACTTCTTCAACAACTTGAACTACAAGTTCACGAGTAGGGACAAGAATTACTATTTTTGGAGTATGTCCTGGAGTAAATTTGTATAATTTTAATAAAGGCAATAAATAGGCAAATGTTTTACCTGTACCTGTTTGCGCAATTCCCATCATATCACGACCAGACATTATCACAGAAAAAGTTTTTTCCTGAATAGGAGTTGGGGATGTAAAGCCTAAATCATCTATTGCTTTTTGTACGGATTTAGGAAGATTAAATGTCTCGAAAGTGCTCATTTGCATTAAATTTTGTGCAAAGGTACGTTAAAATAGCGGTTAGTTTACTAAATTCTTGGAATCAACTGATAATTTAAATAGGTAATGATTTGTTAGTCAGTGTTTAAGTCTTTTAAAAAACATTCAAGACAATGAATATGAAAACGAATTTCACTATAACTAAAGTACTTATTTTGTGAAGGTTTAAATCAAATTTTGTTCTTATGGTCAAAGCTATAGGAGGTTTTGATAAATACAAATGAATAGGATAAATAGCCCTTTGAAAGGGTTTGCGTTTTATAGTATCGTTTAAATAGTTCATATAAGTACGAAAAGTATTCGGGAATAAAGAGTAGCTTTTGATGTTTTATATTTTTTATTGAATACTTTTGAAAACAATTATGGTGAGAATTTTTGTAAATCAGCCATATTTGAGCTGTAGAATATTAAATATTAAAAAAGCAGGGTTATATTTATGGAAGCTAAAATTCTAATCAAAATAAAAAATAAAATATACTTACTTTTTATTCTTATTGCACTTTGTATCGCTTTATGGTTATGCTTTCATAAAGAGCCACAAATCTTAAATATTAAAGACACGTATTACGTTATTGACTCTTTTGTTTTTTCAATTTTTATTATTTTTTTTTATTCAATTTTTTCTGCATCTTATTTTTTTACAAAAAAATATTCAAATTACTTTTTTGCACTTATAAATTCGATATTCATAACTATTCCTATTCTCTATTTTATTCTTCCTACTGAAAATGAAAAATTGTTTGAACTTGAATATTATTTGGCTCACCGTTCTGAATTTATTTGGAAAGAAGTTTATATTCCGAGTATTTTAGGAGTACTATTTCTGATGGGAATTGTTATGCTTTTTATCAATATTGCTTTGTCGGTTTTTAAGCACAGAAAGGTTAAATGTTTGGAAAGTAGATAATACTTTATATGGATTATAAAAAAGAAGCAACTTATAAAAACATGAGAAATTACATTTTCAAATTTTGGTTACTAAATTTAGTTTCTACTGCGATTTTATTTTTGGTTTACTATATATTAGCTTTTACACTGTTAAAATCAAGCGATGGAAATTTATTTAAAATCATCTTAGAGTTTCTATTTACGCTCTTTAATTTATATTACACATTGGTATATTCTATTGTAATGATTATTTTTTCAACCGCATTTTTTCTGAATTTAAAAGAAACTATTCGAACTAATTTTTTCTTGTCATTACTAACTTTCATAGGAATACCTTTAGTTGCTTTAATTTACATTCTAATTGATTTATATCCTTATGATTCTTTTGCAGTGGTTTGGTGGATTGGTTTTCCTTTTGTTTACTTACTATTCATAATAGTTCAATTTTATATATTTAGAAAAAGTATAAGTAAATATGAATGTAGTTAATTAAAGTCAACCACAATAGGTTCAATGATTTAGGTTTATCTGCGGTTAGTACCATTCTACAAAAATATTTTTTGAAGTGTTTTACAAACTTTATTTTCTCTGCGTCTCTGTGTCTTTGCGACTTTGCGTGTAATTAGGCTCGCAAAGACGCAGAGACGCAAAGGATATTTTCTATTAGTGGTAAAGTTAGATTGTTAAAAAAGGAATTGACATGTTTCGATTGATTAAGATAAATCTACTAGTTTAGATAAAGAAATCTCTAATACGTTTGCAAATTCAAGTAAAGTATAAAGTGTGGATTGACTTTTCCTTTTTTAATTTTTTTACCATTCATCATGGTTCAATTTTTTGTATTCAGAAAAAGCATAAGTAAATAGGAATGAAATTTATAAAAAGTAGGGTTAAGCAGTTTAAAAAAATAACTAGCACACCTTACATAATTAATTTTTCGAAGAGTTTTGCAAACTTTATTTTCTCTGCGTCTCTGCGTCTTTGCGAGCATAATTACGCGCAAAGTCGCAGAAACGCAAAGGACATTTTCTATTAGTAGTTATGAATAAAAATCAAGAACAAGCGGTTGAATAATTTAGGATCATCTGCAGTTAGTACCATTCTACAAAATTAATTTTTCGAAGAGTTTTGCAAACTTTATTTTCTCTGCGTCTCTGCGTCTTTGCGAGCATAATTACGCGCAAAGTCGCAGAAACGCAAAGGACAGTAGTAAAGTTAGATTGTTTTAAAAAAAGATGTTTCAACTGATTAAGATAAATCTACCAGTTTAGATAGAGAAATTTCTAATACGTTTCAACTTCAAGTAAAGCCTTGGATTAATTTTTCCATTTTTTATTTTTTTTTATTTTTTTGGCAACCTTTATAGTAGACTCTCACTGACTTAGAGTGTTTTTTGCGTTGTAAAAATCTGTTTGTCAGCTTTTAGTATGACAACATTTTCAATAAATAATTTAACCTTTGTTTTTAACATAAGGGAAGCTTAAAAATAATATTGAAAATGAAAAACTCAAGGAGACTTAAAATTCATAAGAAATACCAAAGGCGCGCTTATTTTCACGGGATAACTGTTCCAGAAATTATACTTAGAGGTAAATGGCTTGACAAACTGGGATTCAAAGAAGGGGAGATGGTAACTATAAAAGAGGAAAAAAATAAGCTTACAATTAGCTTAGATAAAGGCAAAAATAATTGAGGTTAAGATTGGCTTAACACAAACGTTGTATAAAAGTTTTTTGTAAGTTTGAGCATTACAGCGTTGTAGAAAATCAGGAGGTAAAAACTATAATTTCAACAAGCTGTAAAGTGTTACTAACTATCTTAAACCTTAATAACAAACCAAAAATTGAATGGAAAAGATTGATTTATTAATTATTGTGACTATAATTTCTTTGTTCATTTCTTTATTTCTTATTTTTTTTCTAGTTACTGTTAAAACACAGCACAAGACAAGTAATTATCTTTTTGCTACTTTTTTATTTCTTACTGCGTTAGATACTATTGAACCTTTATTGAGCTTAGTAGTTAAGCATCCTTCAAATTTAGGAATGCTTAGAAGTACATTTTCTTTTTTACAAATTCCAGTTTTTTATCTATACGTATTATCGGTTTGCTATTCTGATTTTAAGTTAAAACCTAGAGACATAATACATTTGTTACCGTTTTTAGTAGTCAATATATGTTTTCTACCTCGTTTTTATACTGTAGATCTTGCTTCTAAATTTTACTTTGTTAAAAACCGACAAAGTATGATAGAGATGCAGTTTACTCATATTCTTTTCCATATTCAGATAGTTGTATATCTAGTAGCCGTTTTTATGGTTCTAAGAAAAGCTAAGAAATTATATCTTGAAAACAATGCAGGTACAAGTATCAATTCTTATAATTGGCTGTTTCAGTTTACGATAGTGCTAACTGTATTATATTTTATTGCTCTTATAAAAAATGTTTTTAAATTTTCAGATTATCCAAACATCTCTGAGTGGATAAAAACGGGAGGATTAGTATTCTACATGCTTATTACTTGCTGGTATCTGTTTAAAGCATTAAATAATCCTGACTTGTTCAGAAATATTGATTCAAAATTAAAACTGGTTTCTGATATTATTTCAGAAGAAAAAAGGAATGAGCAACCAACTTTAAATGAGCAAGAATATAATGAAGAGCTAATTAAATTAAAGAAATACATGAAGGAAGAAAAGCCATTTCTAAATCCTTCCTTAACCATTCAAGATGTTTCTGCCGCTATCGAAATTCCTGTTCGAAATTTATCTCTTTTGATTAATCACAAACTAGAGCAGCATTTTTATGATTTTATTAATGCCTATCGAATCGAGAATGCTATGGAAATTTTAAAAGATGTTACAAAAAGCAAGGTAACTGTTTTGGAAATTCTATACGATGTAGGTTTTAATTCAAAATCTTCTTTTAATACTGCTTTTAAAAAACACACCAATAATACACCAACTGCTTATCGTAAGGGCTTGTAAAATAACGATTTGTAATTACTCGTACTAGTTCTTAAAACTACTCGTACCCTTTTTTTGGAACAAATGCGTTCGAGTACTTTCATTCGGTCGCATAACGTTAATTTCCCCCACATCTTTGTATCGAAATAAATTTCTAACCGAAAAACTCGATACAATGAAAACTTCATTAAAATTTTTAGCAGCATTATTATTAGTAAGTAACCTTTCATTTGGACAAGATATCTCTAAAAAGATTGATTCAATAGTAAAGGATAATTACAAGAAAAATCCTAACGTAGGCATTAGCGTTGGTTTTGTAAAAAATAATGAAGAGTATTATACTGCCTACGGTAATTTGAATGCGGAAAGTCAAACTAAAATTGATAAGAATTCCATTTTCGAAATTGCATCAATCACTAAAATTTTAACTTCAAATTTAATTGCACAAGCAGTTATCGATAAGAAATTAAAAGTAGATGATTATATCGATAACTATCTTCCTAAGGAGTATGTATTACATGAAAACCTTAAACACAAAATAAAAATTTCTGATCTGGCATCGCATCAATCAGGGTTACCGGATATAGATTTTGGAAAATTAATAGAACTAAATCCACAACAGCCTGTAAGTGGTGTAACTCAAGAAACGTTGTCTACGATAGTTAATAACTGCAGTGAACTTATTGATTATGGCAAATTTCGTTATTCTACAATTGGATATACTTTACTCGGACAAATCTTAGAAAATGTGTATGGTAAGAGTTATGATGAAATTATCAGAGCCAAAATAATAAAGCCATTACAGATGAAAAATACATTAACTAAAGATTTTGATGTAAAAAACAGAACAACTGCTCATAATCCAGAGGGTGGTATTCAGGAATTCTTTAAATGGAATATAATGGCCCCAGCAGGATTGGTAAAATCGGATGCTTCTGATATGGTTACTTATCTAAAAGCAGTTTTAAACAAAGAAACTAAAGTAGGTAAGGCTGCTATAATTACAGAAAAGATCTTCTATAAAGATGAAAAAAGAGAAATGGGATTAGGTTTAAACATGGATACAGACGATAAAAATACAATTTATATGAAATCGGGAGATTCTATGGGGCAATCTTCTATTATATGCTACAACAGGGCAAAAAACTGGGGAATTATAATACTTCTGGATCAAAGGAATTTTAAAATGAGACAGGATCTGTTGAATGAAATTTACGATACAATCTTAAAATAATTTTTTAACATCTAAATCACGATATCATGAAAAATACTATCTATTTATTAATTTTTGCAATACTAATTTCGAGCTGCCAAACAAGCAATAAAGTATTAATAAGCAAAAGAGACTATAGTTTTCTTACTGACAGTTTGAAAATTGAAAAACAATTAGAAAAACATAAACTAGCAGGATTTAGCCTTGTTGTTTTTGAAAATTATAAAGTTGTGTACTCAAACCAATTTGGTGTTAAGTCGATCGATTCAAAAGAAAAGATAGATGCAAACACGGCTTTTTCTACGGCATCAATTTCAAAACCAATCACGGCACTCCTTTGCTATATGCTTGAAGAGAAAGGATTGATTAATTTAGATGAGCCAATAGACAAACAGCTAAAACGTTGGCATTTGCCTAAAAGTAAGTTTACGGAAAATAATAGCCCAACTTGGAAACAATTTTTGAATCATACTGCAGGTACAACTCAGGGAGGATTTGCTGACTATTATGAAGGAGATACAATTCCAACAATAAAACAAAGTCTTTTAGGGCAAATACCACGATATGATAAAGAAATTGATTTCTTGTTTACTCCTGGAACAGATTGGGAATATAGTGGTGGTGGATATGTAATTGTTCAAATGGCATTGGAAGATATTTTTAATAAACCTATTGGAGTACTTGCGCAAGAGTACATTTTTTCACCTCTAAATATGAAGAATACAACGATGATACAACCTAATGAAAATGGTTTTCCATCAAACGTTGCTCTTGTTCATGATGAGAATGGAAAAGTTATTAGATCGGGCTTACCAATTACACCACAAGTAGGCGCATCAGGAATGTGGTCAACACCAACAGATTTGGCGATACTTGCTATTGAGATACAAAATGCTTTACGTAATAAAAATAACAAAGTCATTTCTCATAGTATTGCAGAAAAAGTAACTGCAGTAACAGCTTTAAAAAATGCTGTTGGAGGCTGGAGTTACGGATGGCAAAAGACTTTTGGTTATAACAATTATGATTGGTTTTCATGTAATGGATCTAATACAGGAGTTGGAGGTAATGTTCTTGCTACTATGACAGATGGTAACGGTCTTGTATATCTTGCCAATGGAGAGAAACCAAATCGTTTTCCTGTGATGAATAGTACCAGAGAAAAAATCCTTACATTGATGGATTGGAATAAAAGAGTTACTGAAGATGTTCAGGAGATACCATTATCTTTAAAAGGAAAGCTTATAGGAACTTATGATGACTTTCTTTATGGGCATGGAATGGAGACTAAAATAATAGCAAAGAATAATCGTCTTTATGTTGAATCTCAGCTTTTGGATTTTTTTAAAGGAAAAAATAAAAATGAATTACTTTATCTAAAAGACGGATCATTTAGAATTGTAGATTATCCTAATGTATTAAAATTTGGTTTCAGCGATGGAAAATTAAGTTCTGTAATCCTAACTAGAGATAAGCTGAGCACAAAAGTTGCAGTGGTTGAGAAAGTAAAATAACTAGTGTAAATAAAAAATCCCTTAAGTAATTGAATTTATTTAAGGGATTACTATTTATGATATAATTAAGCAGATTAAAATCCTTCGAAGACACCCAGTCCAAACAAAGCAAAATCATACTTTACGGGGTCTTTAGGATCCATTCCTCGAAGTTTTTTGTCTAGTTCAGCCAAAGCTTTACCATCGTTTTGTTTTCGGTTCAGAATACCTAGCTTTCTAGCCACGTTTCCGGAATGTACATCTAAAGGGCAGGATAGGGATGCGGTAGAAATAGTTTTCCATATTCCTAAATCGACTCCTTTGTTGTCTTGACGAACCATCCAGCGGAGGTACATATTGATTCGTTTTGCAGCCGAATTATTTAATGGATCTGAGATATGCTTTTGAGTTCTTTGTAAATGATCTATTTCAAAGAATGCTTTTTTGAATTCGTGAATGCTCTTTTGTAAACTGTTTTCTTCTTGGTTTTTGGCGAAGATAGCTTCGAGACCACCATGATTTTTATAAATGTGTTGTAATCCTTTTATAAAACTTCCAAAGTCTTTTCCGTTGAAGGTACGATGCACAAAATTTTCTAATCTTGCTATGTCTTCATCGGTATGACTCATGATAAAATCGTAGGGAGTGTTTCCCATTAATTCCATCATTTGATGTGAGTTTTTAATAATCATTTTGCGATTTCCCCAAGCAATTGTGGCACTAAGGAATCCTGCAATTTCGATATCTTCTTTTTGAGTAAATAAATGCGGAATCTGTACGGGGTCACTTTCAATAAAATCTTGATTGTTGTATTGAGTGACTTTTTCGTCAAGGAATTCTTTGAGTTCTGTTTGGGTCATGATTGATGTGCAAGTATGTTCTTGAAATACGTAAAGTCTAGCCCTGATAGAAACGGTATCCTTTTTTGTTTTTTCTTTAAAAACAAAAAGATACAAGTGAATAGCAGGAAGAAGCTTCTAATTACTAATTAAGCCATCGACCATTACGAGTTTTCTGTCGGCCATATTGGCTAGTTCCTCATTGTGAGTTACTATTACAAAGGTTTGTCCAAATTCATCACGAAGTTGAAAAAACAATTGGTGTAAATTTTCTGCCGAATGGGTATCTAGATTTCCAGAAGGCTCATCGGCAAAAATAACATCGGGTTTATTGATTAAGGCTCTTGCAACGGCAACACGTTGTTGCTCTCCACCCGAAAGTTCATTGGGTTTATGATTGATTCGGTGAGATAACCCTAAGTATTCTAATAATTTCTTAGCTTCGGCTTCGGTTTCAGAAGGCTTTTTACCAGCGATATAAGCAGGAATACAAACGTTTTCTAGTGCTGTAAATTCAGGTAGCAACTGGTGAAATTGAAAAATGAATCCTAGGTTTAAGTTTCTGAATTTAGATAGGGCTTTATCACTTAAATTCAGAATGTTCTCATTGTTTATAACTAGTGAAGTAGATTTATCTGCAGAAGGTTTATCAAGCGTGCCTAGGATTTGAAGTAAGGTTGTTTTACCTGCTCCAGAAGCACCAACAATCGAAACAATTTCTCCTTTTTTAATATGTAAATCAACTCCTTTTAAAACTTCAAGTTGATCGTAGAATTTATGTATATTTTTTGCCTGTATCATTATGAAACTGTTTTTACAAAGAAACAAAGATTCTACCGATATAAAAATGTGTTATAACAGAATTTTAGGAACATTTTTTGTAAAAGTAAAAAGTAAAAAGTGAATTGTCCTTCGACTCCGCTCAGGATGACACTGTAACTGTGAATTGTGACAAAGTGAAAAGTGAGATGGCTACGCCTGAAGTAAAAAAATAGGAATGAAATTTGATTAACAGTTATAGAATTAATGGGGTTACTTTGAAAAATAAATTTAAAATGAATTATATTTGATAGTAACTCCGATTTTAATAGATAGTATAATGAATGAAAATACAGTTGTGAAAGACGAGAAAATAAAGAAACTATTGCTAGGATTGCTTTTTGATGGTATCGGAATGCTTTCCTTTGCAATTCCGTTTATAGGAGATTTTACCGATGTTGTTTGGGCTCCTTTGGCAGGTTTCTTAATGACTTATATGTATAAAGGGCGTGTAGGGAAGGTAGCGGGTATTTTAACTTTTGTTGAAGAGATTCTTCCGTTTACAGATATAATTCCATCGTTTACCTTAACTTGGTTCTATACTTATTTTATCCAAAAGAAAGATAAGACGATAAATAAAGATACTATTCTTTAACTTGTTGGTCGTAAAAATAGCATTTAACACATAGAAACATAGTTCTTGTAGCTATTGGAATAGAATTGAGAATTAAAGATGATTTAAGAAAAATATTTTTTTCGCATAGCTTATGTGCTTTATTTTAAGTGAAACGTCTTTTTTAAGCTATGTTCCGATAGCTATCGGAACTATGTGTTAAAATAATTACAGCCAGCGGATTATTCTTTAAACATAAATCCTAGTCCCATATTTTTAAGCATTTTTTTCTCGAAGTTCCAGAAAAAGCGGAATTGACCAAATACAGCTCCAATTGCTACAAGCAGTACTTGATAGATAGGAAAAATAATTATTAATCGGATAAGTGTAAACCAAAAACCAAAATCTTCTTTGGTAATTCCTAGTAAAACACAGAAAGGGTGTGACAACCAAGCCGATGAAGAACCGGTTATAGCAAATACAATAAATATGATGGTGAGTTGAAAATTAGAAGTAATTCCCCAACGTTGTTTTAATTTATTCATTTTAATTTATAATGATTACAAATATAGCAACATTATCTTGAAGGGACGTATCCTGCTAGCTTTTGTTTGTAAGTATTTTGAAAATAAATCATGTAGTTATAGATTAAGTAGTTTACTTCGTATCCATAATTTATAGTTGGGTCATAATCAATTCTCATTTCGTATAGATTAGGATTGTAGCGGAACGGTTGTGAAACTCTGCTATTCCATTCTTGAACATATTGTCGGTTTTTGTTTTCTAAATAAGATTGTGAATAATAATTTCGAGGTAATGCCATTGAAGCTAGCCAAGTACTAAAGCCACTATCGATTATTATTACTTCGTATTCGAGATCATCATTTGCAATACGAACGGTGTCATTTACCGAAGAAGCTGGTTTCTTTGCAACTGCTACATTTGTTTTTTGAGTGGAGCAAGCCACAATAACAAACAAAATAAGGAATATGTAAATACCGTTTTTCATGACCTAAATGTTGAAATATAAATTTACAAAAAAATCAACGAAGCTCTTTCTTATTTAACAGTTTTTGAAGAGAGGTTCTAAGTTTTAAGCAACAAAGAGGCAAAGGTTTTCCGAAGAGATACACAGCAGTAGATCTTTAATTGGGAGTAAAATGCTGAAAATTTTGAGAAACAGAGTCAAAAAAAAGCTGTTTACATTTATGTAAACAGCTTTGGAATGTTTTTTTTAATCTTAGATTCTCAGAATCTAACCTCTCAGTATAAAATCTTTTGTTCCTTTGCAACTCTGGACCTTTGTCCCTTAAAGAAAGCCTATTTCCCAAATAGTTTCCCTAATAATCCTCCGATACCACCACTTTTGGTTGCTTCCATTGCGTCGCTAATATCTACTTTTCCATCTCCATTTTGGTCTAAGCCAAATTGCATTCCGTACTTATTAATGGTTTCCATTATTCCAGATGCCTGCCCTCCGTTTCCTGAAATAGCACTGATAAGGTCTGATATTTGAAAACTACTATCGTTAGGATCTTTTGCTTTTCCTACAAGAGAACCTAAAATTTGAGGAATCATGCTACTTGCAACGCTGCTAGATGCTTCGGTACTTAACCCAAATTTTTCACCAAGATTTCCTGTGAGCTGTTGTGTTAATTGTTGTACAACAGGATTTGAATTATCAATAGTTGAATTTCCTTGAAATAAACCAGCAAGTTGTTCTACGCCTCCTTCAGAAGCAATTTTTTGTAATCCCGAAAGTATAGAGTTACTTGTTTCATTCAATACAGCCTCATTTTGTTCATTAGGGATAGCGGCATTGTTTACAACAGTGCTACCTCCGTACTGTTGTACTAATTGTGTTAATTGCTCAAACATGGTTTTTTTAGGATTTAGATTAGAACTCAAATTTAATGAAAAAAAGAAAGGGATTTATTAAACGATGTTAATAAATCCCTTTCAAGTAATTTAATTATAGTTGATTAGCTCAATAAAGTAATAATTTGTTGTGCTAATTCTGTACCAATTCTGTCTTGTGCTTCTCCAGTTGCTGCACCAATATGTGGAGTCAATGAAATTTTTGTATGCATTAAAATAGCCATTTCTGGTTTTGGTTCGCTTTCAAAAACATCTAATCCAGCAAAAGATACTTTTCCGCTGTCTAATGCTTTTACCAAAGCAACTTCATCGATAACACCACCACGAGCACAGTTTACAATACCAACGCCATCTTTCATGATTGCCAATTCTTTCTCTCCAATGATGTAACCATTTTGAGCAGGAACGTGTAATGTAATAAAATCAGATTCTTTAAATAAAGACTCTAATGATTGTGAAACGATAGTTGTAGTTATTGATTGTCCGTCAAAGAATTCTACTTTTACATCTACTGTTGGAATAAAACTATCTGCAGCGATAACTTTCATTCCTAATCCTAAAGCCATTTTTGCAGTAGCTTGACCAATACGGCCAATACCAACAATACCAAGAGTTTTTCCTCTTAATTCCGTTCCGTTTGCATATGCTTTTTTCAAACCATCAAAGTTTGTATCTCCTTCAAGAGGCATGTTTCTGTTAGAATCGTGTAAAAAACGAACTCCATTAAACAAGTGTCCAAAAACTAATTCGGCCACTGATTCAGATGATGAAGCAGGAGTATTAATTACATGAATCCCTTTGCTTTTTGCATAGTCAACATCAATATTATCCATACCAACACCACCACGACCAATAATTTTTAATCCAGGGCAAGCATCGATAATATCTTTACGAACTTTAGTAGCGCTACGTACTAAAACTACGTCTACATTGTTTTCGTTTACAAAATTAGCCACTTGTTCTTGTGCTACTTTTGTAGTTATAACTTCAAATCCACCTTTTTCTAAAGCTAGAATTCCACTTTTAGAAATTCCGTCATTTGCTAATACTTTCATTTCTTTTTTTATTTTTTATTCGGTTATCTCTTTAATGTTTATATAAAGTGATAACGTCAATTATATTATTTTTTTATTGTTTAAGGAGCTATCCCGATAGCTATCGGGACCAGCTATCATTCCAATCTTTTCTTGATCCTTCCTTTGTCAGGATGGCAATAAAAGGATTTTCCCTTCTATCTGGGCTAGAACACCTATGTGTTAAATTGATGTTTTAGTAAACTAAGAACTAAACTTTACTTTCTAAAGCTTTCATTACATCCACTAATACCTGAACGCTTTCTATTGGCATTGCATTGTAAATAGATGCTCTGTATCCACCAACTGAACGGTGACCAGGTAAGCCAGAAATATTAGCTTCTTTCCACATAGCATCAAATGTTGCTGTATGATCAGGATTGTTTAATAAGAAAGTAACGTTCATCTTAGAACGATCTTCTACAACTGCAGCACCTTTAAACAAAGGATTTCTATCAATTTCAGCATAAAGCAATGCAGCTTTTGCGTCATTTAATTTTTCAACAGCTGCAACACCGCCCATTTTTTTGATCCATTGTAATGTCAATAATGAAGCATATACAGGGAAAACAGGAGGAGTATTAAACATACTTTCTGCTTTAATATGTTTGCTATAATCTAACATACTTGGAATAGCACGTCCGTTTTTACCAAGAATTTCTTCTTTAATAACAACTAGCGTAGTTCCTGCAGGTCCCATATTTTTTTGAGCACCAGCGTATATAAGGTCAAATTTAGAAAAGTCGATAACACGTGAGAATATATCCGAACTCATGTCACAAACCAACGGAACATTTACCGATGGAAACTGTTTCATTTGTGTACCAAAAATGGTGTTGTTACTTGTGCAGTGAAAATAATCTGCATCTGCAGGTACTTCGTAACCTTTTGGAATATGATTATAATTTTCATCTTTAGAAGAACCAACGATTACTGTTTCTCCAAAGAATTTCGATTCTTTAATTGCTGCAGAAGCCCATGTACCTGAGTCTAGATAAGCAGCTTTTCCGTTTTCTTTCATTAAGTTATACGGAATCATTAAGAATTCTAAACTAGCACCTCCAGCAAGAAAAAGAGCTTGATACCCTTTGCCTTCAAGGCCTAGTAATTCGATTACAAGTGCTCTAGCTTCGTCCATAACAGCAACGAAATCTTTACTTCGGTGCGAAATTTCAAGGATAGATAACCCAGAATCATTAAAATTTAAAATTGCTTGTGCTGATTTATCAAAAACTTCTTGCGGTAAAATACAAGGTCCTGCGCTGTAGTTGTGTTTTTTCATGGTGTAGTTAAGTTCCAATAATTTTTAGAAACGCAAATTTCGGGAATAGGAGTCAAAAAATCGTTAAATAATTCGCAATAATTATAAGGTTTTAACTCAATGTTATTAACAAAAACGATATAGTATCTACGTTGTCCGCATAATCCCATAGCTCAGGAGTTTGTGTTTTTCCAAATGGAATGCTGTTTTCGATTAGATTATTGCTTACAATGCATTGAATTTGCTCGTTCTCAGCTTGTAAACGTTGTTTTAAATCCTCAATATTGCTGTATTTTTCATAAAAAACACTCGAAATTGGAGAAGCATGGCTAGTATCTTCCTTCAAAGTTAGAAAACCATTATCTAGTAATTTAAAATTGCTCATCAAGAAAACGGCTTTATTGTAGTCGTAATTGTTGGCATATTTCTCGTAATGAATAACATCCTGATATTCGAAAATTGCTTCAAAAAAAGCATCAAATTTATATCCTTCTGGAACAAACAGTTTAGAAACATTTCGGCATCCTAAACCAAAATATCTAAAAATATCTTCACCCAAAGCAACTAATTGATCTTTAGTTTCTTCTCCGTTTAATACAGCAATAGAGTTTCTGCTTTTTCGTATGATTGAAGGTTTATCTTTAAAATAATATTCAAAATAACGAGCTGTATTATTGCTTCCTGTAGCAATTACTGCATCAAAATTCTCTAGTTTTCCTTCTACAAAAGTAATTTTATCAGCAAAATCAGGATTAATCGCGATAAGATATTTGGCTAAAAAAGGGAGTAAGTGTTGATCGTTTGAAGAAGTCTTTACAAGTACACTATGACCTGTAATTAAAACACATAAAAAATCATGAAACCCAACTAGCGGAATGTTTCCTGCTAAAATTAGTGCTACATTTTTAGGCTCTTTTATGTTTATATCGTATGCTGAAAGCCATTTGTCTAAGTTTTCTTCTGTCAATGCTTGAGCCCAAGATTGGATAGAAAAATAAACCTGTTCTGGTGTGTACCAACCATTATGTGATTGAGACAGGTTAATTAGCTTTATGAAATCATCAAAAAACAAGTCATTACTTAAAACATTATTGTCTTTTCTACAATCATTTTCGGCAAATTGGCTTAAAAATTGGCCGAGTTTTATAAAAGATTGTTTTTTTTCGTTTTGTAACATAAGTAATTTGTATATGAATAGTTTTGATTGTAATTTTGCACAAAAATAAGCTATATAAGTTATAAGACAAAGCAGAATAAAATCTTATTTATTTCTGAACTTGTAACTTTTAACTCGTAACCAAAAATAAAATGGCAATAATTATAACCGACGAATGTATCAATTGTGGTGCTTGTGAACCAGAATGCCCAAATACAGCAATCTATGAAGGTGCTGATGATTGGAGATACAAAGATGGAACAAAACTATCTGGAAAGATAATTTTACCAGACGGAACGGAAGTTGATGCAGAAGATGCTCAAACTCCAATTTCGGATGAAGTTTACTATATTGTTCCTGGGAAATGTACGGAATGTAAAGGATTTCATGATGAACCTCAATGTGCTGCTGTATGTCCGGTTGATTGTTGTGTGCCAGATGATAATCATGTTGAAGATGAAGAAACCTTGTTGAATAGACAAGCGTTTTTGCATGGTGAATAAACTTCGGAATTTTATTAGAAATAGAGCTGTAATTTTTACTTTTTTACTAGTATTTACAGTGTTTATTGGTCTTAAAATTATAAATCTTGATAATTATTATTTTTATGATGGAAAAATAATTGGTTTGCACAAAGCAGCAACCAATCATACCTCGGCTGGACGTGGTTCTTCATTATTAATTACAAGAAAAATTCCCGAAATTGAATATTATAAAAGTAAAGACACTATTAGATGTTATCAGAAAGATTTAAGATTGTTTACAAATTTTGAATTAAATGAGAAAATAACAGTAATGTTTGAAAAAGAGAATGATAATAAAACTAAAGCCAAAATTTACAGTTTATTTTATTATTGGATTGATTATAATGAATTGATACTTCTCTTATTTGTTTTTATATTTATTCTAGGCTTCATTAAGAACTTTATGTAAAAAAAAATATTGAAAATCCTGAGTGTAATGCTCAGGATTTTTTTGTTAAAATATTTTTTTTTGACTTGTAGTCATTGAATACTTTTTTTTACTAATTTGGTAATATTATTTTTACATTTAAATTAGTGTCTTTATTAAGAGTATATGAATAGATTATTTTTTTTGCTTTTTATGTTATTTAGCATGAGTGTTTTAGCTCAAAGTAAGGAATACTCTATTGTTGTTAAAGATGCCTATACCCAACTTCCTATAGATGACGCTACAGTTGTCGTGCTTAAAACCAAGCAGATTTTATTGAGTAATCAAGACGGAAAAGTAACTTTTATGTTGACAGGTAGTTCTAGTTTTCAAGTTTTGGAAGCAAATTACGAGCCATTAATCGTTCGATGGGCATCATTAAAAGACGATGAATTTGTAATTTATTTAAAAAATAAGAAGAATAAATTAGATGAAGTTGTTGTGTCAAAAGATTCTCCAGATAAAATATTACATAAAATTGTTTCCAATTCTTTGAAGAAATTAGCCGTTTCTTGTAGGTTAAAAGTTTACGTAAGAGAGTTTTTTATACTCGATAATAAATATTCATACTATAATGATGGACTTGTGAACTTTCAGTTCGAAATAAATCAAAAAGAACCCACTACTACATTGTTAGTAGAGCAAAATAGATCGTACGGATTGATAGATTCAGATGTAAGTAAGGATCTAAAGGGGTATAACTTGAATAATATTATGGAAAATTATTATAGTTTAAATTATTTAGATCCCATTTTAGATTCAAAAAGTAAGAAAGTATATGATTTCATCATAAAAGGACATCCTACTAATAAAGATTATTATGTTATGTTCATAAAACCAATAAAGTTATCTGATAAGGTAATGGATAGTTTTGAAATTGTTTATGATCCTGAGAAGAAATTAATAATTGAATTTATGATTGTTACCACGCCAGAAACAGCAATTAAAATTGAGGATAAAACAAGTGTAGGAGCTAAGAATGTAACAAGATCTCTTGTTAAAGTAAACTATAGAGTGGATGGTTCAGATTATTATTTATTGAGTTCAAATGAAGAAATAGCTTATGATCTTGTGTTAAAAGATAAAATCAAAAACATTCAAGTTCGTAATAGTTTTATAACAACAAATTTCAATAAACAAAAGTTTACCCATAGAGAAAGTGATGTTTTTAAAGAGAAAACACTCTTTAATAAAAAGAATAAGATTTTGACTAATTACTGGGATACTTCAGGATTTAGAGCTACAGATCAAGAAAAAATATTAATAGCGACATTAGATTATAAGATGTAGTTTTTAAAAAGAGTAACAAAAAAATCCTGAGATAGCTCAGGATTTTTTTTGTGTTTATATATTTTCAGATTAAAAAGTAAATCCAAGTCTGGCGTAATAATATGCCCCACTGAATCCCATTTGTACAGCGTCCCAATATCCACCAGCTTCAGTGTTTCCTTGTTCGTCTTGTTTTGATGGGTACACATTGAATAAGTTATTACTTCCAACGCTAAGTTTTAATGATTTGGTTAATTGATATCCTAGGGTTAAATCGGTAACTATTCTGTCATGATAAACGTCGTCTTCATCACCGTAATCAACTAAAACAACTTTACTGAAATGAGTAAAAGCTAAACCAGCATCAAATTTTTGTCTTGCATAGTTTAAGTTTAAGCCAAATTTATTCTTAGGTGCCGATGCCAATAGAAATGCTCTTTCGCGTCTTCCAAAAAATGTATCTTCTGGTAAATCACCATTTTTTACTTTGTCAATTTTCATGTTATTGATGTTCCCTACTAGAGTAGCGCTAAATAGTGATGCTCCAAATTTTTTCTTCCATGCCAGAACCAAATCCAAACCAGTAGTTTTGGTATCTACACCGTTTACAAAAAACTGCGCTTCGGCAACACCAATATTCAATGGAGCAGCATCAAAGTAACCAGTAAGTACGATACGATTTTTAACTTTTATAAAATAACCATCAACTGTAGCTGTAAAATCGCCAAAATTAGCTGTGAATCCTAGTGATGCATTTACTGCTTTTTCTTCGTTTAATTTCTGAATTCCAAATGCTTTGGTTACAGGGCTATCGTTTGGAGCGAGTAAAACTTCAGTAGCGCCACTGGCATTAAAATTAGTAAAATGCAAGTTGTAGTAAATCTGTGCCAATGAAGGAGCACGGAATCCTGTACTTACTGATCCTCTAAAGTTTATGTTTTTGCTTGCTTTTAAACGCATTGCTAATTTACCATTTAGAGTGCTTCCAAAATCACTGTAATTTTCAAAACGCACTGCTCCGCTTATTAAAAAAGAATCGGTAATATCTAATTCGGCATCAGTATACAAAGACAAGTTACTACGGCTTCTGTCAACCGTATTTAGAGGGCTGTACCCTGGAAAACCTTGTGATCCACCTGGTCTTGGTATAGTTGGGCTAGAAGTTGGGTCTGTAGGATCGTAATCAGGATTAGGAACAGTCGGAGCACTTTGAGTTGTAGGATCAGTTATAGGTCTTCCGTTAGTGTCGTAAGTTGAATAAGATCCTTCGTCACCAGCAAAAATGGTAAATCTTTCAGTACGGTATTCAGCACCAAAAGCGATGTTCAATCCGTTGAGTACAGAATCGTAGTTTTTTGAAAAATCTAAATTGGTAGTATTTTGTGTAAGCGTATGTCCTCCAGCATCAAATTCAGTTGGAGAAGCTGCTTCGAGTGAAGCATTAATAGTTCCTTTTATGTAATAATGAAAAAGGTTTTTTCCGTAGGTATTGCTAATGTCAATTTTCCATCCGCTAGCAGTTTGTGTTCTAAATCCTGCGGTCAATGAATTATCGATAATATTAGATGTGATTCTTGGCGTGTAGCCACCAGGATAAATAGATTCTACAACTCTTTCACCATCATTTCTTGTAAAAGCGTAGGCATCAGTGTCTCTGTAGTTTCTTCCTCCAAAGGCATAGAATTCTGTTTTCTCAGATACAGGAACAGCCATGTTTGCAAAAAGATTAAAGCTTTGTATTTCGGCATCACCAAAACCTTTTCTAAAATCATATGCAGGACGAAGTGTTTTGTTCTTATTGATGTATTCTGTAGTGAAATTAGCAAAACCACCTTTTTCTCCAATGGCAACACCATAATTAGCCGCCACTTTTACAGATCCACCATCAAAAGCTTGATTTTTTCCATATGAATTTCCGTTTCCGTTTTGGTCCAATCTAAAGTTTTTCGTGTTTGGAGTTCCAGGTAGAAAATCTCCTTTGGCTTTAGTGTTAAAAAAACCATAAGTAACCGAACCGCTCAGTTCGTCAATATTGTCGTTTAATACAATATTAATAACTCCAGCAATGGCATCAGAGCCATATTGAGCAGCGGCACCATCTCTTAGAATCTCTATCCTTTTTATGGCAGCAGCCGGAATAGCATTTAAATCCGTTCCAGTATTTCCACGGCCACGAGTTCCAAATAAATTAACAAGCGACGATTGGTGTCTTCTTTTTCCATTTATTAAAACCAATGTTTGGTCAGGGCCTAAACCTCTTAATGAAGCTGGATCAACGTGATCGGCTCCATCAGAACCCGATTGTTTGTTGGCGTTAAACGAAGGTGCGATATATTGCAGTAATTGATTGATTTCTAGTTTTCCACTTTGAGTAGTAACATCTTTTATATTAATGATATCAATTGGTACAGCCGAATTAACGACGGTTCTTTTGGTATTTCTAGATCCTACAATAACAACATCTTTTAAAGTTTGTCCGCCATTTTCGTTCATTATGATGTCAATAATGCCGTTAGTAGCATTTTTTTCAGCATTTGTGTATCCAACATAGCTAAAAACTAATACAGCTCCATCTTTTACTTTTATAATGTAACCTCCTTGCATGTCGGTAGATACGCTATTTGTAGTTCCTTTTTCTATAATGTTAACTCCAGAAAGCACTGCTCCTGTATTGTCTTTTACGACACCACTAATTTCTTTTTGTGCAAAAAGGAATGTGATATTTAGTAAAAATGATAATAATATAATCTTTTTCATAATTAATTGAGTTTGGTTTATTATTGAGTTGGTTGTGTAGTTAAAGTTACTGTTTTTTAACAAAACATTAATATAAAGTTTAATTTTATTTAAGAGAAGGTCTAAAAGTGCATTAATACATAGTTTTTGTTCGGCGACGAAGTTTTAAATCTTATATTTGCAAACTTTTAAAAGTGAGAACATAAATTTCGGCAGATTTGAACAGCTGAAAATAAAAATAAATAGAAACTACATATGAAAGCAGGAATTGTAGGATTGCCAAATGTTGGAAAATCAACATTATTTAATTGTTTATCAAATGCAAAGGCGCAAAGTGCAAACTTTCCTTTTTGTACAATTGAACCAAATATTGGTGTTGTAAACGTACCAGATCCAAGAATAGAGAAATTAGAAGAATTGGTAAAACCAGAGCGTGTTCAAATGGCAACTGTAGATATCGTTGATATTGCAGGTTTGGTAAAAGGAGCAAGTAAAGGGGAAGGATTAGGAAATCAATTCTTAGGAAATATCAGAGAGTGTAACGCGATTATTCACGTTTTACGTTGTTTTGATAATGATAATATTGTTCACGTAGATGGGAATGTAAATCCAATTCGTGACAAAGAAACAATTGACATTGAGTTGCAATTAAAAGATTTAGAGACAGTTGAAAAACGTTTAGAAAAAGTAAATCGTGCAGCAAAAACTGGAAATAAAGAAGCACAAACAGAAAAAGCTCTTTTAGACAGAATTAGAGAGTCTTTATTGCAAGCTAAATCAGCTCGTACTATTATACCTCAAAATAATGATGAAGAGGTTTTAATGGAATCTTTTCAGTTGATTACTGCAAAACCAGTATTGTATGTTTGTAATGTTGACGAAAGTGCAGCAGTAAGCGGGAACAAATATGTAGATCAGGTTCGTGAGTTGGTAAAAGACGAAGATGCTGAGGTTATTATCCTTTCAGTAGGAGCAGAGGCTGATATTACAGAATTAGAAAGCTACGAAGAGCGTCAAGTTTTCCTAGAAGATATGGGATTGCAAGAGCCAGGAGCATCAGTTTTAATTCGTGCAGCTTATAAGTTATTGAAGCAACAAACTTATTTCACAGCAGGAGTAAAAGAAGTTCGTGCTTGGACAATTAATATTGGATCAACTGCGCCACAAGCAGCAGGAGTTATCCATACTGATTTCGAAAAAGGATTCATTCGTGCAGAAGTAATTTCATACGAAGATTTCGTTCATTACGGTTCTGAGGCAAAAGCTAAAGAAGCAGGGAAATTTAAAGTAGAAGGAAAAGAATATATCGTAAAAGATGGTGATGTAATGCACTTCCGTTTTAACGTATAATTTTTTTAAAAAATAAGAAAAGAATAGATTGAGACTGCTGAAGAAATTCAGCAGTTTTTTTATGCCTAAAATTCAGTTGCTTTAGCTGTGAAAGCTGTGTGGATATTTTATAGTTTTGGTACCTTTTCCAGCTTTCCATTACAAGATTTTTTCGATAAACCCTTTTTTGTAATACTATAAAAAGAGCTTCTTTTAGTCGCTTTTTTATAGCAACAAAAAAATAGTTTTTTCTCAAAAATGCTTTTCATTCCAATCTGGGGTATTCATGGGTAAAGTATAACATTTGATGTAAATAAGAGAATGTTGTATTTTTAATATTACCTATATTTGAGAGAACTATTAATTGTATTGATGTGAATAAACGAAATATATTATCTAAATCATGGTATCTGTTAAAAACTACATTCTTTGAGTTTAACGATGATAATGCTATAAAGCTAAGTGCTGCATTAGCGTATTATACCATTTTTGCACTTCCTCCTTTGTTAATAATAATTATAACGATTTGTGGGTTTTTCCTCGGAGAAGATGCCGTTTCGGGTGAGCTTTATGGTCAAATCAACGAATTAGTAGGCAATAGCGCAGCAATACAAATTCAGGAAGCGATAAAAAATGCGCAATTATCTGATAATAATAGTTTAGCAACAATTTTTGGAGTGGGGATGTTGCTAATTGGAGCTTCGGGAGTATTTGCCGAAATTCAAAGTTCAATTAATTTTATATGGGGATTGAGAGCAAAGCCAAATAAAGGACTCAAGAAGTTTATACAAAATAGATTGATGTCGTTTTCAATGATAGTTTCTGTTGGATTCTTAATGTTGGTGAGTCTTTTTGTGAGTACAATTTTAGATTTAATGAGTGCTCGTTTAAAACTGTATTTTCCCGAGAGTACCGTTTATCTTTTTAATACCATAAATTTGTGTATTATCTTTATTAGTATCACAATACTCTTTGCAATTATATTTAAAGCTTTGCCAGATGGAAAAATAAAATGGAAAGATGCTTTTATTGGGGCGTCTTGTACATCTGTACTTTTTATGATAGGAAAGTTTGCAATAGGATTTTATTTAGGAAGTTCAACAATAGCGTCGGTATACGGAGCAGCGGGATCGGTAATAATAATTTTAGTTTGGGTCTATTATTCGGCAATTATTCTGTATTTTGGAGCTGAATTTACAAAGGTCTATGCTAAGACATTTGGAGGTAAAATTTACCCGAATGAATATTCGGTAGAAATAAAAAAAGAAATTTTAGAGATTAATGAAATCTAAAAATAAAACCATGAAAATAATAGCTTTCGCAGGAAGTAACAGTCAGCATTCGATCAATAAGAAATTAGCAACCTATGCTGCAAATCAATTCAAAAATGCCGAAATAGAAGTTTTGGATTTAAATGATTTTGCAATGCCATTATTCAGTGTTGATGTTGAAAAAGAAATAGGGCAACATCCAAAAGCAATAGCTTTTCTTGCAAAACTAAAAGAAGCCGATACTTTGGTAGTGTCAATGGCAGAAAACAATGGTAATTATTCAGCTGCTTTCAAGAATGTTTTCGATTGGTGTTCTCGAATTGAGAAAGATGTGTTTCAGTATAAGCCAGTGTTATTAATGGCGACATCTCCTGGAGCAAGAGGAGGAGCATCGGTTTTAGAAATTGCTCAAAAAGCATTTCCACGTTATGGAGCAGAAATTAAAGCTAGTTTTTCATTACCAAGTTTTAATGCTAATTTTGACGAGGTAAAAGGAGAAATCTCCAATAACGAACTAAAAGAGCAATTAGATGCTCTAATAAGCTCCAACTTTTAAAACAAACAAGAATAAATAAGATTGCTTATGGTGACAATTTTTTTGAAATCGATATTAGATAATGATTTCTATAAATTTACGATGCAGCACGCTGTGATTAAGTTATTCCCTAAAGCAAAAGTAAGGTATAAGTTTATAAATAGAGGAAAGCATGTTTTTCCTCCGGGATTTGCAATTTTATTACGCCACTCCGTAGAGGCAATGGCAAAGTTACAATTAACTCAGGAAGAGAAATTATACTTAAAGAAGCATTGTCATTATTTAGATCCAACTTATTTTGATTTCTTACAAGGATATACATTTGATCCGTCAGAAGTTGTAATAGAGCAGGTTGGTTCAGATTTAGATATTACAATCGAAGGGTTCTGGTATCGTACTATTTTATGGGAAGTTCCATTGATGGCTTTAATTTCTGAGCTTTTTTATGCTTCTCAAGGTTTAGAAAGAATAGACGATCAGGCAGTTCAGGCTATTACCAAAGGCAAGATAGAAAGTTATAATGCATTGGGAGCGGCAGTTTTAGAATTTGGAACAAGGCGACGTCATTCTTATAAAGTACATGCATTAGTCAATGAAACGCTTGCTACTTTTGGACAGGAAAGTTTTCTCGGTACAAGTAATGTGCATTTAGCAATGCTTAATGGGAAGCGACCTTTAGGAACACATGCGCATGAATGGTTTATGTTTCATGCAGCACAATATGGTTTTAAAGTGGCTAATGTAATTGGATTAGAAAATTGGGCACAAGTTTATGGGGGCGATTTAGGAATCGCTCTGACAGATACATATACAACAGAAGTTTTCTTTGAGCAATTCGATAAAAAACACTCCAAACTTTTTGATGGTGTTCGTCATGACAGTGGAGACCCAATAGAGTTTGCTAAAAAAACAATTGCACATTATGTAAAAATGGGAATTGATCCTAAGTCAAAAATTATTGTTTTCTCAGATTCATTAAATTTAGAAAAAGTAAAAGTTATATCCGATTTTTGTAAAGACAAGATAAAAATGTCATTCGGAATCGGTACAAACTTCACCAATGATGTTGGTTTGCCAGCTATGAATATGGTTGTGAAATTAACTGAAACAAAACCAGATTTTACCCATTGGGAGGGAGTAGTAAAACTTTCTGATGAAAAAAATAAAAATACGGGAACTCCCGAAATGATTGCTTTGGCAAAACAAGTTTTGGGAATTAAGTCTTAAAATTTTATCTATAAAGCATTTTTTTTATTGTTTTAATGAGTTTCTCTTTTTGATTTAAATAAATGCGTTTAAAAGATGCTAATTATTAATAACTTTCAAAAGATTGACTTTCATTTTTTAAGGAGATATAGTACATTAGCAAAAAATCCAAATTCATTTATGCTAGAGCAAAATCAATATAACGAAGATAATATTCGATCACTCGACTGGAAAGAACATATTCGTATGCGTCCCGGAATGTATATTGGGAAACTAGGAGATGGATCCTCTCCAGATGATGGTATTTATATTCTTTTAAAAGAGGTTTTAGATAACTGTATCGATGAGTTCGTTATGGGTGCAGGAAAAACTATCGAGGTGACTATCAGAGATAAAACAGTTTCGGTTCGTGATTACGGACGTGGAATTCCTCTGGGTAAAGTTGTTGATGTAGTTTCGAAAATGAATACTGGAGGTAAATATGATTCAAAAGCCTTTCAAAAATCAGTAGGTTTAAATGGAGTAGGAACCAAGGCAGTAAATGCACTTTCGAATTATTTCCGTGTAGAATCTGTTCGTGATGAGAAGCAAAAAGCAGCCGAGTTTTCAGCAGGAAATTTAGTTCATGAAGAAGATATAATTGATACTACAAAGAGAAAAGGAACAAAAGTCACTTTTATCCCAGACGAAGCCATTTTTAAAAATTATAAATTCAGATTAGAATATGTAATTAAAATGGTTAAAAATTATTGTTACCTAAACAATGGGTTGACGATTATTTTTAATGGCGAGAAATATTATTCTGAAAATGGTCTTAGAGATTTATTAGAAGAAACAATCAATGCAGAGGATTTAGAGTATCCAATTATCCACTTAAAAGATACTGACATTGAGATTGCTTTAACGCATAGTAAAACACAATATAGTGAAGAATACCACTCTTTTGTAAATGGTCAGAATACAACACAAGGAGGAACGCACTTAGCAGCCTATAGAGAAGCGGTTGTAAAAACCATTAGAGAATTTTATAACAAAAACTTCGAAGCATCAGATGTTCGTAAATCGATTGTAAGTGCGATAAGCATTAAGGTAATGGAACCTGTTTTTGAATCTCAAACCAAAACCAAATTAGGTTCGATGGATATGGGATCAGATGACGGAACGCCAGCCGTATCAGTTCGTACATTTGTAAATGATTTCGTTAAAACTAAATTAGATAACTATTTACATAAAAATCCTCCAACTGCCGAAGCATTACTTCGTAAAATCTTACAAGCAGAAAGAGAACGTAAAGAATTATCTGGAATTAGAAAACTAGCGACAGATCGTGCTAAGAAAGCCAATCTTCACAATAAAAAATTAAGAGATTGTCGTGCACATCTTCCAGATACAAAGAATCCTAGAAACTTAGAAAGTACTTTGTTTATTACCGAGGGAGATTCGGCTTCGGGATCAATTACCAAGTCAAGAGACGTTAATACACAAGCCGTTTTTAGTTTGCGTGGTAAGCCTCTGAACTCCTACGGAATGACAAAGAAAATTGTGTATGAAAACGAAGAATTCAATTTACTGCAAGCAGCTTTAGATATTGAAGACGGATTAGAGAAGCTACGATATAATAATATTGTAATCGCAACCGATGCCGATGTCGATGGAATGCACATTCGCTTGTTGTTGATTACTTTTTTCTTGCAATTTTTCCCTGAATTAATAAAAGAAGGGCATTTGTATATCTTACAAACACCTCTTTTTAGAGTTCGTAATAAAAAAGAAACGATCTATTGTTATTCAGAAGAAGAACGAAAAGCAGCTATCGAAAAACTAAAACCTAAGCCAGAAATCACGCGATTTAAAGGTTTAGGAGAGATTTCGCCAGACGAGTTCAAGAATTTTATTGGAGACACCATTCGTCTTGATCCTATTATGATGGATAAAAACACATCGATAGAACAATTATTGTCTTTCTATATGGGTAAAAACACACCAGACAGACAAGAGTTTATTATCAAGAACTTGAAAGTGGAATTGGATGCGATAGAAGAAGAGGTTTAAAAGGAAAATAGCAAATATAAAAACCGCATTCATTGATTGCGGTTTTTAATGTAAAAAAATCTACGACAGTGTTGTAGAATTTGAATTACGGAATCATTGATTTCGTAATTCAAATTTTTAATTTATTTAGATTATTCAAAATAAAGAATAAAAGATTATCTATTTAAGTGTTTAATCATAAAAATATACCAAATGATAAATAAAATATCGTTTAAAAATTATAAGCTTTTTAAAGAAAAGCAAACACTAGAATTAAAACCAATAACTATTTTGATTGGTAAAAATAATAGTGGTAAAAGTGCTGTTTTGAAATTACCGGTATTAATTTCAAATAGCTTAAAAGGGTTACCTGTAAATTGGAAATATAAGATAGGAGAAGATAGTGTTAATTCAATTGAACTAGGAACTGATTTTAAAGATTTGGTTTATAACAGAAATGAAAAAAGTTTTATTGAGTTTTCCGTCTCTAATGGAAAAGAATGCCTTGAAATTGCACTAAATAAGGAAGATGGCGTTTTAGAATACAAGTTAAATAGTATTGAAATTGATGTTTCTTCTGATTTTAAAGGGTTTTTATTAGATGGAAAGAAAATTGAAGGGTTAAGTTTAAGTATTGATTATCTGGGTGCAATAAGAATAGAGCCTGATTCAGATTATGTTTTTTCAAATGATGTTTATGAAAAAATAGGAATAAAAGGGCAAAATGCATATCCTATTCTTATCAATGACTTTAATAACACAGGTCAACTTATTAACAAAGTAAGTGATTGGTATAGAAGTAATTTCGAAAATTGGCAATTGAACGTTATTGAAACAAAAACTGTTACAGAAACAAAGTATGAAATTGCTATTTCAAATTCTGTTTTAAATTCAATAAATATAAAGCAAACAGGTCAAGGAATTCATCAGGTATTGCCACTAATAGTTCGTACTTATGTGGAAGATGTTAATCCAACTTTAATAATAATTGAAGAACCTGAAACTCATTTGCATCCTGCTGCACATGGTAATTTAGCAGAAAGGTTTGTTGATTCTTTTTTAGAGAATAATAATAAAAATTATTTAATTGAAACTCATTCTCAAAATTTTGTTTTAAGAATGCGAAGGCTAGTTGCAGAAGGTAAATTAGCACCAGAGCAATTAGCAATTTACTATGTAGATTTCGATGAAGAGTTAAACGATAGTAGTTTAGAGGTAATAAATATAGATTCCGGAGGAGGAGTAGACAGATGGCCTGATGGTATATTTGCTGAAACTACTATAGAAACAAGAGCAATTTATAATGCACAAATTAATGATCTGAAGAATGTGGGTAGAGATAGAGAGTGATATATTTAAGAAAGCAGAATTTAAGAGTTTAAATTTTTTATTCCAAATATTATCGTGGTCTGTAAATAATGGAACAGCAAGATATAATATATTTGTTGATACTCAAAAAGTTCAAAGTTTTGAAAATTTTGATATATTATCAAAGATTGAAAAGTCTTTAAAGCAATTTTTAGATACTGAATTTGATTATTTCATAAACTCAAACTCAAGTAACAAGTTAAGAGATTATAAAATAACTTATAAAAAATCAAAAAACTGTTTTAATATTGAAGAAGCAATACAGTTTTTTAGTCAACCTGTTTCTATAATTTTGGAGAATAATAAAAATGATAGTGCATTTATAATTTCTATCATTGAGCATTTTGGAAAAGAGAATGGTACGAATAAAGTAAAAAGTCATTTTAATAATAATTGGCTAAAATTTGAGAATGCTGGAGGATGTTCTAATATATCAAATTTTATGGAAATGTTTTTGAAACAATTTCAAAATTTATCTTTAAAGAATCAAAGACCTCTTTCAGATTATTTTAGAGGTTTAATCATTATTGATAGTGATAAAGAATATTTTGCTCAGCCATTGAAGCATATTGCATTGTTAAAGAGTTTAAATGCTTTAGGAGTTTCAGATGACCAAATTCATATTCTTGAAAAAAGAATGATGGAAAATTACTTGCCAGATGAAGTTTTTAGAGATATCAGAAATCAATTTAGAGGAAATTTAGAGATACAGCATTGGATTGATGCTTATCTTAATTTAGATGAGGATCAAAAAGATTTTGTGAACATTCCAGACGGGTTTCCTCCTAAAAAAAATAAATTTCATAATGATGGAAATAGGAAGAATTTGGATCAAGATATTTTAAGTTTTTTCAATATGAGTATTAATGATATTAATTTCCTTAGATTAGATAAAGGGTTTGATTTTAAGGGTTTTACTTCTAATGGGGAGTTTAAAAATGAATTTCCTAAATTATTTAGTAAACAAATAGTTAATAAAGCCTCTTTAAATAATAGGGATGGTAAAAATGAATTAGGACAAATTTTTCAAAAGATTAATGATTTATTATGAGTGAACAAATAAATATAAGGCCGGATAAGGATAAGATATCTAGTTATATTTCAAATTTTGAAAAAGGGAACCTACAAGTCCCAGCATTTCAAAGGAAATTTGTATGGAATAATGAAAAAAAGTTAGATTTATTTGATAGTATTAAAAGAGGTTATCCAATAGGATCAGTTTTGTTATGGCAACCTAATTTTGAAAGCGAAGAGGATTATCAAAAATTTGGTGGTGACAAATTGGGAGCTTATTATATTCCAAAAAGAAATACTAATTCGTTTTATGTATTAGACGGCTTTCAAAGATTGTCAACTTTAATTGGATGTTTGTTGCATCCTCAAAAAGCGAAATTAAAAGGAATTGTTAGAGATGAAAAAGAATGGTTTAAAGAGTTTAATATCGTATATAATCTTAGAGACGAATTGTTTGAGATGAATCGTTTAAAGGATTTTGAAGGATTGAAAAATTATCAGATTCCTATTTATAAATTAGTTGATGGTAAAGAGTTTTTTAATTTTCAAAAAAGCTTATTTAAAGAGGAACAGGAAACTATTGAAGAATATATTGAAAAATATGAAGAGATTAGTTTAATTTTTCAAAGTTATGAATTGCCAAATATTAATGCCTATGGGGGGTCTATAACTGAAGCAGTTGATATATTTCAAAGATTAAATTCTACAGGTGCTCCAATAACAAAAGATTGGGTTATTTCAGCATTAGCATATGGTCAAGATAGAAATTATCATTTTGCTACAGAAATTGATTTATTATTAGACGATGATTTATCAAAATATAATTTCCAGAATATAAAAAGAGAAGTTATTTTACAATGTATTACAAATTCTTTTGGAGGTGTATATTTTGACCAAGTTTCTAAAAATAGTAATAAAAAACTCGAAGAACTTGTCAAAAGAGAAGATTTTATACCAATTGCAAAAGATACCTTTATTGCAATTGAAAAAACTTCTAAGTTTTTCTTTGAAAATTTAAATGTATTAGATTCAAGATATATTCCATATAATAATCAATTTATTTTTATAAATGATTTTTTTAGTAAGGTTGATAATCCAAATAATAAGCAACTTGAAGAATTAAAAAGATGGTTTTGGATAACTTCATATTCTAATTATTTTACAATATATAATTTAAGTAAACAAAGACTTGCATATAATAAATTTCAAGATTTTATATATGTTAATTCAAATCCAGTTTTTTACGATAATCAAGAAAAATTTGAGTCTTTAGAATTTCCTGACAAAATTGATATGGGAAGTGTAAGGAAGAAATCACTTGCTTTATTTATGATTAGTTATTCTATTAATGGAAATATTTTTTTGAAAGGAGAAACTTTAGTAGCTGATAATATATCAAGTGTTAAAACGTATAAACTTTTTAAAGATTATGTTTTGTCTGAAAACACAGTTTTTGTAATAGAAAAATATAATTCTACGGAAAATTTCCCAAAATCATTAAAGGATCTTTCATTTATGCTTTTAAAAGAAAATAATGGAAAATTTAGTGAATATTTCATTAATGAGGATATGCGTGAAGAATATGAAAAAGGCAATATCGAAGAAGTTCTTAAAATTAGAAAAAAATTAATAGTTGGAGCGGAAAGGTTATTTGTACAGAGTTTAGGGATTTCTTATAATGACCCCTTGCTTCCTTTTTAAAAGTGAATTTTTATGATCAAAACAAAATCAAAAATTGATTTTACAATATGAAAGACGAAGAAGACGATAACATAATTCCAGATAACGAAGAAAATAATTACGAGGAGAATAACTCTATTGATGAAAATCAAGAAGAGGAGGACTCTGAGGAAATTATTAAAGTAGATGCTAAACACTTTGAGGGGCAGCATTTTTACGAAAATAACGAAGACAGCGGTGATACTATTACCAAAGTTACCGGTATGTACAAAGACTGGTTCTTGGATTATGCTTCGTACGTAATTCTAGAACGTGCTGTTCCTGCTATCGAAGATGGATTTAAACCTGTACAACGACGTATTATGCACTCTCTTAAAGAGTTGGATGATGGTCGTTATAATAAAGTTGCCAACGTAGTAGGGCACACCATGCAGTATCACCCACACGGAGATGCGAGTATTGGTGATGCAATGGTACAAATTGGACAAAAAGATTTATTAATAGATTGTCAAGGTAACTGGGGTAACATCTTAACAGGAGATGGTGCTGCAGCTTCGCGTTATATCGAAGCACGTTTGTCTAAATTTGCTTTGGAAGTATTATATTCTCCAAAAATTACTGATTGGGGTGTTTCTTATGACGGACGTCGTGCAGAACCAAACAATCTTCCAGTAAAATTCCCATTGCTTTTGGCGCAAGGAGCCGAAGGTATTGCGGTAGGACTTTCTACAAAAGTATTGCCACATAACTTTAATGAATTAATTGATGCTTCGGTAAAGATTCTTAAAGGAAAACCGTTTACATTATATCCTGATTTTATGACTCAGGGTATTGCAGATATATCTAACTACAATGATGGAATGCGTGGCGGAAGAGTTCGTGTGCGTGCCAAAATTAGTCAGTTGGATAAGAATACACTTGTAATTACACAAATCCCATTTTCGACCAATACGACTACTTTAATTGATAGTATTTTGAAAGCCAATGATAAAGGCAAAATCAAAATTAAAAAGATTGAAGACAATACAGCGGCCGATGTTGAGATTTTAATACATCTTTTTCCTGGAGTTTCACCAGATAAAACAATCGATGCATTATTTGCTTTTACTGCCTGCGAAACTTCGGTAGCGCCTTTAGGTTGTGTTATTGAGGATAATAAGCCGTTGTTTATTGGAGTGTCTGCTATGTTGAAAATTTCAACAAATAGAACAGTCGATTTACTTCGTCAAGAATTGGAAATCCAATTAGAAGAATTAAAAAACAAATGGCATTTTTCTACTTTAGAGAAAATCTTCATTCGTGAAGAAATGTATATTGAATTCAAATTATACGGAGACAAAGAAGGATTATATAAATATATGTATGATCGATTTGAGCCGTTCAAAAAATCATTCGTTAGAGAAATTAACGATGATGATTTACAACGATTAACTCAGATTCCGATGATTCGTATTACTCGTTTCGATTCAGACAAAGCCGATGATCTTATCGCTAGGTTAGAAGATGAAATGAAGGAAGTAGAATACAACTTGGCTAATTTAATAGATTTTGCAATTGCCTATTTTACCAAACTAAAAGAAAAGTACGGTAAAGGTCGCGAACGCCAAACTGAGTTGCGTATTTTTGATGATATTGAGGCTACCAAAGTAGTTTTAAGAAATACTAAGTTGTATGTAAACAGAGAGGAAGGTTTTATTGGAACAAGCTTAAAAAAGGATGAATATTTAACTGACTGTTCAGATATTGATGATGTAATTGTGTTTTTACGTGATGGTAAAATGATGATTACAAAAGTTGATGCCAAGACTTTTGTTGGTAAAGATATTATTCATGTTGCTATTTTTGATAAAAGCGATAAGCGTACAATTTATAATATGATGTATCGTGACGGAAAATCAGGACCTTCGTATATAAAACGTTTCAATGTTTCTGGAGTAACACGTGATAAAGCGTATGATTTAACTAACGAAACAGCAGGTTCGCAAGTAGTTTATTTTTCGCATAATCCTAACGGAGAAGCGGAGGTAATTACTATTTTGTTGCGTCAGGTAGGAAGTATAAAGAAACTAAAATTCGATATAGATTTTGCAGCTTTGGCTATAAAAGGACGTGGATCTAAAGGAAACTTGGTAACGAAATATCCGATTAAGAAAATCGAACTTAAAGAAAAAGGGATTTCGACATTATTGCCAAGAAAAGTTTGGTACGATGATACTGTAAAACGCTTAAATGTTGATGCTCGTGGTGAGTTATTAGGAGAGTTTAAGCCAAGTGATAAAATATTAATCATTAGTCAAACAGGTAAATTGAAGGTGATTGTTCCTGAATTATCAACTCATTTTGATGAAGACATGATCGTTCTGGAAAAATGGAAACCTAAAAAGCCAATATCTGCAATTTATTTTGATGGGGAAAAAGAGCGTTACTTTTTGAAACGTTTTCTGGTAGAAGCTGAAAATAAAGAAGAAAGCTTTATTACAGATCACCCGAATTCTCAATTAGAAATTGTTTCTACAGATTATCGTCCAGTAGCACAATTAATATTCACTAAAGTAAAAGGAGTTCAAAAAGAGGATTTACATATAGATGTGGAAGATTTTATTGCTGTGAAAGGATTTAAAGCATTAGGAAATCAATTAACAGCGGATAAATTGAAACAAGTTAACTTGCTAGATCCATTGCCGTTTGAAGAACCTATAGAGGTAGTTCCAGAAAAACCAGAGTTATCCGAAGAGGATTCGGTTGGGACAGAACTTGAAGACGATGGACAAATCGGATTGGTTTTAGAATAATTTACATTAGGAAAGAAGTTGTCTAATAAACAAGAAGACTTAACAAAATAGAAAAGAGACTATTTCACAAGTGTGAGATAGTCTCTTTTTGCTATAATTTAGTAGTTATAAAAAAAATGGAGTAACTAAACTTATTTAGATAAAATGATAAACGTAAAAAAGGGATTTAATATTCTATTCTATTGGTATTTAGTTTTAAGTGTATTAATGATTTATGGTTGTTTAAACGGTTATTTGAGTTTCGGAAACGGATTAGGAGATCTGTATTATTTGATTTTTAATGTTATTGTTCTCCTCATTATATTGATTATTTATTTTTATGGAATGAAAATCCCTAATAAGACTAATTCTGCTAAGGTTTTTGGAATGGTTCTTATTGTAATTACTATGGTAATCTTAATGTTAAAATTAACGGTTTTAAAAGGTTCAGAAAATTAGTTGTATCTAATGTAGATTTGAGGCAAAAAAAAGCGCTGAGGTTACCCTTAGCGCTTTTTCGTTATAAATATTCGATGTTATTGTTTTGAACGTTTTCTCATTTTCATATTAATAAACTCTACAGCCAATGAGAACGAAATGGCAAAATACAAGTATCCTTTAGGAACTGCGCCTATGTGTTCTCCAACAAGAGATGCATTAGATAAGTGCATACTTTCGGTGATTAGCATAAAACCAATTAAGATTAAAAACGCTAGTCCTAGAACTTGTATTGATGGGTTTGCATTTACAAAGTTTCCAACAGGAACAGCAAATAACATCATTACCATTACCGAAATAATCACAGCAGTAATCATAATAGTTAAAGCGCCTGTAACACCATTTGTCATCCCAACAGCTGTCAAAATAGAATCTACAGAAAAGATTAAATCAATTAGTAAAATTTGCACAATTACATTCGAAAAAGACTTTTTTGCAACACTTTTTAGTGTTTGTTCTTCTTCACCTTTATGATCTACTTTTTCACTAATTTCTTTAGTACTTTTATAAATCAAGAATAATCCTCCTCCTAATAATATCAAAGCTTGTCCAGTAAAATCGGCATTTAACCAACCCCATTTGATACTGAAAACAGTTGCTTTCATAGCAATTAAGTACGAGATACCCATTAATAGAGCAATACGCATGAACATGGCTAAAAATAAACCAATTCGAGTTGCTTTTTTGCGTTCCTCAACAGGAAGCTTTCCAGTTACTATTGATATAAAAATGATATTGTCGATTCCTAAAATAATTTCAAGAAAAGTCAATGTTAATAAAGCAACCCATGCATCGGGATTTAAAAATACTTCCATTTAAAAAAAGGTGTTAATTGTGAGGGGTGAAATTAGGGATCAAATTAATCTATTCGAACAACGGTCCCACGTTGTTTTTGATTTGAACCTACCATTCCGAACTCAAAAGTGTACGAATCTTTGGTAGTGCTTAAAATTTTCATACCGATAGCTTTTTCCTCGGCTTTGTTTTTTGGGTGTTTCTTTTGTAGAACATATTCGCAATCGCTTACCCAACGTATTGTTGCAGTATCCGTTTTACCTTCAAAAGTTTCTATTTCAATATCATCTCTTCGCTCAAAAATGGTTGTTTTTTTAACTCCATCAACGTCGAATTCAAATTTGAATTTTCCTGTTTTAAAATCTTTGCAATTGTGTTCGGTATTGTAACAAGAGGCAACAATAAGTAATAAAGGAAGTAATAGTAATTTTTTCATGGTAAATGATTTATGTAATTTTTTAGGAGCTTTTTCCTGCTTTACACTATAATCTTTTTATTTTTTAAAGAAAAAAATAAAAAGGATTTCCGTTTCAATCAGGGCTACTCAGAACAGACACAAAGGAATAGCATATTTTATTTTAATTTATTAAGCTCTTCATCTGTAAAGTTCTTAATTTCTTTTTCTTGTGCAAATTTAATAGCATTATAACTATTAGATTCTTTTCTTGGAATTGATAGACTTTGCCAGCTAGTATTTTTTAATTGTTTGGCATAAAATACAATTTGCCCCACATGATAAGGATAATGTGCCAATTGTCTGTTGATGGCTTCGATAACCGTATGACCTTCGTTTCTGATATATATAATATCTGACAGCTGATCGGGTTTTAAGCTGTTTAAGGTATCAAAAAGGCATTTCCAACCCTTTTCCCAAGCAGTCATTACTTCTTCTTTGGATTGGAAGTCATTCTCAAATTCGTCATCTCGATTGCGCCATTGTTTTTCGCCATCGGTTGTAAGGAAATCGGTCCAACGCGAAAGCATATTGCCTGATATGTGTTTTACAATAATGGCAATGCTATTTGTATCCTCGTTTATAGAAACAAAAAGTTGTTCGGGTTCAAGTTGATCGATTGCTTTTTCGCCTAGGGTTTTATAATATAAAAACTGTTTTTTAATACTCTCTAAATACGATTCGGATGCAGTCATGATTATACAATTTTAATGTCATACTTATCTAAAAGTCCCAAAACACCTTCGGTTGAGAATTGTGCTTTTTTCATGGGATTAAACTCTGGATCTATTTTAAAATTATAAGCAGTTTTAAAATTTACGCCTGCTAATTGTGTTTCGTTAAAAATGGCTCCTTCTAAATTACAATTATCAAAAACCGAACTTGTTAAATTGGTACCAATAAAAGTAGTTTCTTTCATCGAACAGTTTACAAATTTAGTTTTTGGCATTTTTTTATTAGAAAACGAAGCATAATCCAACGAAGATTCTTCAAAATATACTTGAAATAGAAAATCTTCACATTCGTTAAAAGCAATTCCTAGGAGTTTGCAGTTCTTAAAAGTTACATTTTTTAAGCTTGTCCCTTTTAAACTGGTCATTGATAAATTACAATCGATAAATTCACAATCTAAAAAAGTATTGTAGGCAAAATTGCTATTAGAGAAATCGCAATTTTTAAATACACAATCTTCAAACTCGCGATTGTTTATTTTTTTATCTATGTAGATAACCTTATCGAATGTTTTTTGAATATGAATTAAGCTATCCATTGTAGTTATTGAATTTTATTTGAATTAAAAAAATTAGTCATTAAACAAACCTTTCATAATTGTTTTCAGACCATAAAAGATCAAAAACATTCCGGCTATACAAGCAATTATACCAATAGCAAGTACTAAGTAATGCCATACGTTTTGTTGATTCATAAACGCATTGTATATTACCGAAGGGCCAATAAATAATAGGGGCAAAGAACCCATTAAGTATCTAACTCCTTTTCCTAGTAATTCTTTGTTTGTTCCCATGTTTTTTTTTAATTTTTAGTTTCATGTTTTACATAAATCATGTCACCCTTTATATTTTATAATTGTCTATTGCTTTTCGTACACTTCCGTAAGTATGCAATAGCTCTGATGCTTGCTCGTATGAAACAGGAATTTCGCCCATAATCATTTTTACACCGCGGTCAACTAACTTACTGTTGCTTAATTGCATATCGACCATTTTGTTGCCTTTTACTTTTCCGAGTTGAATCATAGCGGCAGTCGAAATCATATTAAGAACCAATTTTTGTGCAGTTCCAGCTTTCATTCTTGAGCTTCCTGTAATGAATTCAGGACCAACAACTACTTCTATTGGAAATTGTGCTGTTTGCGAAAGTGGACTTTCGGCATTGCATGTTATGCATCCTGTGATAATGTTATTTTCATTGCAACGTTCCAATCCTCCAATTACATATGGTGTTGTTCCAGAAGCTGCGATACCAATAACGACATCGTTTTCTGAAATAGTATGTGCTTGTAAGTCGATCCATGCTTGTTTTGCATCGTCTTCGGCATTTTCTACCGCTTGACGGATGGCTTTGTCTCCCCCAGCTATGATTCCGTTTACTAAATCGAATGGAACGCCAAAAGTTGGAGGGCATTCTGAAGCATCTACAATCGCTAAACGACCAGATGTTCCTGCTCCTATATAAAATAATCGTCCGCCAAGTTTTAGTTTGGTTACGATTTGAGCTACTAAAGCTTCTATTTGTGGAATTGCTTTTTCTACTGCAAACGGAACTGTTTTGTCTTCCTGATTGATGTTAGTCAGTAAGTCATGTACAGACATTTTTTCTAGATGTTCATATTTAGAAGACTGCTCTGTTATTCTTGTAAATGTCATTTTGTTTTTTGTGTTTCTAAGTTACAAAGTACCAAAGTTACAAAGTTTTCCCTACTAAGTATTGAATAATTCATGTGAAATAGAGTGAATTAGTTAAAAAAAAATAGAAAAAATGAAATAGTGTGTTTATTGTTTAAAAATGATTTTTTTATTTTTAAGTTGCGTGAGGGATTGAGGCGGTATCCTTTTTAGTGAGGAACGAAAAAAAGATATAGCCGTCTCGATAACTATCTGGAGCTTCCAACCCAAAGGGACAGGCCCAGTTTATATAAAATAGGCCAATGCAATTCCGAAAACAATCATCGAAATTTTGGCAATATTAAATTTATGTCCTTCGCTACTTTCAAAAATTATTGTTGATGAAATATGGAATAATATTCCGATTACAACAGCAGTAATTTCGGTGAAATAATCATTTAAAAACGGTAAATATTCGGATGCTATTGTTCCTAGTGGTGTCATGATTGCAAATGTTATCATAAATGCAAAAATGGCTTTTTTGTTAAGATGTGCATTAATGAAAAAAGTGGTCAGGATAATTGCAATTGGTAAGTGATGAATGGCAATACCAATAGCGATATCGTGGTGGTGACTCACAGGGAATCCTTCTAGAAATGCGTGTATGCATAAACTAATGAAGAGTAACCATGGAATTTGAGACATTTTGGCGTGACCATGTACATGTCCGTGTTCTGCTCCCTTAGAGAAAAATTCAAGTATAATTTGGAATAAAATCCCAAGCATTATAAATAATCCAATATTATGGTTGTGTGATTCGTATACTTCTGGAAGTAAATGCATCACTGTAAGCGATAGCAGAAAGGATCCGCTAAAAGCTAATAATAGTTTAAGATTGGTTTTGTCTTTTGGTTTTAGTACCAATGCAACAATATATCCTAATAATACAGAAAGTAAGGGTAATAGATAATTCATTTAGTTTAATCGTTTTTTAGTTTCGTCCTTTTATTATTTATCAAGTTAATAAAGGATATTTCAATTACTTAAAAATCATGATTAATCGTTCGCTATCGGTTTTGTGAAACTTTTTTAATTTATAATCACCAAATGTGTCTAATAGAAATATACCAGCTTGTTCCATTAAATCTTCAAAATCTTTTAAAGTTAATGCTTTTACTTTTTCGGTAAAATGAAATTTTTTGCCTTGGTCTTCAAAATCTATTTCTTTAAGAATATGTCCGTCTTCTACATATCTCTTAATGTGAAAATCGATACCATCGACAGTTTTTATTTCTTCAGGTACTAGTGTTTCTATTACTTGTGTTACATTCATAAAATCGATTACTGCAAAACCATATTCACTTAAACTGGCTTTTATCGCTTTTAGAGTGGTAAGATTATCTTCATCACTTTCAAAATAACCAAAGCTGGTGAATAGGTTAAAAATTGCATCGAATTTTTCTTCAAAAGGCTCACGCATGTCGTGCACTTTGAAATGCAAGGTTTCGTTACTGTTTTTACTAGCCTCAGCAATGCTGTTTTCTGATAAATCTGCTCCAAGGACATTGAATCCTAATTGGTTTAAATAAATAGAATGACGCCCTTTTCCGCATGCTAAATCAAGTACTTTGGCTTTTTCAGGAAGATTAAGATAGTGCGTAAGGTTATCCATGAAGATTTGCGCTTCTCTATAGTTTCTGTCCTTGTATAATATATGATAGTATGGTGTATCAAACCAAGAAGTGAACCAGTTTTCGGTTGATTGATTGTGGTTTGTTGTAGATGGGTGATGTGCTTCAGACATTTATTCTTTTTCAATTAATTCAAGTCCCGCAAATTTAGTGTATTTTTGCTGAAAAATAACTATTTCGCAAGCGATACACATATAATGTCGCTGTAGTAGATTCAAAATTTTTTATTACAGATTGATTTTTGTTTAAATAAGTCTGTTTTAATTTAAATATAAAGATGGAAAATAATTTTAAAATGGTAGCCAAAACCTTTTTTGGCTTTGAAGAAATTTTAGCAAAAGAATTACAATTGCTAGGTGCACAAGATGTTGAGCAAGGGGTAAGAATGGTAAGTTTTAAGGGAGATAAAGGGTTTATGTACAAAGCCAACTTATCGTTGCGTACTGCATTGAAAGTGCTTAAGCCAATTTACTTTTTTAGAGCCAATAATGAACAAGGTTTGTATAAAGGTATTTCGGGTGTAAACTGGTCTAAGCTTATAAATGCTAATCAGACTTTTGTGATTGATGCAACTGTGCATTCAGAATATTTTAATCACTCTGAGTTTGTTTCTCAAAAATGTAAAGATGCTATTGTGGATCAGTTTAGAGAACGTACAGGACAACGTCCGAGTATTGATAAAGCGCATCCAGACTTAAGAATAAATATACATATTGATAAAGACCAAGTTTCGGTTGCATTGGATACTTCTGGTAATTCATTGCATCAACGTGGGTATAGAACAGCTACAAATATTGCTCCTATAAATGAAGTATTGGCAGCAGGGGTGTTGTTATTATCTGGATGGGAAGGTCAAGGTCATTTTCTAGATCCTATGTGTGGTTCTGGTACTTTCCTAGCCGAAGCGGCTATGATTGCTTGTAATATTCCAGCTAATATTAACAGAAAAGAGTTCGCTTTTGAAAAATGGAATGATTGGGATAATGATTTGTTTGATCAAATTGTAAGCAGTTTGATGAAAAAAACAAAAGAGTTTCATTATACTATTAAAGGATTTGATAAAGCACCAAGTGCTGTAAGTAAAGCTAAAGACAATATTAGAAATGCCAATTTAGAAGATTACATCACTATCGAAGAGAAAAACTTTTTTGATACTGAGAAAACGACTCAAGGGACTTTGCACATGGTATTTAATCCGCCGTATGATGAACGTTTGGATATTCATATGGAAGAGTTTTACAAAAACATTGGTGATACATTAAAGAAAAATTACCCTGCAACGAATGCTTGGTTTATTACTGCTAATCTTGAAGCCTTAAAATTTGTTGGACTTAAACCGTCTAGAAAAATTAAACTTTTTAACGCAAGTTTAGAAGCGAGATTAGTGAAGTACGAAATGTACGAAGGAAGTAAGAGAACTAAGTTTCAAGTTAGTGAATAAAGTTACAAAGAGGCAAAGGTTCAAAGTAACAGAGGTTTAGTTTTAAAGCTAAAATTTTGATTATCTATACACAACTTTGTTCCTTTGGTTCTCTGTAACTTTGAACCTTAAAAAAAGAAAAATGACAAGATTACAAGTAAGAGCATTTTTGTATCAGCTAGGCTGTTTTGCAATACTATTTATATTAGCGCGATTTTTGGTAGAGAAGTACACAGACTTAACAGGTTTTTGGATTCCGATGACTGCATTTGTTGTGGGAACGCTTTTGTCTCCGAAATTTCAAGCCGCTAAAACAAAGGATGGAGAGAAACTTTTTATGAAATGGATTTTCATGAAAGGAATTAGAGAAATAGGGTAGTCCTAACTTATATTTTACAATTTGGTTATTGTTGTAAATAACCAAATTGTAAGATTATATTATTTTTTCGTTTCTGTTCCTGGAATTACAACTTTCTTCTTGTAAATAGGAATGAAATAAGAAACGGTATAGTTAAAACCAATTCCGAAATTACCATTATACGTTCGGTTGAATCCTGGAATATAAAGATTGTCGAAGTTGTTAGGTTTTTTATTTGAAACTAACGTTTTTAACTGTACACTAAAGCCAACGAATATATTGTTAAAAACCTTGGCTTTTACTCCTGCATTTACTTCTAGCCAGCTAGCTGATAAGCCGCTAAATTTTTCACCAGAAACGGTAGGAGGAAGTACTCCCCAGTACTGATCTGTATTATATATTTTATAATTATTTAGCTCTTGGCTAAAGGTGCTAAAACCATAGCGAAGACCAACAGATATGATGTTTTCCATATCAAGCCAGTTTTCATACATATTGTAATCAAATCCTACTTTTAGATAGCTTCCTTTTGTTGTTGAGTTTAGTCTATCGTCATCTGTAGTTTTATTTTCTGTTCCAATTTCGGCCGCTAGATAGTATTTTTTTGATAATCTATAATCTCCTGTAAACTCGACTCCTTTATAATCAGAATCATAGAGTCCACGGGTTAGTTTATATAAATCAACACCAAAACGAACACCATAACGATCTGTTTTTATAGGCACGCTATCTTGTTTTACTTCTGTGGTAACTTTTTTTGGAGCTGGTTTCTCAGCTTTAGCCTCTGTTTTATTGGTTATTGCAGTTTTCTTTGTAGTTGTTTCTTGAGCTTGAATCGTAAACAAAGACAACATTAGGCAAAAACTAAAAATATATTTTGATGTGTGTTTCATTTTCAAATTCAATGTTAGGTTCTTCTACATAAACACCTTGCATCCAAAGGCCTTCTGGATTATCAGAATCGGTTAGGATAAGTGGATTATTTCTATTTAAAGTAAATATGGTCTTATAACCACATGCTCTTGAAACAAAAATATTCTGACGTGTATAATTAAATTGTATTACATCCTCGTTTACAAAATCTAGATTCGTATTATTAGCGTTCAATATAAAACGAAAAGTGGTAGTATCTTCATTTGTTTTAAGCGGAATAGAAATGGTGTTCCCATCAGTAAGATATTTATCCGACTCAACAAGAGCATTCTCGTTAAAGACAATGCCTTGAGTCATTCCTTTTCCAATTACCTTTAGTTTTGTTACGTTTTTAGGTGTCGAATTAGTGCGATCAAAAAACGAAATTACCAATCTAGGTGTTGTTGGAGTATTGCCATCACAAATATCATCCTTTTCACATCCTGAAAAAGTGAAGGCTATTACGATTATTATAAAAAGAATTTTTTTCATTTATTGTTTGTGATTTATGCTTCACACTTTTTTATTCAATAAAACTAGCGTAGTTCCAAAAGTACAACATTTTCTACGTGATGTGTCTGCGGGAACATATCTACAGGACGTACACGAGTTACTTTGTATTTTTCATCCATTAAAGCTAGATCACGAGCTTGTGTAGCTGAGTTACAACTTACATAAACTACTTTTTGAGGCGCAATTTTCATAATTTGTTCAATTACGTCTTTATGCATTCCATCGCGAGGTGGATCGGTAATAATAACATCTGGTTTACCATGAGTAGCAATGAAGCTTTCGTTGAATACAACTTTCATGTCTCCAACAAAGAACTCACAATTGGTAATGTTATTGCGTTCAGCATTTGCCTTAGCATCAAGAATTGCTTCAGGAACACTTTCAACACCAATTACTTTTTTTGCTTTTTTAGAAACAAATTGTGCAATTGTTCCAGTTCCAGTATAAAGATCATAAACTGTTTCATGACCAGAAAGACCTGCAAAATCTCTTGTTATTTTGTATAACTCATACGCTTGGTCAGAATTGGTTTGGTAAAAAGATTTTGCATTTATACTAAATTTTAAACCTTCCATTTCTTCCAGAATGTAATCTCTACCTTTATAAAGTTTTACATCTTGATCGTAGATTGTGTCGTTTGCTTTTCCGTTTACAACATATTGTAGTGATGTTATTTGTGGGAATTTTCCATAAAGATGGTCCAAAAGTAATTCACGGTTGGCTTTATCCTCTTCAAAGAATTGGATTAATACCATGATTTCACCAGTAGAAGCAGTACGAATCATAAACGTTCTTAATAAACCAGAATGTTCTCTTGGATTAAAAAAGGCTAAGTTATGTTCGTTAGCAAAAGCTCTGATTTCATTTCTAATTGCATTTGATGGGTCTTCTTGTAAATGACATTTAGTGATGTCAAGAATTTTATCCCACATTTTTGGAATGTGAAAACCTAATGCATTACGATTTCCTAAGTCTTCAGTGCTTTCTATTTCTTTTTCAGTTAACCAACGGCTGTTTGAAAATGAAAATTCCATTTTGTTTCTGTAAAAAAACTGTTTTTCTGAACCTAAAATAGCTTCAAATTCAGGAAGTTCAATTTTACCAATTCGTTGTAAATGGTTTTTAACTTCGTTTTGTTTGTAATACAACTGTTGGCTGTATTTCATGTTTTGCCATTTACATCCTCCACAAACACCAAAGTGATCACAAATTGGTTCTATACGATGTTCTGATAATTCATGAAATTTAACTGCTTTTCCTTCATAATACGCTTTGCGTTTCTTGAAAGTTTGCACGTCTACCACATCTCCCGGAACTACGTTCGGGATAAATATTACTTTTCCGTCGGGAGCTTTTGCTACCGATACGCCTTTTGCTCCAGCATCAAGGACTTGTATTTGATGAAAGACAACTTTGTCTGTATTTTTTCTTCCCATAGCGCAAAAATAAGTGTTTGTAAACTTTTAAAAATTTAAAATTGAAAATATTTTATCAAATTCTTTTATTTAACATTTCTTTTGTGTTTAAAAGTTAACTTTGTTTTAATCTAGAATCCCAAATTCTACGGCTTAATCAGGAACTTATGTTATTTTTATGAAGTTGTATCATGTGTTGTCAAAGGTTAGTTTTTTGAAGAAAAGCTATGCGTTTAAATTTCTTTTCATTGCTTTTATAGGTATTCATATACCGTTAATCGGAATATTGTTTTTTGTGCTTTATGGTAATAAAACTATTTCGGCTGATTCTATTTTGATTTTTTCTTTAATCATGACTTTATTTGCTACAGGTTTTACTTTATTAATCATTAATCAATTAATAAGACCAATCGTAGTAGCGTCTAAAGCTTTAAATGAATATAGAATAAGTCGTAAAGTGCCTGTGTTGCCTTCTCAATATGAAGATGAAGCGGGGTTGTTAATGCGTAATATTCAAGATTCCATCGAAGAGTCTGAGAGTTTTATCAACGAAAAACAAGATTTGATTTATATGATTTCTCATGATTTAAGAAATTTTGCTGGCAACCCACAAGGATTAGCTAAGTTAATTATAGAAGAAAATCCATCGGATTCAGTTAAGAACATGGCAGAATTAATTTGTGAATCAACAGATTTGCAGTTTCGTTATATAGAGAATTTTATTAAGTTATTAAAACAGCAAGATGAAATTGCTAAATCGAGTTCAATAGCTAAAACAATTTTAATAGCTCCAATACTTCCTGCTGTTATGGAGCAAGTAGCTCAGCTTTTAGCACGTAAAAATATTAAATTGGTTTCTGATATAAGTATTGAGGAAGCTGTGCTTAGAATTGATGTAGAGTTGTTAATTCAGGTTCTGGTCAATTTAATTAGTAACGCAATTAAATTTTCATATTCTGGTAGTGAAATTTCGCTACGTATTTTTAAAGATGATAAGAAAATAGTTTTTACTGTCTTAGATAATGGAATTGGATTTGATCAATCCCAAATTGAAGAAATGTTCAAAAAATTCACTACAATGGGTAAACTTGGAACTGCGAACGAAACCTCGACAGGAATTGGATTGTATTTGTGTAAAAAGATAATTAATAAAAACGGAGGAAAATTAAACGCAATAAGTCTAGGTATAAACAGAGGAGCAATTTTTACTATTGTTTTTGAAAAAGAGGCAATTTTTAATGCAACCTCTTTTTAATAGTTTTTGATTAAGACGAAGTAAAGATAAAATTTAAAAATGCAAAGATTCTAAAACGCTACGTTTTTAAAATCTTTGCATTTTTTTTAATCAAATAAATCAGAAGATAAATAACGGTCTCCTCGGTCACAAATTATCGCAACAATTACGCCAGATTCAAGTTGATTTGCAATTTTTAAGGCAACAGCGACAGAACCACCACTACTCATTCCAGCAAAAACACCTTCTTCTAAGGCTAATCGTTTGGTCATTTCGCGTGCTTCTTGTTCACTTATATCAATAATAGTATCTACTTTTTTTGCATCAAATATTTTTGGTAAATATTCTTTAGGCCATTTTCTGATTCCAGGAATTTGTGAACCATCACTAGGTTGTGCTCCTATTATTTGAATAGTGCTGTTTTTTTCTTTAAGATAAGTCGATGTGCCAATAATAGTTCCAGTAGTCCCCATTGCCGAAACAAAATGAGTTATTTTTCCATCAGTATCATTCCATATCTCTGGGCCTGTAGTTTTGTAGTGTGCTTTCCAATTGTCTTCGTTTGCAAATTGATTAAGCATAATATAGCCGCCTTCGGCAACTTTTCTTTCTGCATAATCTCTTGAGCCAATAATTCCTTCACTAGCAGGTGTTAAAATAACTGTAGCTCCATAGGCACGCATAGTTTGTACACGTTCTTTTGTTGAATCTTCTGGAAGTATCAATTCGATATTGATGCCCATTAACTGTGCAATCATTGCTAAGGCTATTCCTGTATTACCACTTGTAGGTTCGATAAGTTTGTCGCCTTTTTTGATGTCGCCTCTCTCTAGAGCCGAAAAAATCATATTATATGCTGCTCTGTCTTTTACGCTACCGCCCGGATTGTTTCCTTCAAGTTTTAATAAAAGTTTTACGTTTTTATTTTTTACTAAATTCACTGTTTCCATCAAAGGAGTGTTTCCTATCAGGTTTACTAATGTATGAGTGTTCATGTTATTTTTTTTCTTTTACTTTAACTTCGGTTGTGGTAGTATTGGTAACAATTGATTTTTCTGGAATTGATTTGGTAATCCATGCATTCCCTCCGATAATACTGTCTTTGCCAATAATAGTTTCGCCTCCTAAAATTGTTGCATTGGCATAGATGCAAACATTTTCTTCAACAGTAGGATGTCTTTTTGCGTTTTTCATTTCTTTGGTAATGCTTAAAGCTCCTAATGTTACTCCTTGATATATTTTTACATGTTTTTTTATAACAGTCGTTTCTCCAATTACAATACCTGTTGCGTGATCTATAAAAAATGGAGAAGCAATAGTTGCGCCTGCGTGAATATCGGTTCCTGTAATACGATGTGCATATTCGCTCATTAATCTTGAAAAGAGCAATAGGTCCAATTTGTATAATTCGTGGCTTAATCGGTATATAGCGATAGCGTAAAAGCCGGGATAAGCTAGGTATACTTCTTCAAGGCTATTTGATGCTGGGTCATTCTCTAAAATATAGGTTGCATCTTGAATTAATTTTTCTAAAACAATAGGCAATTTTTCTAGAAATTGCTCCCAAATTAATTCACATGATTTTTCTGGCTTTTTGCAGGCGATTACAGCTATTTCTTTAAAATACTTTTCAAGTTCATTGATGCTTTTGTCTAATGGAGCATTTGAATCGAATAAAGTGTAAAAAAGCTTTTCTGTAAAATCTTCTGTTTTGGTTTTGATTCCGTAGTTAATAGAAGAGTGGCTCTTTAAGGCATTTATGTTCTGAATAATCATATTTTTTGTCACAATTGTTAAATTGAATTGTTAGTTTGAAATGCTAAAAGTAAGGTGTTTTTTGTAAATAGGGTCAGTAATTGGTTAAAGAAATTTAAGCATTAACATTCTGTTTGCAATTATTAAAAATAATTAATCTGCTTGGAAGTGTCTAGTATGGAATAATTTAAAAGAGTAAATTAGCTTGTATAAACGAATCAAAATGAAAACAAACGGAATGTTTAAAAGTGCTCTTTCTAATGTGTCTTATCCAGAAAGTGAAAAAGTCTCAGGAATGTCTATTCAAAGTCCTATTTTGGCATTAATTATTGCAGATTATCCATCATTTACAAGAGAAGGTTATATTTCTATAAATGAATTAAATGTGTTTCGTGAAAAATATATTTCAAATTATTTGGGTGCAGAGTTAGGAGTGCTTTCTAATCTTGAGAAAAATGTAATGGGATCTGTAGCCGATCAGAAATTATTAGTAAGCGCCGTTGAAGATGAAGTAGAAGTTAGGAGCTTTGGTCAAAAAGTAGCTGATAAAGTTGCCGATTTTGGAGGGAGTTGGACTTTTATTATTTTGTTTATTGCTTTTATAGTCTTTTGGATTTCTATTAATATTTACATTTTGGCAAATAGAGGTTTTGATCCCTATCCGTTTATTTTACTTAATTTGATTTTATCTTGTGTTGCTGCTTTGCAAGCTCCAGTAATTATGATGAGCCAAAATCGACAAGAAGAAAAAGATCGCGATAGAGCAAAAAAGGATTATATGATTAATCTGAAATCTGAATTAGAAATAAGAATGATGCATGAAAAATTAGATCATTTGATACTACATCAGCAACAAGAATTAATCGAAATTCAGAAAGTTCAAATCGAAATGATAAATGATATTTTGAGTCGAATTAAGAAGTAGAATTTTTATTTTTTTGACGAATTAATAATAGTGTTTGTATGCGTAACCCAACACCATAATTGCACTATTAAGAATGCCAAAAAACCAAAGAGGATTTTTATAATTTCGACTTTTATCAAAAAAATATAAAGCAACAATTCCTAAAAATATAAGGCTAGTATATAGGGCTGGGTACATCTCAAATGCGCCTTTGAAATCACCTTGAAAAAGTAGGAATAAAGCACGTTGAAATCCACATCCTAAACACTCTATTCCGAAGAGGGTTTTGCTTAAGCAGGGAAGCATATATTTTTCTAGATTCAAGAGTTTTGTTTTTTACAATTTTACGAAAAATAGTTCAATACGTTATAAGAATTATTAAATGCTATTTTAAAGTTGATTACTTTTGGAATCTGATAATTTATAAAAATGAAAAAACTAAGAATTCCAATAATGATAATTGCAATTTTAATTGCGTTATATGAGCAGTCTTCTACAGATAAAAATATTTATATTACAATTGTAGCTATTGTAATTTTCATGGTAGGGATGATGCAGTTAAGTGCAAAAACGCCAAGTAAAAATCAAGATAACGAGGAGCAAGATGTTGACTAAAGGAGATAAGGTTTCGGTTTTAGACGAAGCTATAAATGGAGTAGTGTTATCTGTTAAAAATAACGAGGTAACTATAGAAACTGAGGATGGATTTACGATGACATTTTTTGTCAACGAACTAATTAAAGTACATAATTCCAGTAACTTAATGGATTCTATTAAAAGAATTAATGTAAGTGAGGTTTCCAAAGAGAAAGAAGAGCCAAAAGCAAGGAGTTTTGTGAAAGAACGCAAGGATAAACGGGAGATTCCTGCTCCAGAATTTGATTTGCATATCGAGAAATTAGTGCCAAATAAACGTGGTATGTCTAATTACGATATTTTGACTTTGCAGACAGAAACGGCTAAGCGACATATCGAATTTGCTATTAGAAATCGTATTCCTAAAATTGTGTTTATTCATGGTGTTGGTGAAGGGATTTTAAAAGCGGAGCTTGATTTTTTATTGGGTCGTTATGATGGGATTGATTTTCAAGACGCCAATTATCAAAAATATGGTTTAGGTGCAACCGAGGTTTATTTTAAGCAAAACACGAAGTAAGGCTTGTTTTTCGCTTTTAAATAAATAATTACTAAGTATAAAAAAACGTCTGTTTTTAAAAGAGAATTTCATTGAGAAACTACTTTTAAAAACAGACGTTTTTTTGTAAGTTTTATTTTTGAAGAGGATGTATAAAAAAACACTCAAAAAGAAATGAATAATTATTCTTTTTGAGTGCTAGTTTTTGATTTAATTCGGAGATGTTATTATGGTCCCGAGGACAAAACTTTTACCTAATTTGAAATCATTTTTTCCTTTTTGTAATGTCACATTTTTAAGCGTTATGGTGTGTGAAAAATTGTTTCCATTAGTTGTTGTTGTAACTTCTATAATTCCGCTTTGATCATCAATTTTTCCATTTGCACCTGCCCAAATTTGAGTGATTTCAGGGTTGGATGGAGGAGTTATGTTACAGAAATAAGAAGGAGTTACATTGGCACCTGTAAATACACGATAAAATAACTTATTTGTTATGTCATTAACCAATCCTGTTCTTGGTTGGTTTGGTGGTGTGATTTCGTTTACTATTAAAGAGGAGTCTATATTATCAATAGTAAGAGATGCCTTATCGTTGTAATTGTAGATCTGTTTTGAAACGGAACATTGATTTGCGTTTGAAGCAGTAAAGGTTAGTGGTAAAGGAGGTACATCGATTACAAAATCTCCAAATGGAAATTTTTCCTCTGTTTGAGGACCACCAGGTTTATCAAATGTAATGTCTTTAAAAACGATACTGTAAATGTATTTTGTTATTCTAGAGCTATTATTTTCTAGATCTATATCTTTTTTTGCAGTTGTTGTAACTTGTATTATTCCAGATGTCGCTATCCATTCTTCAATTACATTAGGGGTTGCAGGTGGGATAACATCGCAAATATTGTTTAGACTGACTTTACCGTTATAGGCACGATAAATAACTCGGTGTAAATTTTTATCGATACTGTATCTAAGGGTATCTCCGCCAGTAGTGGGCTCGCCTCCAAAAACAGTTTTAGGTACATAAAGTAATAATGATTCCGTTTCTTTTAGTTTAAAAATAAGTTTGTTTGCGGATATGTCATCAGTACAATTTGATGGCTGTATGTTTTCAAAATCGATTTTTTCTACAGAAATATTTCCATCGTCACAACCGTTTAAAAGAAAGGCCAATAATGCTATGCTTACAATTTTTTTCATTACGTTTTTATTTGGTGCAAAAATAGTGAAAAAAATGATAATTGATATTTAAGAATAGACAATTGATATTTCTTAACTTTGCCACAATGAAAAAAGTATATCTCGATAACGCCTCTACAACTGCCATAAGACCAGAAGTCATTCAGGAGATGACCAAAGTAATGATTGAAGATTATGGTAATGCATCTTCTCCACATAGTTTTGGACGAAATGCCAAAACAATTTTAGAACTTTCAAGAAAAAGTATTGCGAAGCAATTAAATTGCTCGGCACAAGAAATTATTTTTACTTCTGGTGGTACCGAAGCTAATAATTGGATACTTCGTTCGGTTGTAAAGGATCTAAAAATAGAGCGCATAATAACGACTAGAGTTGAGCATCATGCTATTCTGCATACCGCTATGGTATTAGAGAAGGAATATAATATTACTATAGATTATGTTGCTATTAATCCTGATGGTTCGATTGATTTAACACATTTGTCAAATTTGTTATCAGAAGAGAAGAAGACTCTTGTGAGTTTGATGCATGTTAATAATGAAACTGGGGCTGTTTTAGACTTAAACAGAGTGAGTGTTATATGTAAGCAATATGATGTGTTGTTTCATTCGGATACCGTGCAATCTGTGGGGAAAACAAAAATTGATTTGCAAAGTACTCCTTTGGATTTTATTGTTGCAAGTGCACATAAGTTTCATGGGCCAAAAGGAATTGGTTTTGCTTTTGTTCGAAAAAATTCAGGAATACAACCATTACTTTTTGGTGGTGAGCAGGAAAAAGGATTGCGTGCAGGTACTGAAGCCGTGCATCAAATTGCGGGAATGGCAAAAGCTTTGACGCTTTCTTATGAAAATTTAGATAGTGAAAAAGAATATATAACAGGATTAAAACTCTATTTAATAAATCAGTTAGAGAATGTATTTCCTGAGTTCCGAATTAATGGAAGTAAGGATGATTTTTATACTATTCTGAATGTGATATTGCCATTTTCAGCAGATAAAACGGCAATGTTACTCTTTAATTTAGATATGAAAGGAATAGCAGTCTCGAGAGGAAGTGCTTGCCAATCTGGAAGTGTACGTCCGTCACATGTGTTAAAAGAAATGCTATCGGAAGCGGATTTAAAACTTCCGAATTTGCGAATTTCTTTAAGTCATTATAATACCAAAGAAGATATTGATTGGCTTATTACTAGTTTGAAAACTATTTAGTTTTTAGAAAGTACAAAGAGAAAATGATTACTGAGATAAAATCAATAACTGCTTTGTAAACCACATCACTTTTTTAAATGAAATGCTTGTTTATGAAAACTATTTACGAATTACTTTAACTTGTGAGTCACTTGTTAATTTGATAATTGTAGATGGTTTTCCTGCTATTCTATCACGATGTAAATTAACTACGTAATCAACTCCTTTAATGATTTCTGGATTAATATCCTTGAAAGCAATAGGAGTTGGTTGTCCCGAAATATTTGCAGAAGTAGAAACTAAAGGCTTTTTCATGCGCTCTAAAAGTTTAAAGCAAAAAGGCTCTTTAACAATTCTAATACCTAAAGAATTGTCTGAAGCAATAATATTTGGTGCCACATTTCGAGGTTTGTCTAAGATAATGGTTGTTGGTTTTTCGGATAAATCTAAAATTTGCCAAGCTACTTCAGGAATATCCTTGAATACGTTGTACATCATTTTTTCGCCATTCATTAGGCAAATCATACTCTGTGTTTCTGCTCTTTGCTTCAGTTTGTATATTTTAGCAACAGCTTCAGGGTTTGTTGCATCGCAACCGATCCCCCAAACAGTATCAGTTGGGTAAAGTATTATTCCGCCTTCTTTAATGACTTCGTATGCGTTGTGGATTTCTTCGTTCATTTTTTTATTTTTTAATCTTCTTGAAAAACCATTATTTATGATGTTTCTGAAATGCAAATGTATTTAATTAATAGAAGTAAACATATCTAGCTTAGAAATATTCAACTAGTTTGAGTCTATTCTTTGGAATAAATTTAGTTTTACTTTGTGTATATTTGAACTCTAAATTCAAATTTTAAATGAAAATAACTAATTCAAATGTTTTAGTTTCTGTTGTAATGCCCGTTTATAATTCAGAGAAATTTATTTCTGAAGCTATTGAAAGCGTTTTAAACCAAAGTTTAAAGGAAATTGAACTGATTCTTGTTAATGATGGTTCTACAGATAAATCAGCAGTGTTTTGTGAGCAATTTTCGCAAAATAATGAAAAGGTAAGATTTTTGGAGCAGAAAAATGCTGGAGTTTCAAACGCTAGAAATAATGGTTTGAAGTTAGCAAAAGGGGAGTATGTTTTTTTTATGGATTGTGACGATACAATTGATTCAGAATTTCTTAAAACCTCTTACGAAGTAGCTAAAAAGCAAGACTTGGATATTGTTGTAATTGGAGAAGATTGCTGTAAGAGATTACCAAATGTTTATGCGCTACCAACAATGGCACAATTACTCAAGCATGATTTTCTATTAAAACATTCTGATATAAGGTTTCCAGAGAACATACAGCCTTGTGAAGATGGGTTGTTTTCGCACCAGTTACTTGCTTTAACTACAAGAATTGGCGGAAACCCCAATGGGCTCTATCATTATAGACATCATGAAAATCAAAATCATAAATCTATCAATAATGGTGTAGGTAAGGTACTGGAGCAAATTCCAAGATGGTTTGAAATTCTTGAAGGCTTTTACAAGAAAAACAACTTGCATAATTCTCATGCTTTGCATTTAGCCCTTTTTATGGAGCATGAACCATTGCAATTGCGATATCTTTCTATGCCATTGGATGCAGATCAAAAAAAATATTTACATAAGTTGATAAAGGAATTTACACAAAAGAATGTTCTCCTTTTTTTAAAAGACGAAGACAAAAGTAAATTAAATGCTTATTTTTTATTTTTTATAAATTCGGCCAGTTATTTGGAATTTGAGGATTATTATAAAAGATTGAAGCTGAAATGTAAGGTTAAATTGTTTTTAGTCAAGGTTATACCGATTTCAAAAATTAGAAAAAGAATGCGAAAAGAGATAAGATCAAAAGTTTATTAAATGAAAATAGAAAAAAACATCAAAAACTGATTTGATTGTTAGACTGGAAATTTCATTTAAAAAAGTTTAATGTTTCAATTATTAAATTTGTAAACGAATGTTCAGATTATCCTTATCTAACATGGTATCTTTCCAATACAGAGATGCAGTTATCTAAAAAGTTGTGTAATAAAAAACACTCCAAAAATTAAATTTAAATTATGCGAATTTTATATTTCTATCCTGAGAATCCATTGATGTTTACTCAAGGTAATAACGCTAGAGCTTTGTCTTTGTTGCGATATTTTAATAAACAGAATATTGAAGTAGATTTTGTTGGAGAAGAATCGGATGAGTTTAAAGAAGATTCTATTGCTGAAATGAAATCGTTAGGATTGATCTCTGAAGGATTTTTATTAAAAAGAGGAAATAGGAAGGAGAAAAAAATTAAATACCTTTTAACCTATTCCTTGCCAAGAAAGTTAAAGAGAATTGTAAAAGATTTTGATCGGACTAAATTTGAACAGAAAGAGCAATTTGCAGCAATAATTGAATCAAGAAATTATGACTATAAAATTATTTCTTATGCTTACTGGGCATCACTTTTAGATAATACCAAAAAAGGGGATAATGAAAGATGGATCATTGATACTCATGATTTTTTGACTTCTCAATTTCAAACTAATAAAAGTTTTAGTTTGAGTAATTACTTTGAAACAGAGATTTCTGTACTTAAAAAATTTGATAGAGTTTGGGTAATATCTAATGAAGAAAAGTATGTTTTTTCACAGTTTTTAGATAATCAACTAGACTTGATAACTCATAGTTTACCAAATAATGCTCACGGTGAACCAGCTAATATTAAAGACATAGATGTCATATATGTTGCAAGTGATAATGATCATAATCTAAAATCTGCTAGATGGTTTTTTGAAAAAGTATATCCTAATATAAAAAGTGATGTGAAAATTACTGTCATAGGAAAAATAGCCAAACATATACCTGAGCTTAAAAATGTAGAGAAAATAAATTTCATTGAAGATTTAGACGGAGTTTACAAAAAAGCCAGAATTGCTATTTGCCCGATGCTATCAGGTACAGGCTTGAAAATAAAAGTAGTAGAGTCATTATCTTACGGATTACCAGTTGTTTGTAATGAAAGAGGAACAGATGGTTTGCTAAATAAAACAAATAATGGTTGTTTAGTGACTAATTGTTCATTAGAATTTGCAGATTACATTAATAAACTCTTGCAAGAAGAAGAGTTTTATAAAAGTAAGCGCATAGAGGCATCGAAGTTTTTTGTAGAAAATTTTGATGTAAATAGTACGCACAAAGTATTAGATGATATTTTTTTCATCAACAAGAAGAGTAATTTACTCTAGATTAATAGTAACAAAACATTCATTATTTTTTTAAAAAATAGCACTATAAATTAAATGTACAAATCAATCAAATTATATTTCAGATTAAAAAAATTAGCTCTAAAACTTAAAAAGAATGAAGATAGAATTGATTTTTTGGGCGAATTAAAATATAACTCTTATGTTTTAATTGTTGATACTAAAATACCAGAATTTAATAAAGATTCTGGATCAAGAAGGTTAACGGAGATTATTAAGATGCTTTTGCAAAATAACGTTGGTGTCTTTTTATTAGCCGATTTTAAAGAACATAAATATCAATCTGAATATATTGAAATTTTCAAAGAAATGGGAGCTATTGTTTATAAGCCTACTCTTGATAGGTTTGATAAATTAATTACTAAAGAAGGATTTCTAAAAGAAGTTTTGCCAAAAGCGGATTTTGTGTGGTTGCATAGACCTGAAATTTTTAATAAATATTACCCACTCGTTAAAAAATACAAACCAGAGGCAAAAATATTTTTTGACATGGTTGATTTTCATTATTTAAGATTTAAAAGAGAGTTTGAATTAAAGGGTGATCCTAAAATGATGGAAACCGCAAACAAATATCTAGAGCTTGAATTAGATAATTGTGAAAAAGCTGATAGAATTATTGTTATTTCAGAATCTGAAAAGGAAAGCTTAAAGGAATATTATCAAAATAATGATAAAGCAATAGCAATAGGAAACATCCATCAGTACATAGATAATGGCGTTTCAGTGCGTTTTGAGGACAGAAAAGAATTACTTTTTATAGGTGGATTTGATCATACACCCAATGTTGATGCGGTTAATTATTTGTATGAAGAGATTATGCCTTTATTATGGAAATCGATGCCAGAAATTTCAATAACAGTTATTGGTAGTAATCCGCCACCATCAATATTAGAGTTGAATTCTGAGAAATTTAAAATTGTGGGCTATGTTAAAGATGTATCTCCATATTTTTTAAACTCCCGAATTTTTGTAGCCCCATTACGTTATGGAGCAGGAATAAAAGGTAAGATTGGACAGAGTTTAGAATATGGCTTACCATTAGTAACAACAAATATTGGAGCAGAGGGATTTGATTTTGGTGAAAATAAGAATTTAATTGTTGGAAATACAACCCAGGAAATAGTTAATAATATTATCAAAATATATCAAAATGAAGAAATATGGAATGAAATTAGTCTTGCTTCACAAAAAGTTATAGAACCATTCTCAGTAGATACAATTAAAGCAAAAGTATTGAGTTTAGTTCAATAATTGATTTTCGTGAAGGAAGCTATTCTCTTCTTCTTATAGTCGAAAGACTGTCTTTACCCAGTTCTCTATCGTGTATTTATAATACGTTTCGGTAGTTAGAGGTTGATACGGTGTTGTAAGAAAGTCTTCTGGTATATTTATATTCGAGTCATTTTCGTCGAGAATTAAAATATTATTCGGGTTGTAAAAATCATATTCACTAATCGATTTATTCGTAGTGATAATCTTTTTTTGCATTGCTAAAGCTTCAAATATTCTGAAACTTAATCCGTTATGGTCTTTTCTTATCAGGTCCAGGAATATTTTTGAGTTTTCAAAGTCGGCTTTTAGCTCTTCAGGAAAAACAAGTTTTTTGGAGTAAATAATGTTTTGATTTATGTTTTTAGGTACTTTTTTACCTACAAGCATAAATTTAAACGGGATAGATTGAGATGAAAGATAATTAGCCAAATTGTTTAAAAATGGAAAACGTTCATCTATAGAAATTACAATAAAAATATTTTCATTAGCATTTTCAAGTGTTATTGCTCTCTTTTCCATGTAAATGTAATTGGAGATGAATGTAAATTGATATTTTTTAGTATCAATTAAATCAAATGAAAAAATTTCGTCGAATACTCCATCTACAATATTATCAATAGGAAATCGTCTGCAACTATCATAGATATATGCAAGATATGTATTGGTTAGTTTTTTAAGCTCTAAATGTGTTTCTCTGCTTATTTTGTCAGGACGTATAAATAAAATAACATCATGATGCCCCCATTCTTTGACTTGTTCAACTAAATAGTTCTCTAAAGCAGCGACTTTTTTATTTTTATTGAAAAAAGCTTTATTTATAGAATTTAGAATTTTATCAAAAACAGAAGTGTATTTGTATTTAAATTTAGAAGCATCGATGTGATTAGCATCGATGTTTCTTTTTTTTAATTCATCTATAATGTTATGGTCATAGTAAGTGGAATCATAACTAATTAAACAAATTTTCATAGCAATATGGGTTTATAGCTTGTTAAAAAGTTTTTTAGTATTCTCAATCATACTGCTCTTTTCATTCATTACAAATGTTCTGAAGTTTAAAAATTCAGCAAAAACTTCATCATAATTAGTCATCGTATTATTAATCAGTTCCGTTACTTTTTCATTTTGCATTTCGTCTGCATGTAACTTATATTTTTCAGGTATTCCTAAATCCTCTTTAAAAGCAGATGTACCGTCACGACCAGTTAACAGGCAAACACCTGAAATAAGTGATTCTCTTGGGATTTTATCTCTTCCTGGGAAATAGCCAAAATCGACATGGAGTTTAGTTTTTCGTAAAGTATCTCTCATTTCTTCTCTTGTCATACCAGATAGAGGTATCCATTTGTATTGAGGTAGAAGCGCCATGTATTTTTCAATCTTATCTAATCCTTTTTTTGGATTATAAGTAATTATGTTTTCTTTTGGGAAATGACCAATTTCTGGTAAATCATCAAAGAAAAGTTCAGTAACATAATCACATAAATAAGCAATGTCATTTTCATGATCCTTAGTCAGTAAGAACGCTTTTGTTCTTTGAGATTGGTACCAGTGAGTAACAGTTTTATTAGGCTCAAATCTATATTCAGTATGTTTGTAAGGAACAAGTAGTTTTCTTATCCAGTTTTTTTTCTTTTCCCTGCTATTCATCAAGACTTCATAAAAATCAAGACTCAACCACCATACTTTTTTCTCGGCCAAAGGGTATTTAGCTATTAAGTTTGTCATTGATTCAGGAACAATCATTATATTTTCACTACTATCTTTTACCTTCATTACATAAGGTACATTGTAGGTTTTATAAAAAGGATGTACTGGATCTTTTTTGTATTTTGAATATAACATTTTAGCATTATATCCTAAAGAGTTTAAAATATAGCCTAATTGGTGTAATGCTTCTGGTCCTCCAGTAGCTTTGCTAGGAGGGCAGATTATGTATATGTTTTGATGCATTTTTTCTTTTAATTAAATTTTGTGCCTGAATTATAAATCACATTTTCTATCCAACCGTTTAAAGTGTATTTTTTGAATATACTATCTGGTATTTTTTCATATTCTTTTTCAAAAAATGATGGAGGTATAATTGGTTTTTTTTCATCAATTACGAGAATGTTATTAGGGTTATAAAAGTCGTAATTAACTATGTCGGAGTTGGTTGTTATTAGTTTTTTGTGTAAGCCTAAACTTTCGAATACCCTAAACGTTAATCCGATTTGTCCTTTTCGATTAACATCAAGTAAAACTTGAGTTTTATTTATATACTCTTCAACTTCTGATAGAGGTATGTGTTTGTTTATATATTCAATTGTAGGCGTCTTTTTTTTGCAATTTTTATCGTAAACAAATATTTTATAGCTGATATTGTTTAATTTAAGATTATTTGCAATTTTAGATAGTATTGATACCCTTTTGTCTTTAGAGATAATATTGAAAACTTGATATTCAAATTTGTTATTATTACTTGTTGAATTATTATATATCCAGTTAGTAGCGAATTTCAAATTGTATTTTTTGCAATCTTCTTTTTCAAATGAAAAAACTTCATCAAAATGCGGGATTACATTTATTATTTTTGGGCAACGTTTTGTATTGTCATTAAAATATGCAATGGTTTTTTTTCCATATTTTTTTAAATTCTTAACACTTTCAATATCGATAAAGTCTCCTTTAATTACCAATATTATATCTTGTTTTTCTCCAATCTCTTCAAGTTTTTCAATTATTTTTTTTCCAAAATACATTGTTTTTAAATTTTTTTTGAAAAAAGATTTTAAAATGAAGTTGTAAATTTTGTAAAAATAATTTGGATACTTGTATTCAAATTTATTAAAGTCAATATGGTGTACATTATGTCCGTCTTGTTTTAAAGCGGTTGCAATATGGTCATTAAATCCCCAATCATTGAGGCTTATTAAGGTAATGTGCATAATGTGTTTTGTTTTCTATCGGCAAATTTAACTAAAATTCAGCTCACTAATTTATAGAACGGATACATTTAGTTAATAGAATTACCATGTTTTTTTTATTTAATCAGTAAAATAATTATGGTTCAGTTGTACCTAATTTTATTTTTATTACGTCAAAATAGAACCGTAAACTTTTAAATACTCTGCAGCAGCAGTTTTCCAATCAAAACTGGCACCTCTTTTTTTAATGAGCATTTCTCTTTCAACTTTATTATTCTCATAGTCATTTAAGCCATCAAATAATGTAGTTTTCATATATTCGGGATCAAAATTAATCCAATAGTTAGCAGCATTACCACCAATTTCTGGCAAAGATGTTTTGTCAGATAAAAAGACTGGTTTACCAAAAGTCATTGCTTCGATAGGAGGTAAGCCAAAGCCTTCTCTTATTGAAGGGAAAAGAAAAGCAGTACAATTTTTCATGTAAAATTGTTTGCCTTCATCGCTCACTTTACCAGTTAAAAAAACTTGGTTTGTAAGGTTATTTTTAATGATTATATCTTTTATTACATCACCGTATTTTTTATTGTTATTACCAGAAATAATTAAATTATAATCTTTTATTAATTTCATCATATTGATAATTGAAGTATAGTTTTTTCGTTCTATAAAATCTCCAATTGTATAAAAAAAAGGTTTGTCTAACGGAACAGTAGGTACGTATGAAGATGTGTCTAAAAGTGTAGCTGTAGGATTTCCGTTGTAAATAACATACTCTGGTACATTAGGTATATTGAAATATTGATGTGTTTGTTTTTTAGCAAATTCAGATATGTAGGTAATAGCTGTGGCTTTTTTTAGTTTAGCATTAAAAAGTTTATTTAATCTATGATTTACATCTGAAGAAACTTCTTCTACAAAATTTGTATCGTGTACAGTAAGTAAATATTTGTTAGGATGGTAGGGTTCTACTTTTGTGTTTTGATTGACTGAATGCCATAAATCAAATTTTTTTCTAATTCTAAAAAGAGAATGTCTAGATAAGCTGTTGTATTTATGGTAATTAAACTTGTCATTAAATTCAGCTTTAAGAAGTTCTGGATTTGAAGAGTTAAGTGTTAATTGATAATCGCCTAAATCTAATTTAGACAGACCTTTTATTAATTCGTGATTAAATGTTCCTAGACCAGCTGCTTTGTTATTTATATTATGAGTTTCTAGGAAAATACTCTTTTGCGACATTATCTTTTTTTTACGAAAATACAATAATAATTTGAAGTCTTAGATTCTATGTGTATTTTTGTTCGTTTATAAAACTACAAGGATGAATTTTAAGATAAGCCCAATTTATATTAACGCTAAAGAGTCAATTTTTGATTGCATTTATAGATTTAATAATTCTGGCGAACTTTTTGGAAATGGGGATCGTAACAAGATAAAATTATTCGATTTAGACGGTACGACAATTAATATAAAATCGTTTAAAATTCCAAACATAATCAACAAAGTAGCGTATAAGTATTTTCGAAAGTCAAAAGCGAAACGTTCATTCGAATTTGCTACAATTTTATTAGAAAAAGGAATTGGAACTCCGCAACCAGTCGCTTTTCTGGAAAATTTCAACTGGCTTGGTTTAAGAGATAGTTATTACGCTAGTGAACATATGGTAACGGAATTGACTTATAGAGAACTTATTGAGGTTGCTAATTACCCTGATTACGAGAATATATTAAGACAGTTTACTCGCTTTACTTTTAAGCTACATGAAAAAGGAATTGAATTTCTGGACCATTCTCCCGGGAATACACTTATTAAGAAGTGCGCTAATAATGAATATGAGTTTTTTTTAGTAGATCTAAATAGAATGAATTTTCATACGACAATGAGTTTTGAACAACGTATGGATAATTTTAGAAGACTTACTCCCAAAAAAGAGATGGTTGCGCTTATGAGTAATGAGTATGCGAAATTATACCCAGCTAAGACTGAAACTGAAATTTTTGAGAAGATGTGGCAGGCAACAGAACAATTTCAATATGAATTTGCTAAAAAGAAAAGACTTAAAAAGAAACTTAAATTTTGGAAGTCTTAATTTTTGAGATTGTAATTTGTTTCTTTTTTTGATATTTTTTGAATCTAAAGATAGAGTTGTAGATCCTAGAAAGAATAAGTGTTTTTAGTATTTATAACAAAGCAAGTTGCCAAGGATAATTTGGAAATGTTATTATAGATATAGTACTATTTAGAATAGTACTATTTTTTTTTAGCTTAGGTTTTGTTCTAAGAAAGAATTTAGTTTATCATAAAATAAATCAGGTTTGAATTCCTCATACAATAAGAGGGATTCTTTCTTGAGAGTCTTTTCGGTTTTATGCTCAAATAAATCAGTGCGATAATCTTTTAAATGTACCGAGACATGGTGAATTCCATCCTCAAAGGTAGCCCAGATTTTCTTTTCTATCCAAGGGGAAAAAATAATGAAAGAAGGTTTGTTAAGAGCTTTTGCCATATTTATAGCGCCTCCATCATTTCCGATAATTAAATCACATTGATTAACTATACCAATAAATGATCGTAAATCATCACCCAATAGATCAAAATAAATTTTTTCTTGAGTAGAGGTTTTACAGTTTTTAAAAACTATTTTAGCTTCTTCAATCTGTTTTGGGAAATAATTAAAAAGGATGTTGACGTCTTTATTGTCAGCTATATAATCAATAATTTTAGACATTAAAGGCAAAGGATATGTTTTTCTTTTCTCGCTTCCTATAAGGCTAATCATAACTGTTTTTCTATCCTCTCTAACCTTATGCTTGTTGAATAATTCTTTAGCGACTTTATTTTCTTCTTCAGAAACAAACAATTTTGGAATTGGATCGATGTTTATTGTTAGATTAAGAGGTTCTAATAAAGAAAGCCTTCTTTCTATTGCTAGCCCTAAATTGGTTTTTGGAAAAGGTTCAAACGGAACATTATCAGTATATAAAAAGTTTCTTCCTGGTTTTTTATAAGATATTTTTTGTTTTGCATTGCTAAAAAGAACCAATATCCAGCTTTCTAATTTTGAATACGCATCAATTAGTAAATCGTATTTTTCTTCACGAATCTGAAATGCAAGTTGTAGTAATTCTTTTTTGCTTTTTCTGTGTTTTTCTTCAAACAATATAACATTGTCAATACTTGTGTTGCCTTCTAGAACGGGAGTTGTCGAGCTATATACTAGATAATCAATTTGAGCATTAGGATATGCTTTACGTAGATTATTGCATAGTATACTGCTAATCAAAACATCACCAATCATTTTTTGCTGGATTACAAGTATTTTCATGTAAAGTTTAAATAAAATTAAGACGTTGCAAATTGAAGCAAAAAAATCCAAATTCTAATCATTAAATTTGATAGAATTTGGATTATTTTTTAACTGATTTTTCTTTTAAAGAAAAGAATTATACTGCGACATCGTATTCGCGAAGCGCATTGTTTAATGATGTTTTTAAGTCTGTAGATGGTTTACGAGTACCAATAATTAATGCACATGGAACTTGAAATTCTCCAGCAGCAAATTTTTTGGTATAGCTTCCAGGAATAACTACTGAACGAGCAGGAACATATCCTTTCATTTCAACAGGAGTATCGCCAGTTACATCAATTATCTTAGTCGAAGCTGTTAAACAAACGTTTGCTCCAAGTACTGCTTCTTTTCCAACATGTACTCCTTCTACTACGATACAACGAGAACCTATAAATGCACCATCCTCTATAATTACTGGGGCAGCTTGTAAAGGTTCTAATACACCACCAATACCAACACCACCACTTAAATGAACGTTTTTACCAATTTGAGCACAGCTTCCCACAGTTGCCCATGTGTCTACCATTGTTCCTTCATCAACATATGCACCAATGTTTACATAACTAGGCATTAAGATTACACCACTTGAAATGTAAGCTCCATAACGTGCAACTGCATTAGGTACTACACGAATACCTTTTTCAGCATATCCTCTTTTTAATAACATTTTGTCATGATATTCGAAAATACCAGACTCTAAAGTTTCCATTTTCTGAATTGGGAAATACATAACTACAGCTTTTTTTACCCATTCGTTTACTTGCCAACCCTCACCAACTGGTTCAGCAACACGTAATTTTCCTGTATCCAAAAGTTCAATAACTTCTCTGATAGCATCAGTTGTAGTTGTTTCTTGTAATAAAGCTCTGTTATCCCAAGCTTGTTCTATAATAGTTTGTAATGAATTCATGATAGTAATATTTTAGGCAAATATAATTCGATTTTTTTTTAAAACAACTTCCATTTCTATATAGTAACGATTTTAAACAAAAAACAACAATTTATTTTATGATGTGATATTACACTCTTTTTGTGTTAAAAAAGAAACACTTATATGAAATGTTTTATGACATATTTCCTGATAAATATCAATTTTTGTTATTACATATAAAAGTAGTTTTGCTGAACAATTTAAGAACAACATAAGTTTGTTTTTTAATTGGTTTTGAACTCTAAATTTAATTAGTATTATAACTATGAATCAAGAAAGCCAGTTGTTTAAAAGACCTACACCAATCGATAAGGAAGTTTCTTGGGATAAATCTCAAGTAATTATGAGTAAAACAAATCCAATTGGGATTATCGAATATGCAAATGAAACTTTTGTAGATGTTTGCGGATACGAGGATTATGAACTAATGGGACAACCACACAGTATCATTAGACATCCTGATATGCCACGTGTAATATTCAAAGTTTTATGGGAGAATCTTAAGAAAGGGAATAATTTTCATGCTGTTGTAAAAAATCTTGCTAAATCTGGAAGATTCTACTGGGTTGTTACAGATTTTGAAATTGCAAAGGATGAAAATGGAGTAATAGTAAATTATTTTGCAAGAAGACGCTCTGTGCCACAAGAAGTAATCTCAATGCATATTGAGCCTTTGTATAAAAAATTGTTGCAGATAGAATCGGCTAGCGGAATGGAATTTAGTGAGAAATATTTAATTGGATTTCTAGAAGAGAAAAATAGAACTTATATAGAATACATTAAAGATTTGATGTATGATAATGAAAGAGCGCAAGCTACTCATCATCAAGCCGTAACTCAAGCTCATCATGTAGAGGAAGAGGAAGAGGAGGAAAGAGGTTTTTTTAGTCGTTTCTTTAATAGATAAATAGATAGCGTTTTTTGCCCCCAAAAAGAACCTATAAAAGAAACAGGGTTTGGCTTTTTAATTTAAGTCAAACCCTGTTTTGTATTATTAATGCAGTCCTGTTATTGATTTCAAAATTTTGGAATCACTTTTTTTTAAACTCATTTAAATTTATATAACCTCAAGGAGTATTAAATAAAAAAAGCAATAGTGATTTCTTATGATCTCTATTGCTTTTTAATTATAGTTTAATGGGGATTTAGTCTTGATTAAGAGTTAAAAAGCCAATTGGTTATTAATAACTCTTTCATTAAATGATTGTATATATGCTTTTAAGAATTTTTCAGATTCTTTAACTTTAGATTTGTTCTGTTGCATTAAATTATTTTTTAATAGAACATCTTCTTTCCATTTATATAATCCAATAGTTTGATTGTTTGCAAAAGCCAAATAAAAATCATCTTTGATGTAATGGTATGTTCCTTGAAGATAATAGACTACAAAGTTTTCTTTAGATTTATAACTTTTACCAAAACTAACCATGTCGGTTTTTATATTCAAGTAATCTAAAATACTTGGCATGATATCGATTTGCTGAAAATTTTTGTCACTAACACCTTTTAATTCAGGGTTTGATGGATCAAAAAACAAAATCGGAATGTTAAATTTTCCAATATTTGTTTTATCAATATCTTTATCTCCTCCAGAAGAAGTATGATCAGAAGAAATTACAAACAAAGTGTTTTTATACCAGCTTTCTTTTTTAGCAGTATTAAAAAACTTGCGTAGCGCAAAATCTGTGTACGCTATACTTTCTTGGATTACAGTAGTTCCTTTAGGGAATTTTCCTTTGTATTTTTCAGGAATAATATAGGGGTTATGAGATGAAATAGTAAATAAAGAGCTAAAGAAAGGTTGCTTAAAAGAAGTTAATTTAGAAGCATAAAACTGTAGGAATTCCTCGTCAAATACACCCCATTTACCATCAAATGCTTCTTTTCCTGTGTATTGGTCTTTTCCGAAATATTGATCAAAGCCAGCTACTTCGGCATATTGATCAAAGTTCTGACTACCATTAAAAGCACCGTGAAAGAATGAGGTAGTATAGCCTTCTTTTTTGAAAATTTTAGGAAGACCATTTATTTTGTTCAAAGAATAGCTCGATGATATAAAGGAGTTATTCATTAAACTTGGAATACTAGAAAGTATCGATGGAACAGCGTCAATTGAAACTTTTCCATTAGCAAATCCATTTTTAAAATAGTATGATTTTGTGATAAGAGAATCTAGGAATGGAGTCTGTCCGCGTCCTATGTTTTCATTTCCAAAGCTTTCCAAAATTAAAATTACAACATTCTTTTTGATAGCTGGTTCACTAGGTTTTAAAGAAATAATAGGATTGTAGATTGAAATTAATTCTTTTGGATTGTAATAATTTACTTTATCAATGTCTTCTTTCTTAAAAGCAGTTTTAAGGATGCAGAAAGGAGTGTTTAAAACCAAACCGGCATTGTTTAATGCTCCATATTCAGCAGCATCTACAATCTTAATCGGTTTTTTTCGTAAACCTCCACGTCCAGCAAGTAAAATTATAACTAAAGAAAGAATGAAATAAGCAAATTGTTTGTAATACTCTTTTTTAGTTGATTTTTCGTGTATTAGATGTGTTTTTAAATTTGGAGTTAATTTCCAGAACAGTATACTTACGATAAGAAATAAAACAAAAATATACCAAAATTCTTGTAGAAATGAAGGGATTAAGCCAAGAGCTTCTTGTTCCATTCCTTTGGCAGTAATCATTGAAAAAGTGCTTCTTCTACCAGTAAAGCGATAGTAAATGATATCTATAAAGTTTGTAGCAATAAATAAAAGGTTTACTGCGTAAAAAGTAATCTTTAGTATGCTTTGGTATCTAGGTTTGTATTTGAAATTACCCGGAATTAAGTGAGCAATCAAAAATATAATATTAATGTAGGCAATGGTTGCTAAATCAAAGAGAAGACCTCCAGTAAAGTTTTGAAATGTAATGTCTTCAAACAATTTTACATTTATAAGATAAAATAGGATTCTTGAGAATTGGTAGATTATGAAAATTAAAAAGAATCTTTTTAGAAATAAAACAATGCTATTTTTATAGTTATTCATTTGGGGTTTAGTAATTTTTATGTATTTGCTTTAGGTTTAATTTATGGTGTAAATGAAATTTTGGGCAAAAGAACTATTTTTTTTTTAAATTAATGATTACTTATTGATTTAATTTTGTAAGAACTGTATTTTGTTTTATAATTTAATGAATATTTTACTTGTTTTAATTTTCTGTATTATAGTTGGTTGTGTGAGTATTCGTTGAGGGGGGATTTATTAAATAGAAGTTTTTATTTTTTTTGCTTCGATGATAATTATCATGAATTAAGATGGTAAGGAAGCCTACTTTTGAAATGAAATTATATATAAGAAATTTTAAGGGCAAAATTCCATTTTTAAGATTTAATAAAATCTATGAATTAGTACAAATAGAGTTGATTATTAAGCTCCTGTTATAAATTTTTTAATATTGTTTTAATTTTTTTTGGAGAAAAAATTTAAAAAATCCGTTTTAAATCTTAGAACGGATTTTTTTTGAGATAGGATTTTTTACTTTATGTATCTTTGTCTCATTAATATAAATTAAGATGCCTAGAATTCTCGCTATAGATTACGGACAAAAAAGAACAGGGATAGCTGTTACCGATGAATTGCAAATTATTGCTTCAGGGTTAACTACAATTCCATCGAATACTACTATTGATTTTTTAAAGGACTATTTTTCCAAAGAGAAGGTCGAAGCGGTTTTAATTGGTGAACCAAAACAAATGAATGGAGAACCTTCAGAAAGCGCTTCAATCATAAAAGGTTTTGTGACTCATTTTTCTAATATTTTTCCTGAAATGAAAGTGGTTCGAGTGGATGAAAGATTTACTTCTAAGATGGCATTTCAAACAATGATTGATAGTGGTCTGAGTAAAAAACAACGTCAGAACAAAGGGTTGATTGACGAAATCTCAGCAACGATAATGCTTCAGGACTATTTGTCTCGAAAAATGTTCTAAATAAGCTAGAAAGTTTATTCCAAAAAAGTTTTAGAAAATTATAACTTTTCAGATGAAATTTATAGTTTTTTTTGCAATTTTATAAAGTACCTTTGTACTTTAAAATTTTTCTTGTTATGTCCGACGATACCATACGTTCAAATACCGAAGTAGTACTTATTGGTGCTGGAATTATGAGTGCAACTCTTGGGTTAATCTTAAAAGAATTACAGCCAGATTTAAAAATTGAAATTTACGAAAGATTAGATGTTGCTGCAGCCGAAAGCTCTGATGCTTGGAATAATGCTGGAACAGGACATTCTGCATTTTGTGAATTAAACTATACTCCAGAAAAAAATGGAAGTATTGATCCTAAAAAGGCAATTAGTATAGCAGAATCCTTTGAGGTTTCTCGCCAATTTTGGTCTTACTTGGTACGGCAAAATAAAATTTCATCTCCAGATAATTTTATAAAAAGTGTTCCTCATATGAGTTTCGTTTGGGGAGAGAAAAATGTAGACTATCTTAAAAAAAGATTTGAAGCATTACAAAAAAATCCAATTTTTAAAGAAATGGTTTTTAGTACCGATTTTTCTCAATTAAAAGAATGGATGCCTTTGGTAATGGAAGGAAGAGATTCTTCTGATAAATTTGCTGCAACTTCTATGTCAATAGGAACTGATGTGAATTTTGGAGAATTAACAAGAAGTATGTTTGATTATCTAGGTAAACTAGATGGTGTGAAAATTCATTTCAATCACGAAGTGAAGAAATTAAAACAACGCGAAGATAAAACTTGGAGAATTAAGATTACTGATCTAGCTACTGGTCAAACCAAAAAAGTTTATACAAAGTTTGTATTTATTGGTGCTGGTGGAGGTTCTTTACCTTTATTAGAAAAAGCCAACGTTGTTGAAGGAAAAGGCTTTGGAGGTTTTCCTGTTAGCGGACAATGGTTAAAATGTACTAATCCAGACGTTATTCTTCAGCATCAAGCTAAAGTTTACGGAAAAGCAAGTGTTGGTGCGCCACCTATGTCAGTTCCTCATATCGATACTAGAATGATAGATGGAGAAAGAGCTTTACTTTTTGGACCATTTGCAGGTTTTTCGACTCGTTTTTTAAAGAATGGATCTTATTTGGATTTACCTATGTCTATCCAAACAGATAATATAATGCCAATGTTGGCAGCTGGTTATCATAATATTCCACTTACGAAATATTTAATTGAGCAAGTAAGACAATCTCCTAAAGATAGAATGAACGCTTTACGCGAATATTTACCAAATGCAAAATCTAAAGATTGGAAATTAGAAAGAGCAGGGCAACGTGTTCAGGTTATTAAAAAAGACGAAAAAGAAGGTGGGATTCTTGAATTTGGAACAGAGGTAATTAATACCGAAGATGGTACGTTAGCAGTGCTGTTAGGAGCTTCTCCTGGAGCTTCAACAGCTGTTTCTATTATGGTAGGGTTAATTGATAAATGTTTTAAAGACAAAGTTAAAACGCCAGAATGGAATGAAAAGTTTAAAGCAATGATTCCTTCTTACGGTCAAACATTAAATGATAAACCAGAATTATTAGCCGAAATAAGAAAAAATACGGCAGCTACTTTGAAATTAAATAATTAATGTAGTATTGGCTATTTAGAATATATGAAAAAATCCAGATTAGTTTTTAATCTGGATTTTTTGCTATAAACTCTTTTGTAACTGTTAGTATTTTTTCAGACAGATCGGTCATCCATATTAATTGCTCGATTACTAATTGAGCTTCTTGCATTTTAGTTTCCCTTTCACTTTCGTTAAGCTCATTATCATTTTCTAACCGACTGAAGTTTTTTCTTTTTAATTCTTCAAAATGGAAAGTCAATTTCTCTTTATTGGCTTCTTTGTTCTTGTATATGGATGTTTTTTCATGTCTTAAAATAGCAATTGAATGATTTAAGTTAGAAACAACAAAATCCACTACAAAATTAAAAGATTCAGATGCTGAAGTAGTTTTATGTGACTGAATATAAGTTCCCAATGAAGCTAAAGACGAAAGCAAGGAATGATTTAGTACCGCAAGCTTATTTATCTGCGGGAGCTGTTTTTGCTTTGATTTAGGTTCTTGTATCATTCTTTGGAAAGAAGTCATAAGGTTTCCAATTTCAATAAAAGCATTTTTTCTAGCCAAACGATAAGATGTTGGTAATGTTCCTTTCTTGTTGTAATACTCGGCAATTTCTCGTAAATAGTTCTTATTAGATTCTATAGCTTTTTCTAAAAAAGAGGCCGCATTTAAAAACTCCCAAGCAGGCCATAAATAATAATTTGCTAAAAAGGCTAGTGTAGCCCCTACAAGAGAGTCTAAAATTCTAAATTGAATAACTTCGAGGATATTAGGTGTTAAAATTCCGTAAACAAACACTACATACATGGTGACAAGCGTAGTACTAACTTTGTAATTACTCTGTGTAAAAGCAACACCAATTAGCATGCAAAAAATAGCAAATATGCTTATGGCAACCTGATTATGAACCAAAGAAACGATTCCAAAAGCAATTAGCCCACCTAAAATGGTGCCAATAACACGATTATAAGACCGTTCTTTTGTTAATCCGTAACCTGGACGCATTATTACAACAATGGTTAGTAAAATCCAATATACATTTTGAAATGGAAGTAATTTACCAATTATAAAACCTACCATAATAGTAATGGTAAGTCGCAGCGAATGCCTGAAAAATGTAGATGAGAAACTAAAATTTTCAATTAAAGTTCGTATCGGATAATATTGTGGAGTTAAGAATTTTTCAAGCTCTTTGTTCTTCTCTTTAAAATCATAAGAGTTGATAGCTAATGAAAATGCCATTTCTACAATTTTTATTTTTTCAACTTGCTTTTGGGCATATTTGAGCATATTGGTAAGCATCCAAACGCCTTCAGAAGATTCGATTTTACCTAAACTGTTTTGATAGGAATCAATTGCAGCTTGTAATCCATCTAATTCCTTTTTTAAATCATTTATAGAAATGTATTTGGAAGCTTTATGAACACTTTTGGATAGTTTTTTTAAAGTAGAAGCAAGTTTGTATGCTAAATTCTGATAAGAACGCAGTGCTTCGGGGTGGTCGCTAAATTTTTTATGCAACTTACTATGGTCAAATGAAGTAGATAGCGCCAATTCTTGAATTTCGACTAATGTAATAAAAACGATAAGCATTTTTCGGTTTTGGCTAGAGTCGCCAGAAGTTGCTCTATTGCCAATGAGTACTTGTCTTAAGTTCTCATGAATTTGATTTAATTCAACCTGAAGATTTAATTGCTTTTCGATAATTTTTTTTCTATCGGCATCAGGGTTCCATAAATCTCCTCTAAGTTTTAAGTATTTAGCTGTTAATCGAATTCCGTCAGCAATTTGTAATTCGACATAACGATGGGGCTTTACATAGTGAAAAATTAAAGAAACTATTAAATAGAATAATCCTCCTGCAAAAAGATAAGTAGAATGTAGTACGGCTTCCCAGCCTTGATTTAAATGGGCAAATGATAGAGAAATAGAAAGCAAGGCAGAGAAAGATGTCATAGTTGCTCTTTGTCCATAAACGGAAATCATGGATGACAAGAAAAGTAATACTCCTAGAAAAGGGTAAAATAGCCATGGAAAAGGATAGACTAAGTTTACTAACAAGTTAACACAAGAAACAATTATAGCAGTTACAATAATTCCTTTTATCTTGTGTTTAAGATTACTAGGGATATCGCTCGGATAAGCATAAAAAGCACCAAGTGCAATTGTAAAGCCTATTTCGAAATAACCTAAAAAGTTAAAGAACAAAACAGGAACAACACAGGCTAGAGTAACTTTTGAAGCGTTGATGAAAGAAGTACTGTTTGTGAATTTAACGATGCGATCGAACATATATTTAGGTTTACTAGCAAATATAAGAATTGTATGAATTAGATACCAATTAATAGTAGCTTAGATTTAAAAAGAAATCAAAAAGCATATAATCTGGTTTATAGAATTATTCATTGACTATTTTTTACTATTTTTGCCAACCTAATTCAGAATAATGAAATTCTAGATTAATAGTCGTTAATACATAATACAACAAGAATGATTTTACCAATTATAGGATATGGTGATCCTGTTTTAAGAAAAGTTGGAGAGGCAGTTACGCCAGAATACCCAAACTTGAAAGAAACGATAGATAACATGTACGAGACAATGTACAATGCTTATGGAGTAGGTCTTGCTGCACCACAAGTTGGTTTGGCTTTGCGTTTATTTGTAATTGACACAACTCCTTTTAGTGATGACGAGGATTTACCAGCAGAGGAACAAAAAGAATTAAAAGGATTCAAAAGAACTTTCATCAATGCCAAAATTCTAAAAGAAGATGGAGAAGAGTGGAGTTTTAATGAAGGTTGCTTGAGTATCCCTGATGTTCGTGAAGATGTTTACAGACATGAAAGAATTACAATCGAGTACTGTGAAGAAGATTTTGTTGTAAAAACAGAAGTTTTTGATGGTTTAATTGCTAGAGTAATTCAGCATGAGTATGACCACATCGAAGGAGTTTTGTTTACTGATAAAATATCATCATTAAAGAAACGTTTGATTCAAAAGAAATTAAAAAACATTACAGAAGGTAAAACATTTCAAGAGTATAGAATGAAATTTGCCGCTGCAAAAAAAGGGAGATAGTTTTTGATTCTCTTTTTATGAAAATATAAAATAACCGAATTCTTAATACTAATTATAATAAACATGAATTTAGAAAAAATATTAGCTATTTCTGGGAAACCAGGTTTATACGCATTAAAAGTACAAACGCGTACAGGATTTGTAGCTGAATCATTAATTGATGGAAAAAAAATCACTGTTAGCTTAAAGAGTAATGTAAGTTTATTGTCAGAGATTTCAATTTATACATACGAAGGAGAAAAACCTTTGTCAGAAGTAATGCAATTAATCGCTAAAAAAGAAGATAAAGGACCAGCAATTTCTCATAAAGAAGATAATGCTACTTTAACAGCTTATTTTAAAGAAGTTTTACCTCAATATGATGAAGAAAGAGTTTATCCTTCTGATATTAAAAAAGTATTGAACTGGTATAATATGCTACAAGCAAAAGGATTGGTTACAGATTTAGCACCTGCACCTGCAGAATCTAAAGAAGAAACTCCAGTTTTGGAAGAAGTTAAAAAAGCACCAGCAAAAAAAGCTAAAGCAGCTGCTGAAAAAAAATAGTTTCATTTTAAGGAACGATATTTAATCCTGTTAAGATGATTTCTTAACAGGATTTTTTACTTTTACATTAGGTTACCCAACTTCAAAATATATCAAAAATGAGTAGAGAATTGCAATTACAAGCCTTCGAAAGATTATTAAACATAATGGATGATTTGCGTGAAAAATGCCCTTGGGACATGAAGCAAACCATACAAACTTTGCGACATCTTACTATCGAAGAAACTTACGAATTGGGTGATGCAATCTTAGATAATGATCTTAACGAAGTAAAGAAGGAGTTAGGAGATTTGTTATTACATATTGTTTTTTATGCCAAAATTGGTAGTGAAACAAATGATTTTGATATGGCCGATGTGTGTAATGAAATTTGTGAAAAACTCATTCATCGTCATCCGCATATTTATAGCGATACAGTTGTAAAAGATGAAGAAGAAGTAAAGCAAAACTGGGAAAAACTCAAATTAAAAGAAGGAAAAAAGTCTGTTTTAGAAGGAGTTCCGAGAAGTTTGCCGGCATTGGTTAAAGCTAGCAGAATACAGGATAAGGTAAAAGGAGTAGGTTTTGATTGGGAAGAACCACATCAGGTTTGGGACAAAGTACAAGAAGAATTGCAAGAATTACAAGTTGAAGTAGAAGCTGGTGATCAAGATAAAATTGAAGCGGAGTTTGGAGATGTTTTATTCTCAATGATTAATTACGCTCGATTTTTAAATGTAAATGCCGAAGATGCTTTGGAACGCACCAATAAAAAATTTATAAAACGCTTTCAATACCTTGAGAGTAAAGCAGGTGAGTTAGGAAAACCACTTATGGATATGACTTTGGCAGAAATGGATGTATTTTGGAACGAAGCAAAAAAGCTGTAATTATTCAGCCATTTTTTTTAAGGCAATAAAGTTTTTCAAAACAATTTTTTTACCAACTAAATCAATAACATCTAGCTTTTTAAAATCAGATAATAATCGAATACAACTTTCAGTAGCCGTACCAATCATACTTGCTAATTCATCTCTAGATAGTTGAATTTTAAGTGTTTTGTCTTTGTTTTCACCAAAAGTATCATATAAATACAATAAGGTTTCAGCCAAACGAGATTTAACAGTCTTTTGAGCTAAGGAAACCGTATGGTTATCAGAGTCTTTTAAATCTTCACAAATTGTTTTCATGACATTCATAGAAAACTGATTATTTTGATTAAAGAAAGTGATAATTTCAGATTTTGGAATAAAACATACTTCCATATCATCTAAAGCTTTTGCACTTAAATTGGCAGGTTCGTTGCTAATCATAGAGCGCTGACCTAAAAGCTCTCCAGATTTTACAAGCTTCACAATCTGGTCTTTACCATTAGCGCTTAGCTTAGAAAGTTTACCAACACCATCTTTTACACAAAAAACACCATTAGTAATTTCACCTTCTTCAAAGATAGGATCACCTTTTTTAATTGTGTAAGTAGTTTTACTATTTGCTAGTTTAATAACTTCATCTTTGTTTAAAGCTTTTAACGAGGTAAGTTGTCTTACGATACATTGATCACATTTATTCATAGGGAGGTTATTTGTCTGCAAAACTAAGTATTATTATGATTTGATACTCTTATTTTTTTGTAATAATGACACAATTATAATTTCTATAGGTTTATTCCCAATTTATTTTGTTAAATTTAAAAATGTATTTTAACAGCTATGATAATTGTCATATTTATTGGTTAGTTGGTTCAAGATCTTTGTGTGAGCTTAAAAGAGGTTAAATTATGAGTGTCCAAAATTGTTTTCATTGTGGTTTAATTATTCCCAAAAATGAATTAATTGTATTTGATAATAAAGAGTTTTGTTGCAGTGGTTGTAAAACTGTTTATGAGATTTTTAGTTTAAATGACCTTACTTCGTATTATGATTTTGAAAAATCTCCTGGAGCAACACCTCAAGACATTCAAGGTAAATATGATTTTCTAGATAACGAGAGCATTTTACTTAAATTATTAGAGTTTCAAGAAGACACCACTGCAATAGTTTCATTAAGTATTCCGCACATTCATTGCAGTTCTTGTATTTGGATCTTAGAAAACTTAAACCGACTTAAACCAGGGATTACCGCTTCTCAGGTAAACTTTCCAGAAAAGAAAGTTAGAATAACCTATAATTCTGAAAAGATTACTCTTAAAGAAATTGCTTATTTATTAAGTTCGATAGGGTATGAGCCTTATATAAGTTTAGAAAATTACGAAGCAGGCAAGAATAATGTTGACAGAAGTTTGACTTATAGATTAGGAGTCGCTTTTTTCTGTTTTGGAAATATTATGTTGCTTTCTTTTCCCGAATATTTTGAAGTAAAAGAATTTTGGTTAGATAACTATAAGCCCTTTTTTCGTTGGTTGATATTAATTCTAGCTATGCCGAGTTTTTTATATTCAGCGAGTATCTACTATGTTTCGGCTTATAAAAGTATAAAAAGCAAAATGCTAAATATTGATATTCCTATCGCTTTAGGAATTATTGTTATGTTTATACGAAGTACTTTTGATATTGTCATGGATTATGGTCCAGGTTTCTTTGATAGCTTGACAGGATTGATTTTCTTTATGTTACTAGGGAAAATGTTTCAAATTAAAACATATAGCTTCCTAAGTTTCGAAAGAGATTTTAAATCCTATTTTCCAATTGCAGTAACCAGAATAAATCCAAATACTCCAGAACAAAGCATTCCTATTTATGATATTGATAAAGGAGATCGATTATTAATTAGAAATCAAGAATTGATACCTGTTGATGGTATTTTGATAAGTGACCAAGCCGAAATTGATTATAGTTTTGTAACAGGAGAGGCAGTTCCGATCACTAAAAAATCAGGAGATAAAGTTTTTGCAGGAGGTAAACAAATTGGAAAAGTAATTGAGATGGAAGTGCTTCATACTGTATCTCAGAGTTATTTAACGCAGTTATGGGGGAATGATATTTTTCAAAAAGATGTTCAACAAAAACATAAAACCATAACCGATGCAATAAGCCGTTATTTCACACCAATTTTATTACTAATTGCTTTTGCAGGTTTTGGCTATTGGATATTTATAGACGCTAATACGGCATTCAATGTCTTTACGGCTGTACTTATTGTTGCTTGCCCGTGTGCATTAGCATTAACAGCACCATTTACATTTGGTAATATTTTAAGAATTTTAGGAAAACAAAAGTTTTATCTAAAAAATGCTTTGGTTATTGAGCAACTTGCTAAAGTAGATACTTTGGTTTTTGATAAAACAGGTACAATTACAACCAACAAAAAATCAAATATTGCCTACGAAGGGAAATCACTTTCAGAGGAAAACCTTGTCATGTTGAAAAATGTGCTTCGAGCTTCAAATCATCCTTTGAGCCGGATGTTATACGAATCATTACCAGAATCAGACCGAATAAAATTAGATGATTTTGAAGAAATAACCGGGAAAGGAATTTTAGCAACAATTCAAAATCATCAATTTCAAATAGGATCTTCCTCTTTTGTTGGAGGACAACAAGAGAATTCAATTCAGCAAACAGCACTTCATATTAAAATCGATGGAATTTATTATGGAAAATATATCTTCAACAATCAATACAGAGAAGGGTTAGAGGATTTGTTTAAAGAATTGAGTTTGAATTATAATATCAAAGTGCTCTCTGGAGATAACGACGGTGAACGTGAGACCTTAGAAAAGCTGTTGCCAAAAGGAACAGAACTAGTTTTTAATCAAAAGCCAGAACAGAAGTTGGCGTTTATTAAAGAGCTACAAGATCAGGGACATAATGTAATGATGGTTGGTGATGGATTAAATGATGCGGGAGCCTTGGCGCAAAGTAATGTTGGAGTCTCTATTTCTGAGAATGTAAATGTCTTTTCGCCTGCCTGTGATGCCATTCTTGATGCAACAGAATTTAAACGTCTGAGCTATTTCTTAAAGCTGTCTAAAAATTCTATAAAGATTATTAAAATGAGTTTTGTTTTGTCACTACTCTATAATGTTGTAGGATTATCTTTTGCTATTACTGGAAATCTACTTCCTTTAGTTGCTGCTATTATAATGCCTTTAAGTACAATTACAATAGTAGGTTTTGTGACTTTGGCATCTAACTATTTCAGTAGAAGCAATTTAAAATGATTATAAATAATTCAACTGTTATTTTTTCATAATTTTAACATATACTGACATTGCATGATAAATGTCATATTTTAAAAGAATGCTTAAAAGTAATTTTGTATAACTTAATTTTAAGGATATGAGTGTAATTTACTTATTAATCTCCGTCAGTATTTTCATTGCAATTGGCTTTTTTATAGCATTTGTGGTAGCAGTGAAAAAAGGGCAATACGACGATGATTATACCCCCTCAGTTAGAATGCTTTTTGATGATGAAATCAAAAAAACTCCCACCGAAAGAATAAAAACTCCCAACAATAAAATAAAAATAACCACAGAAAAACAAATCTAGATTATGGAAATGCAACAATTTTATTACGACAACAAAATTGTAAAGAAATTCATCTATGCGACCATTCTTTTTGGTGTAGTAGGAATGCTGGTCGGCCTTACATTGGCCGTTATGTACCTCTTTCCTAATATTACTGACGGAATCTCCTGGTTAAGCTACGGACGATTAAGACCTTTACATACCAATGCAGTTATTTTTGCCTTTGTAGGAAACGCTTTCTTTGCAGGGATGTACTATTCTTTGCAGCGACTCTTAAAAGCCAGAATGTTTAGCGACTTTTTAAGCGGTCTACATTTTTGGGGATGGCAATTAATCATCGTTGCAGCTGCTATTACGTTGCCTTTAGGATATACTTCATCAAAAGAATATGCCGAATTAGAATGGCCAATTGATATTGCTATCGCTTTAATTTGGGTTGTAATGGGTATCAATATGATTGGTACAATTTTAAAAAGAAGAGAGCGTCACTTATACGTAGCTATTTGGTTTTATTTAGCCACATTTGTTACTGTTGCAGTATTACATATTTTTAATAATATAGAAATACCAGTTTCGGCAATGAAAAGTTATTCTGTTTACGCAGGAGTTCAGGATGCTTTAGTACAATGGTGGTACGGACACAATGCAGTTGCTTTTTTCTTGACAACTCCATTTTTAGGAATGATGTATTATTTTGTTCCTAAAGTTGCTAACCGTCCAGTATATTCTTATCGTTTATCGATTATACATTTCTGGTCATTAATTTTTATCTACATCTGGGCTGGACCTCACCACTTGTTATATTCAGCATTACCAAACTGGGCACAGAATTTAGGAGTAGCTTTTTCAATTATGTTGCTTGCTCCATCTTGGGGAGGTATGATAAATGGACTTTTAACTTTAAGAGGAGCATGGGATAAAGTTCGTGAAGAACCTGTTTTGAAATTCTTCGTTGTTGCAATTACAGGTTATGGTATGGCAACTTTTGAAGGACCAATGCTTTCTTTTAAAAATGTAAATGCTATTGCGCATTATACTGACTGGATCGTTGCTCACGTACACGTAGGTGCTTTAGCATGGAATGGTTTTATGACTTTTGGTATGATTTATTGGTTAATACCAAGAATGACAAAAAGTACTTTATTCTCTAAAAAGTTAGCTAATTTCCATTTCTGGATTGGTACTTTAGGAATTATATTATACACAATACCAATGTACGTTGCTGGTTTTCAACAAGCTTCGATGTGGAAACAATTTAATCCAGATGGAACGTTAACTTACGGAAACTTCCTAGAAACAGTTACAGCAATTATGCCATTGTATTGGATGAGAGCTATTGGAGGTACGTTCTACCTTATTGGTATGTTAGTTTTAGTTTATAATATTATTCAAACACTACGAGTTGGTAGTCCAATTGAAGATGAATTGGCAGAAGCACCAGCATTAGAGAAAATTAGTAGTAGCAGAGTTCGTGGAGAAAAATTCCACTCATGGTTAGAAAGAAAACCAATTCAGTTGACAATTTTGGCGACTATTGCAATCTTAATTGGAGGAATCATTCAAATTGTACCTACAATTATGGTAAAATCAAACATACCTACAATTACAAGTGTTAAACCATACACACCGTTAGAACTTGAAGGTCGTGATTTATATATACGTGAAGGTTGTGTTGGATGTCACTCTCAATCAGTAAGGCCATTTAGAAGTGAGGTTGAGCGTTACGGACCACAATCAAAAGCAGGAGAATTTGTATATGACCATCCATTCTTATGGGGATCAAAACGTACAGGACCAGATTTATTAAGAGTAGGTGGTAAGTATAATGACAACTGGCACTTTAACCATTTCTGGAATCCACAAAGTATATCTGCAGGTTCTATCATGCCAGGGTACAAATGGTTATTTGATAATAAACCAATGGATATTTCATTGACTCAAAAGAAAATGGAAGTAATGGTTCAGTTAGGAGTTCCATATTCACCTGAAGAAGTAGCTAATGCTCAAAAACTATTGAGAGCACAAGCGCTTAAAATTGAAAAGAACTTAGAAAATGATCCTGATTATGTTGCTAGTTATGCTGATAGTAAGAAAAAAGCAGCTGCAAAAGGAGAAAAATTCATTCCGATGAATGAAAGAGAAATCGTAGCACTTATTGCTTATATGCAAAGACTAGGAACAGATATCAAAGTAAAAGAGACTTCAAAATAGAGAAATTATGTTTGAACAAGTAAAACACAACCTAGAAACTATTGCGGGAGTAGAGATATTCCCGATACTTTCCTTACTGATTTTTTTCCTATTTTTTGTTTGCCTTGGTATATGGGTATTCTCATACGGGAAAGATAAAATTGATGAAATGAGTCAAATTCCGTTGGACGAAAATTAAATTGTAGAATTAAAAATAATATATAAAATGAAAAAATTAATTCCAGTATATATACGATTACCACTAATTTTCTTCATCGTTTTTGGTGCAATGGAATATTTTATTGACTCAGGAGATAAACCTGCATTTATAAAATACCCAATGGTTTCTGTCTTTTTATTCGTGTTTCTTTTCCTTTTAATAGCAATAGAAATAACAATAAGTGCAATAGATCGCATTACTTATAATTTGTTGACTGAGGAGCAGAAAGCTAAGCTTGAAATTGAAAGTAATTTAAGTTTAAAAGAAAGAACTTGGTATAAAAATTTAATGCAAAAATTAACCAAAACAGAGCCGATGGAATCAGAAGCGACTTTGTTATTGGATCATGATTATGATGGCATTAAAGAATTAGACAATAACTTACCGCCATGGTGGATTTATTTATTCTATATCACTATCGTCTTCGCAGTTGTTTATGTAGTGCATTATGATGTATTAGGTGGAGAAGACCAAGAGATGGAATTGAAAAAAGAGATGGCACAAGCTAAAATAGATGTTGAAGAATATCTTAAAACAGCTCCAGATTTAATGGATGAAAAAACAGTTACTCTGTTAACAGATCCAGCTGATCTTGCTGCGGGAAAAGAAATTTTCGTAAACAATTGTGCTGCTTGTCACCGAGCTGATGGAGGAGGGCAAATTGGTCCAAACTTAACAGACAACCACTGGATTTTAGGTGGAGGAATAAAAGAAATATTCCATACCATAACCAATGGAGGACGTGACGGGAAAGGGATGATAGCATGGAAAGGGACATTGAAACCTAAAGAGATACAAAAAGTATCGAGTTACATTATGTCTCTACAAGGAACTAACCCAAAAGACCCAAAAGACCCAGAAGGTGAAATTTGGGTTGATAAAGATGCATCAAAAACTGACGCAGGAGCAGTAGCTGCAAAAACAGATTCTACACAAGTTAAAAAATAATTACAATGTCAAATTTACCAGACGAAGCTTTTAGAGATACCATCGGAACAATAGACGAAGGGGGTAATAGAAAATTTATTTTCCCTAAGAAACCGTCTGGTAAATTATATGAATACAGGAAACTGGTTAGTTATGTTTTATTAACCATTTTAGTTGCAAATCCATTTATAAAAGTAAATGGAAATCAATTCATGATGTTCAATATAATAGAACGTCGTTTTAATATTTTTGGATTCCCTTTTTGGCCACAAGATTTTTACCTTTTTGTAATATCTATGCTTGTTGGGATTGTATTTATAATCTTGTTTACAGTTGTATATGGACGTATTTTTTGTGGATGGATTTGTCCACAAACCATATTTCTAGAACTTGTTTTTCGTCGAATAGAATATTGGATTGACGGAGATAGAGGGGCACAATCTCGATTAGCAAGACAAGAATGGAATGGAGAGAAAATTAGAAAAAGACTAACGAAATGGTTTATCTTTTTTCTAATTTCCTTTTTAATTGGTAACGTTTTCTTGGCTTATTTGGTAGGAAGTGATCAATTATTTTTAATGATTGAAGAAGGACCAATCAAACAATCAAGTAATTTTATAGCCTTGTTATTATTTACTGGAGTTTTCTACTTTATATTTGTTTGGTTCCGTGAGCAGGTATGTATTATAGCCTGTCCATACGGAAGATTACAAGGGGTGCTTTTGGATAATAAATCCATTAATGTAGCTTATGATTTTGTTAGAGGAGAAAAAGAACTAGGTAGAGCCAAATATAATAAACAAGAAGATAGAGCTGCAACAGGAAAAGGAGATTGTATTGACTGTAAGCAATGCGTTCATGTTTGTCCAATGGGAATTGATATAAGAAACGGAACGCAATTAGAATGCACAAATTGTACCGCTTGTATTGACGAATGTGATACCATCATGGAAAATGTTGGTTTACCAAAAGGACTTATTAGATATGCTTCAGAAGATGAAATCGAGAAAAAAGAACCTTTCCGATTTACTGCCAGAATGAAAGGATATACAGCAATATTAATTATCTTACTTGGTATTTTTGTTGGAATGCTTTTCTTAAGAAATGATGTTCAAGCTGTAGTTTTACGTTTACCTGGACAACTATTCCAACATAAAGGAGATAAAATAAGTAATATCTATACGTACAAGATTGTCAATAAAACGATAAATGATTTTAATGATATTCATTTTGAGTTAATTGATCAAAAAGGGACTATAAAAAATGTAGGTTCCCAAAAGTTTAAAGTTCCAAAACAAGGAATATCACAGGGAACATTGTTTATAGAAATAGATCAAGCGCTTTTAGAAAGTGATAAAACTAAGGTAGAAATAGGTGTTTTTAATGGTGATAAATTAATCGAAAAGACATCAACTAACTTTTTAGGGCCGAGAAGCTTTAATTAAAAAATAATAGTATGAAAATTAACTGGGGAACAGCAATAGTAATTGCATTTGGATTGTTTATGACATTCATTTTGTACTTTGTTTTTAAAGTACAATCCGATAGTAAGTACAGCAATGATTTGGTTGTTGAAGAATATTATAAACATGACTCCCATTTTGGAGAAGAGATGGATCGGGTTCAAAATGCTCATGATTTAAAACTTAGGCCTACTATTATAGCTATGAAGGATGGGGTTAAGATTACTTTTCCTGCTACTTATGATGGTAAGGATATAAAAGGCGAAGTACTAATGTATCGTCCATCAAATAAAAAGCTGGATTTTAATACAGCTATTAGCCTGACGAATTCTGAATTATTGATTCCTCAAAATAAATTAATAAAAGGACGTTGGGATGTGAATATGGAATGGCAATATAATGGTAAACAGTATTTAACCAAAGAAGTTGTTTACATAAATTAAAATAATGACTTGCAAAGTATTAAGTAGTTTATTGAATGTAATAAATAAAAGGTACTAAATGCAAAAAAATAAGTTTATAATCTCATGCCTTATAAAATCTATTTAGATAGAAATATATTCTTTAGGTTTTATAAACAATCTATCAAGAATAGATACTAATATAAATAACAATGCTTTATTCAGCTTTTATATTCGGTTTAATCAGTAGTTTTCACTGTATAGGTATGTGTGGTCCAATTGCCATGATGTTACCTGTTGACAAGCAAATTGGAGTAAAAAAAGTAACACAAATTACAGTCTACCACTTAGGTAGATTGTTTGCGTATGGGACAATTGGTTTGGTTTTTGGATTGCTAGGTAAAGGTTTTTTTCTTGCCGGAATCCAACAAAAAATATCTATTGTCATTGGAGTAATTATGATAATTGTAGTTCTAACTCCAGAGCGAATATTTGCACAATACAACTTCTCAAAACCAGTTTATAAGATTATTTCAAAAATAAAAACTAATCTAGGGAAACATTTTAGAAGTAAAAGCTATAAGTCTCTTTTTATTATTGGAGTGCTTAATGGTTTTTTACCATGCGGAATGGTATATGTTGCATTGTTTGGTGCTATTGCTATGCAAAGTGCCGAATTGGGTGTTTTATATATGATTTTGTTTGGTTTAGGAACAGTTCCTTTAATGACCTGTGTCGTATATTTTAATTCGTTTATTTCACAATCAACCCGCAATAAATTTCAAAAGGCAATTCCTTACGTTGCTGTTATTATTGGGGTTTTATTTATTCTGAGAGGTTTAGGTCTTGGAATTCCGTATTTATCTCCATCAAATATGAGTTTATTTGTGCAAGAAACTCCTAATTGCCACTAGCAACTATTATTAAACTTAGAGGTAAGTTAAATAGTCATTGAAAACAAACTTGTTTCTGGCGCTTTTCTCTTTAAGTGTAAATCAAAGGCCATACAAATATTACGTACAAAAGGTTTTCCTGCTTCTGTAACGTTTATTTTTTGGTTCTCGATAGTGAGTAATCCATCGTTCTCCATTTCTTTTAGTTGCACCAAAACTTCTGGTATTTCATTAAAATAACCACTTTCTTTACTCCATGTAGTCTCAAAATTGCACATTAAGTTTAGGATGTGTTTTCTAATAATAAGGTCTTCTTCGGTTAGTATATGTCCTTTTACAACAGGAAGTTTATCCCATTCTAGTAATTGGTAGTAATCTTCGATACTTTTTACATTCTGAGCAAAACTATACCAACTGTCGCTAATTGACGAAACACCAAGTCCAATCATTAGTTGCGTTTTTGAAGCGCTATATCCCATGAAATTGCGATGCAATTTTCCTTCTTTAAAAGCGGTATATAGATGGTCCGATTTTAGGGCAAAATGGTCCATACCAATTTCATGATATTCGTTTTTGTACAACAATTGCTTTCCGATTTCGTATAGTTTTCGTTTTTCGGCATCTTTAGGTACGTTCTCATCGCTAAAGCCTCTTTGCCCGTTACCTTTGATCCAAGGCACATGTGCGTAGCTGTAAAAAGCCAAACGATCAGGTTGTAGTGAATTTGTTTTTTCTATGGTATCGATAATATCTTCAACCCCCTGGAAAGGCAAGCCAAAAATTAAATCATGACTTATAGATGTATAACCAATTTCTTTAGCCCAAAAGGTAACTTTAGCTACATTATGAAAAGATTGCTCTCGATGAATTGCTTTTTGTACTTTTTGTGAATAGTCCTGAACACCGTAACTAACTCTTCGGAAGCCTAAATTATAAAGTTTTTGTAAATGTTCGTAGGTTGTATTATTTGGATGACCTTCAAAACTAAATTCATGTTCTTTAGCTTTATCAGCATAAGAAAAAATACCATTAATTAAATCTTCAAGATTTTTAGGAGAGAAGAAAGTAGGTGTACCTCCCCCCAAGTGAATCTCTTTAATTATAGGTTTTTCGTTAAGAAGTTTACAATACAGACTCCATTCTTTTATTACTGCTTCTATATATGGATTTTCTACATCATGGTTTTTTGTAATTCGTTTGTTGCAACCACAAAAAGTACACATGCTTTCGCAAAAAGGCAAATGGATATATAGACTAATTCCGTCTTTTTGATTACTTTCTGCAAATGATTTTTGTAAAGAATCAATCCAAAGTTGATAGGTGAAATCATTTTCATTCCAGTAAGGAACAGTAGGATAGCTAGTGTATCTTGGCCCTGGAACATTATATTTTTGTATCAACGAATTTTTCATAATAAGAAATTTAATGGATATCAAAATTAATCAGAAACATAAGTGATTAAAATGATAATTATCATAATGTAATTCAAAAAAAAAAGAGGCTCACTAGGAGCCTCTTTAACGAATTAAGAATTAATCTGAAATGCAATCTTGGATGATTTGTACCCATTTTTTACCTAATTGTTGATCTTCATGTAAACAAACTTGGTTTATTTGATCGTCTTCAATGTTGTAAAATGGAATTACAATTTTTTGTCCTGTTGTTTTATCTTGAAACTCAAAATCAACTTTTATAATAGTATCTGAGCTTGCGTCTGTTGTAGGTACTAATCGGCATGATTTTACACCATTTAAATCTATAAATGAACTTTCATCTTTTCCTTTATTAAAGTTCATAGAGATGAAACCTTTGTTTTTTTTATCTATAGCAAGAATTTTTTTGTTTTGTGATTCAGTTAAATCAAAGTTGAATTTTCCATTTTGACTGTATTTTTCTTTTATAGCTTGTATTCTAGCTTTGTTTAGAGAGTTTGAACGGTAAGAGAAATAAAGAGGTAATATTGTTATTATAGCAAGTGCTATCCCTATGAGAGTTACGGAGTTATCCATTATTTTTATTTTAAATTTTAATTATATAACATGAAATAATAAACAGAATACTATTTGTAAATTGTTTATTTGTGAAGAAATTAATCTTCAATCGATAAAATCATGAGATTTAATTACCAGAAATAATGGAAAGGATAGAGTAATATTGAGATTTTCTTCCTCTGATTTATTGTTTGATCTGCAAAATTGAATAGGCTTCTTTTTATTTTGTAATCAGGAATTACAATTAAGAAAGAGTCAAACCATTTGGATAAAGCAGGATTCGAATAATTTGTTTTTAGATCAGCAACAACATGTAAACTTGCTTGAGGCTGTATAAAAGCCGAAGATTTAATGCTATCGGGAGTAAAATTTGATTCTGTTTTTTGAGGTTGAATTACATCAATAACAACTTTGTCTGCATTATAAGCAGATAAAAAGAGCATTAAGAGCCCAACAAAGATGATTACTTTACGAATCCAAGTCATGCTACAAATCTAACCTATAAAATGTAATTTAGGTACTTTTTAAGAAAAAAATAGCATAATAATTAGGCAAGTGTTGGTCTCTAAATGTTTTTTTAGATTTGTTATTGTTGCATTTTAAAATAATAATCGGCTGAATGTTTTCCGCTACCATAAAAAAAGAAAAATAGGCATACCATAAAAACAGCAATTGCCAATAGTAAATTTTGCGAATGCATTTCGCCCATAAAATTAACCATAATTGCACCTAATAAGATTGGTAACTGTGCGCCAATTGCCCATCGGGTAAGCAATCCAAAAACAATCATAATACCTCCAATCATATGGGCAGGTGCAATGTAATGTATAAGGAACATTCCGCCACCAAACTTGTCAATTGGAGATATTAAATCATGTAAATACTGGATATTAGTAATGAAGAAAACTCCTTTCATAAATAAAAATACCCCCAAAGCAATACGTAATAAATCTACTGGTAAATAAGTGTGCGCATTTGCCCATTTATTTAAATTTTTTACATTTTCCATGATACTATAGTTATTTGAAATATAGTGCTAAGTTATTAATTTTTAACGATATAGTAATTTTTTGAGATGTAAAAAATGTTTCTTGTAATTTTATTTACTTTAAAAATTATACTTGAATAACTCCAAGATTAAATGGTTTTGTAATAGGAGCGTGGTTAGCAGCTTCTATTCCCATAGAAATCCACTTGCGAGTATCTAATGGGTCAATGATAGCATCGGTCCATAATCGTGAAGCTGCATAATATGGCGATACTTGTTCGTCATAACGCGCTTTGATTTTAGCAAATAATTCAGCTTCTTTAGCTTCATCTACGATTTCTCCTTTTGATTTTAAAGAAGAGGCTTCTATTTGAGCCAATACCTTTGCTGCTTGTGTTCCTCCCATTACAGCAAGTTCTGCACTAGGCCAAGCAAAGATTAGTCTAGGGTCATAAGCTTTACCACACATGGCATAATTTCCTGCTCCGTATGAATTACCTACGATAACGGTGAATTTTGGGACTACCGAATTACTTACAGCATTTACCATTTTTGCTCCGTCTTTTATGATTCCGCCATGTTCAGATTTAGATCCTACCATGAAACCAGTAACATCTTGTACAAATACTAATGGTATTTTTTTCTGATTACAGTTCGCAATAAAACGAGTAGCTTTATCGGCACTATCAGAGTAAATAACTCCTCCAAATTGCATTTCGCCTTTGGCAGTTTTTACTACTTTTCTTTGATTGGCAATAATTCCAACTGCCCAGCCATCAATTCTAGCATAACCAGTAATTAAAGACTGTCCATAACCTTCCTTGTAAGCTTCAAATTCTGAATTATCAACCATACGCTTAATGATTTCCATCATATCGTATTGTTCATTACGTGCTTTTGGTAGAATCCCATAGATTTCTGAAGGATCTAAAGCAGGTTTTTGTGCTTTAATACGACTGTATCCAGCTTTATCGTAATCACCAATTTTATCTACAATATTTTTTATTTTATCTAAAGCATCTTTATCATCTTTAGCTTTATAGTCGGTAACACCCGAAATTTCACAATGAGTAGTTGCACCACCCAAAGTTTCGTTATCAATTGTTTCTCCGATTGCAGCTTTTACTAAATAGCTTCCAGCAAGAAAAATACTTCCTGTTTTGTCTACAATTAAGGCTTCATCACTCATAATAGGTAAATAGGCACCACCTGCTACACAGCTCCCCATTACGGCAGCTATTTGAGTAATTCCCATGCTACTCATTTGAGCATTATTTCTAAAAATGCGACCAAAATGTTCTTTATCTGGAAAAATCTCGTCCTGTAAAGGCAAATAAACTCCAGCACTATCTACAAGATAAATTATAGGTAATCTGTTTTCCATTGCTATTTCTTGAGCACGTAGATTCTTTTTGGCAGTAATAGGAAACCATGCACCTGCTTTTACAGTGGCATCATTGGCAACAACAACACATTGTTTTCCTCTTACGTATCCTATTTTTACAACAACACCACCAGATGGACAACCACCATGTTCAGCGTACATCCCGTCTCCAACAAAACCACCAATTTCTATGTTTTTTGAATTTTCATCAAGCAAGTAATCAATTCGCTCTCTGGCTGTCATTTTACCTTCTGAATGAAGTTTTTCTATACGTTTTTCGCCACCGCCTAATTTTACTTTAGCAAATTTTTGTTTTAGTTCAGAAAGTAAGAGTTTATTGTGATCTTCGTTTTTATTGAAGTTTAAATCCATAATAAAATAATGTTTTTATAAAATAGTGTGTGCTAATTTACGAAATCGATCGAAATAAATTGATATGATGTAATTAGTTTGAAAAATATTAAGTTTTAAATGCTTACGTACAGATTAAAACAAAAAAAACAGAAGAGTGAACTTCTGTTTTTAAAATATATTGAGATAATTTTTTATTTTTTAGAATCGCAAACTAATCGTTTTAAGATAGCCCATTGTTTTAAAGCATCACGTGCTTCTACAGCAGGATATCCTAACATTGTTTTACCTGCAGGAATATCACCAGTAACCCCAGATCCAGCACCTACAATTGCACCATCGCCAATTGTTGTATGGTCTTTAATAGAAGCGCTACCGCCAATGATAACTCCATTGCCTAGAGTTACAGAACCAGCTAAACCACTATTTCCGGCCATGATACAAAATTTACCAAGTTTACTATTGTGACCTATCTGTACTAAATTGTCAATTTTACATCCATCTCCAAGAATAGTTGAACTGAATTTTCCACGATCTACACATGAATTTGCTCCAATTTCTACCCCGTTTCCTATAATTACATTTCCGATTTGTGGAATTTTAACTAATCCTTTTTCGTTACATGGACGGAATCCAAAACCATCAGCTCCAATAGTTGCATTAGGATGAATGATACAATCATTACCAATATGACAACGCTCGCGGATTACTGCTCCTGGCCAAATAGTCGTGTTTTTTCCAATAATACATTCATCAAGGATAGTTACGTTTGGATAAATAGTTACATTATCGGCTAGTTTAACTTTAGGACCAATATAACATCCAGCTCCAATTCGAACTCCTTCACCAATAATTGCAGACTCATCTACAACTGCTCTAACGTGAATGTCGTTATGAAAAACTGGTGCTGGCGGTGCAAAAAGGGCTAATATTTGTGACATTGCCAAATCGGCATTCTTTACTTTTATAAAAGCTCGATTAGCTCCAGGTTCTATCGAAATATCTTCATTGACAATAGCTACACTAGCTTTGGAGTCTTGCCAATGTTTTTCATATTTTTTATTTCCAATGAACGAAATTTCGGTATTGGTGGCTTTGTCTAATTGCTCTGTTGCAGTAATATTTTGTGACGTGTCACCATAAATAACACCATTAATTACTTCGTTAATCTCTTGGATAGAATAGGATTTCATTTATTATTAATTAGTTTTAGGGTTTTGCGGTATTTTTGTCAAATAAAATCAATTCGTATTTAATTACCTAATTATATTTTGACGCATTTTAATAAAAAGTTAAAATAACAAAGTGATTATTATAGAAACGTTATTAAATATATTAAATTGTTGATAGTTTTTAATTTACTGTAATTGTTTATTTTTATTTAATTATTTACTGATTTTTAGCGCTATATGTGGATTGGTAAGTTGATGAGGTTGTGTGAGATATAAAATTTATATTTAAATATGTAACTTAACTTGTTTTTTTATGGCGTATTTTTATCACAAAAAATATAGTCGCAAAAACAAAATTTCCATTTTTTAAAAACAAAATTTCCATTTTTTTAGACATATATAAAAAAAATTAAATATCATTTAAAAAGCAATTAAAGCCACAATTAAAGCTTTTTTTAATGCGGTGACGAGGCAAAGTATTCAATAATCAACAAAACAAGGTTTAAACATATCTTTCGTTTCTGTACACGACCCAGATGAATTAGTCTTTTTTTTTTGCTAATTGAGTCAATTAGTAGAGAATAAATAAAAAAAGCCCCGATTGGGGCTTTTTTTATGCTATCGAACAATAGATTAGCATAATGTTATTCTATTGAGCTTTGCCCGACCCGCAAGTCTGACAATGCAAATATACAAAATATTTTATTTGTAAATTCCCTCATACGATATTACCGCATTAATAGTTCTGACAGACAAATAAAATTCTTTTGCAATACTCTCTATTACAGCTTCAATCGTCCATTTTGTTTGCGCTTTCGTTTTATTCTCAAAACTAGTTCGTATTGCTTTATTTCTCCTATTTAAACGCTCTTGTTTACTCTCCATATATTAACTGGTTTGCATTTGGTTTACACTATTTACAGCTCTTAATATTATTTCTTGCACCGCTTCGCCTAATCTTTCAATTCCTTTTTCAGTATTTTCAACAAATATTTTTGTATCATCCTGTAACTTATGAATTGTTACATTAATGGTTGTCATTTTAGAACCTCCCGAAACAATGTTATCGCCTTTTTCTCCCTTTCCTTTTCCTTTTTTTCCTTTTCCAGTATCATTCATCAAGTCGGCAAAAACTTTTGATTTATCCTGCTTCAAATAGTCTGGCGTTGGGGTTTTCGAATCCTTTGTTTGTACGCCTACTTCTTTAGCTTTCATACTAACACCATCATTGTACCCCTTAGAAAATGTTCGAGCCGCTTTCAAACCATCGTCAAAGAGTTTTTTCTTAGAGTCAACACCCATCAAATCGCCTACGGCTTTTTTACCAATTTCAAAAGCGTTTTTAAAATCGCCTTTAAAGAAAGCAAGTAGTGCGCCGCCTATCCCAGTAATCCCCGATAACAATTCGTGAAAGCGATTAATCACATAATCTTTTATGGCACTTCCAAAGCCTTTCAGCACTTCCCAAGTTCCCATTATCACGCCACGAAATCCTTCAAAACGATTCCAACACGCCCAAACAATAGCAACTAGTGCGGTAATAGCAATTACAACCAAACCAATAGGGTTCATGTTCATTGCAAAATTGAAAGCGGTTTGCGCTGTAGTTGCTAACCAAAGTCGTGCCTCAAATAAAGCAAATTGAGCCGAGAATATCCAAAAGCTTGCATTAGCTGCAACAAATGAAACTCCCAATGTGGTAACCAAAGCTCCAAAGAAAAACAATAACGGTTTTGCCTCAATAATCCATTTAACAACATTTGCTACAGCATGTCCAAAAGGCATAATATTTTCAGCTACAGCCGTACCCACGTCAAATAATGGTTTTATCCATTCGGCAAAAGCCATGCCTATTCGGCTTATTTGATTTTTAAATGTTCCTGTCATTGTAGTCCATTTACCGCCCGCACTTTCAGCCATTTTTTTAGCCATATCGTGATACCTTCCACCTTCAGCAGTAGCAAGTCTAAAAGCTTCCGAAACCATCCCCGAAGATATAACACCCTGTTCCATTTTATCCTTTAATTTTCCCATTGAAATACCCGTATTTTCGGATATTATTTGAAGTGGGTTAAAACCTTGACCAATCATTTGATTCATATCTTGTCCCATCAAATGCCCCGTAGCCATGACTTGAGAAAAAGACAAGGATAATGAGTCTAAACGTGCCTCATTACCCATTGCAACATCCCCTAGCATTTTCATATTACCCATTACTTTCTGCTGGGCAATACCAAAACCAAGCATTGTTTCAGCTCCTTTTATAATCCCCTCATTACTATAAGGCGTTGCATCGGCATATGCGTTTAATTGCCCGAGCATATCCCGAGCCTTACCGACGGAACCGAGCAAAACTTCAAACTTTGTATTTGTTTGCTCCATTTCGACCCCCATATTGAATATAGCCTTGACTCCAGCAACAACACCAAGTGAAATACCTAACGCACCGACTAAACCAATTACTGTTTTAAAGCCCGACCCCATAGAAGAGAAAAAGGAGTTTGAGGAACTTTCGGTACTTCTAAAAGTACCGTTTAATCCCTGAACTCTATTATTAGTCATGCCAACACTCGCCGCTATTTGTTGTAGCGGAGACGATGCCATGTTTTTCATTTGTATAATAAACTCATATGCATTCATAGAACTTAAATTTTAGTTGACAAAATAGCACCAAGTGCTTTATTTCTTATTGGTAGCGCTAAAAATCTTTTATCAAAACCAACTATAGTCGCTCTTAATTCGGGGTCATTTTGACGTTCGAACATATTCACGCTACCGTCTGCTTTCATAACTTCCTCAGAACTGAAAGAGAACGAAGCGAAAGTTGAGTTTGCATCTGCAATAGAACCCCAAGCCTGTTTTTCTTTAGTAACGAAATTGTAAAGCGGGGTTTTCGTGTATTGCAAAACGTTAAAGCCTGCAAAACGGTTAGGTGTACCGTTAACAAAGTCCGTAATATCTTTGAACGCTTTAATATCATATAGAATTAAATCCTCAACGTGATTTGGGTCAAGTACTAAATATCTGTTTTCAAAAGGAATATCTAACAGATCATACTTCTTTTTTAACTTTAAAATGTCTTCGGGTACTAAACGCTTATAACCTTCGCCGTTATTATCTCCTGTTGTTACAAGAATTGGCGTATTTGTAGTGTTTTCCGTTGGAGCATAAGCGTGCGCCGCTTTTCGTCCTGTCATTGCTTTCAAAACGTTTCTGTGTCCATAGATAACACTTTCTAACTTATCGTAAGCAAGTTCCACAGCTTCTGGACTTCTAACAAGTGTGTTTTCCGTTTCGTACAAATCTAATTCAAGAGAAAGAGGCGTGTCGGTTCTCTGAACTATCGGAATTGGATAAGTTTTATTATTAATTAAAACATCAGGATCAAAACCGCAATCAGCTAAATTGATTTTGTCATTATCGACTAAATCAGTCATATCCTTTGCGTAATTTAAGAATGATGCCTCAGGGTAAAATTTTTCCATAATTTGGCTAGTCCAAACTTGTTTATTCAATGTACTCATAATATAAAATATTTAAAAATTTAATGGTTATACTCTTCTTTAATTAATTTTGTGTAAAGGTCTTTGTCGTTCTCTAATTCCTTTGGAGCGTGTTTTCTGTAATCTTGTAAAGTCCATTCGCTTTTAGGTTTATCAGTAATTTTAACCTCCTCAACTTGTTTTTTTCGTCCTAAAACAACTTCCCTAATTAGTTTGTGATTATGATTTAGAGCTTGTGAATTTTGAACCTCGCTTATAGCTAGTTGTAAATCAGTTTTTGTTTTTTTGAAATTTCGTTCGAAAGCTAATAACTGTACAGCTTCTAAATGTTTATTGATAACCCCATATTTGATTCCAATTGTGATTAACTCTTTTGCTTCGATTTTTTGGTTGTTTAATATTTCGGTTTTAATCCTTCTGTTTTCGGCTTCAAGTGATATGTTTTTGTTTTTTAAACTTTTTACCGACTGAATTATAGTACCGCTATCCGAATTATGTTTTAAACCTAATAGAGCCGTTAAAGACTGTGATTTATTAATTTCTTTTTTATAACTCATATAAACGGCTTTAAGGTTTTTGACTTTTGTGTTTGGAGCTGTTTTCTGTAAAACTTCCTCTGTGACTTCATCAATAAACCCTTGTTCAAAAGCTTCCTGAGCTGTTAACCATGTTTCGGCATCTAACATTAATGTAATTTCATCAATACTTAGCCCTGTTCGTTCAGAATAGCTATCAGTTATCAATTTTTTAACTTTGTCTAAAAGTTGTATTTCTGAGGGTGATTTTTCCCTATCCTCTCCATTTAGAAATGACGGATTATGAATCATAATCATAGCGTTTTTTGAAGCCGTAATTTTACGTCCTGCCAACATTATAACTGTCATCATTGAAGCCGCTAAACCGTCTATTTGTATATCACATTGTCCATGTTCAATAATTGCATTATACATAGCCCAGCCTTGAAAAACTGCTCCCCCTGGAGAGTTAGCCCTAATCTTTACGTCTTGTCCATTTAAAGCAGAAAGTTGTTCAATAAATTGAGAATCGGTAATATCAAAACCAATCTCTCCATACATTAAAATCTCATTCATATATTCTCTTATTTTTAAATTATTTTTTGATTTTCTATTTTAGATAAAGTGAAATCTATCTTTGATTGCATTTTTTTAGAGTATTCAAATGGTCTGTTAATTATTACATCATCATTCATAAGTATTCCACGCTCTTGGTTTATGCAAATCCTTTCGCCAATTGAAAAGACACTTTTGTTTTTTGCCGTACAATACTCTAATACTGTTTGTAATTCTTCAAGTCGTAATTCTCTATCCATTTGTTTTCAATATTTTTATTACTAGTTAAAATCGATTTTCTAATTGTTTGATTGCGTTTGCCACTTTGTTTTTTTTAATGTTTTAACTATATTCCAATCGTATTTTCGCCTAAACCTTCTTTAATTGCTATTTGTTTCTTATTTAAAACACGTTTAAATAATTAGATTGCTCTTGTTTTTTTTACACATAATTTTGTTTACTTATTAAAACACTAAAACCCTTTGTCTATAAAGGGTTTTCCATATTATGATAGGGGTGATGGAATTTTATTAATGTGTTGTGTAACCAATTTTTGTAAAAAACTCACTGGCGTAAATCCCTGTTAATCTATTACTCTGATTGTAATCAATTTTTGAATAAAAAGTTGAAGCCTCTAAGACACCTTCTTCTTTTTCAAACAACGTACTTTCCATAGATGCAACATTTTTTTGCGTGCTCAATGACATCTTAACCCCTTGATATATCTCATTCCAATTAATACCCGGGGTATTCCTGTAACAATCTTTGATTTAAGCCCATTTAAAAACGTAACTTCGGTTACTAATACTTTGTTAGGCATCACAAATAAATACTGCGATAATTCTTCTGGTTTTATGACTTGATTTTTCATAATTTTGTCGTTCTATTCGGTTAATAATTTATTATTGACTTTGGGAGCTTCACAAGAGCTCCCTTTTTTTTGTTTACTTTTTTTTAAAGGCTTATTTCCTTTTGAAGTTTCATTATTTTAATGATTAAATATTTTGTCAACCTTGATAATCGTATCGATAAGAATCTTTTGGCTTTCCATATTTCCAAAAGCCTCTTCAATCAAGGAATTTGAAAACACGAGACATTGACTTAAATTCTAATAAATCAGTATTGTTTTTGTGTATTCCTTTTTATTTCTATAAAATCTTTTAATAAATAATCTGTTAGAAAAAAAACTTTTTAAGTATGCTTTTTTCACACTTAGAGTATTATTGTGCATTACATAAATTGAAAGCATATTTTTTAACTTTATTAATTAGCACTTCTTTTTCGTTAATTATTTTTTTCATTATTAAGACTGTATTTTTATCATTTCTATTAAATCTAGAAACGGCGGTCTCTCTTTTTAAATCCAAAACTTTACTTAATGTAATATAATCCCCAATTTCAATTTTAGATTTTATTGATGTCTTAATGTTTTCTATGTCTTTTTGTTCCATATATTTGTTTGAAATTGAAATACCAATAATGCAAATATATTACAATATGTAATATAAATTACACTTTGAAATATTATTTTTAATATAATTTACACATTAATGGACAAGTCGTTGATTATAAATGAAGTAAAAAAGCATCTAGGTTTTAAAAAGGATGTTGATTTTGCCACATATTTAGGAATAAGCCAGAGTACTTTATCGGCTTGGCACAGGAGAGGAAGTATTAATTACGTGTTAATTATTACAAAATGTAAAGATATTGACGCTAACTGGTTGTTGACGGGAAAAGGTAAAATGTTGAAACCTGAAACAGAAAGGATTTTAAATGCCGATAAAATTGAATTTAAAGAAGATTTAAATAAAGAAATTGAATTACTAACTAAATTGGTCGAAAGTCAAAAAGAAACCATTGAGAGCCAAAAAATAGTTGTTAGAGTTTTATATGAAAAAGTTTATTCCAAAAGTATTGAAGATGATTTTGAATTTAACGATCCTTTAGCTCAAAACATAATAGACAAAATAGAATCAACGGTAGTTAAAAAAACAAATAAATTTTAATTTATTCATTGAAGAAAGTTAAGGTTTTAGCCTTAATAAAGGCAGTATCCATATAAATTCAATGAGTTAAAAATTCAACTCACTAATAATCAGTAAGATAATTGTTTTTAGGTGTTATTATTTGCGTTTTTGGGGGGTATTTAGATGTGTTTTTATTAGCTTTAGCTTTATTAATATGCTTTTACGGGGCATTCTATGTATATATTTTTCGCATTGATGAAGCAACCCAATATGCAACCCAATACGCAACCCAATAATAGAAAAGAGTATTTTTTTACACTTTATCAATATATCGAAATTCAGGTTTAAATTAACTTTAATCAATAGTTAAAATCAGTTTAAATACGAGTAAACAAACTCTCTAATAGCTTGTTTTTGATAGGTTTAAAGTTTTTTTTAGTTCTTTTAATCTATACTTAACTCTTATAGATATTTAATCGATGCTTGTGCGGTATTTATTGGTGGCTTATTCGTAATTAATTGAAGCTTCGTTTTTAAACAAAAAAAAACGCTCAACTTACGTGAGCGCCTTATTTTTATGGATTTTTCGCCCTTTTTTGGACGTTTTTATCTTTATTCTTTTGGTAGTATTGTTTTATGCCCTATAAAAACACCGAAAAGTTTATGAAAATATTTTTAAATAAAAAAATACTCGTTTTCCTATTATTTAATTCTTTCTTTACTTATTCTCAAGTAAAAGACTTGTTTAGTAAACCTACTCAGCTACATACAATATCTGAAAGGTGGGAACTAACTCCAGAGTCATCAAACGGAACATTCTTGGTAACACCATACAAGCCTATTTATATCTTGCCTCTTAATTGGTATAGTTCTCCTAATGAGCAACCTTATTCAGGTAATGGTAAACCAGAGTATGTTGCGCCACCAGGAACAAATTATAATAATCTTGAAACAAAGTTCCAGCTTAGTTTTAAAACAAAAATTTTTCACAATGCTCTTTTTGGCAAAGGTGATTTGTGGGTTGCATATACGCAGAAGTCCCAATGGCAGATTTACAATGAAACTTTATCAAGACCTTTTAGAGAAATCAACTATGAGCCAGAGGTTATTTTTAATTACCCACTTAATTTTAAATTTTTAGGTTTTAATATGCGAATGGCTGGTGTTGCATTTAATCATGAATCAAATGGAAAAGGATTGCCTTTCTCTAGAAGTTGGAACCGAATTATATTTCATTTAGGATTTGATCGCGATAATTGGAGTGTATATGTAAGACCGTGGTTAAGGCTTCGCGCAACAAAAGATGATAATCCTGACATTGCTCAATATATAGGACGTGGAGATATTAATATAATTTATACTAAAAATAAAAGCGTGTTTACTTTTACAGGAAGCAATAATTTAAGTTTTAATAAAAATAGGGGGAATGCTGCACTTTCTTGGTCGTATCCAATTGCTGGAAATTTGAAAGGATTTCTTTTGGCAACCCATGGTTATGGAGAAACTTTAATTGATTATAATAATTTGCAAACAACGATAGGAGTAGGTGTTTCTTTAATTGGGCCACTTTAGAGTAATAAAAAACCCAGCAAAAATTGCTGGGTTCTAATTAAGATTCTTCTTCTTTTTGTCCCATCATCATTAAAAATGCTTTTAGGAAAGGGTCGATTTCACCGTTCATTACTCCATCAACATCACTAGTTTCATAACCAGTACGTACATCTTTGACTAATTTATAGGGTTGCATCACATAATTTCTAATTTGTGATCCCCATTCGATTTTCATTTTCCCTGCTTCAATATCGGCACGTTGCGCTTGTTGCTTTTTTAATTCGATTTCATATAATTGAGATCGTAACATTTGCATAGCACGTTGCCTGTTGTCTTGTTGTGATCTTGTTTCAGAGCATTGAATTTGAATTCCAGTTGGTTTGTGTACCAATTGAACTTTTGTTTCTACTTTATTAACGTTTTGTCCTCCTGCACCACTAGAGCGCGAAGTCGTAATTTCAATATCAGCAGGATTAATGTCGATTTCAATACTGTCATCTACAAGTGGATACACATAAACAGATGCAAACGAAGTATGACGTTTGGCATTGCTATCAAAAGGAGAGATTCGAACTAAGCGATGTACGCCGTTTTCTCCCTTTAAATAACCAAAAGAATAATCGCCTTCAAACTCAAGAGTAACGGTTTTTATACCCGCAACCTCGCCAGCCTGAAAGTTAAGCTCTTTTATTTTGTAGCCATAGCTTTCGCCCCACATCATATACATACGCATAAGCATTCCTGCCCAATCGCAACTTTCGGTTCCGCCAGCACCAGCAGTAATTTGAACTACGGCACTTAAACTATCCCCTTCATCAGAAAGCATATTTTTAAACTCAATGTTTTCAATATGAGATTCTACAGCTTTGTAATGGGCATCTAATTCTTCGGCTGAAATAGCTCCTTCTTTATAGAAATCATAGGCAATTTGAAGTTCATCAGTAAGCTCGATAGCTTTGTTGTAGTCTTCGATCCATTTTTTCTTGTTTCTCAGATTCTTTACAATGGCTTCGGCTTCCTTCGCATTGTTCCAAAAATCGGGTGCAAAAGTCTTTTCTTCTTCGTTAGCGATTTCAATTAATTTGGCATCAACGTCAAAGATACCTCCTCAACGCACCAAGGCGCTCTACAATACCTTTTATTTGTTCGGTAGTTGTCATAAATTATTAGTAGTTTTAATAAGATTTTTATAAATAATTCGTTTAATTGCTTAACAGTTTTCTAATGGGGTAAAATTTATATAACTTCATTGAATTAGAAAACACGAAATACGTAATTTTGTTGGACAAAAATAAGATATAGTTTTTATAATATGGAAATAAATTTAATTAGTGATACAATCACCAAACCAAGTGTTGAAATGTTGCAATACATGTTCAATGCTAAAGTTGGAGATGATGTTTACAAGCAAGACCCGACGGTTATTGAACTTGAAGCTGGAGTAGCAACAATGTTTGGTATGGAAGCAGGGTTATTTTTTCCATCAGGAACCATGGCAAATCAAACCGCAATAAAATTACATACACAACCAGGAGAGCAATTAATTGCCGATAAATATGCACACGTTTTTCATTATGAAGGGGGAGGAGCTTCGTTTAATAGCGGCGTTTCTTGCTGTTTGCTAGACGGAAATCGTGGTATGATCACTGCTGAGCAGGTTGCAGGAGCGATTAATGATCCAGAATTTTACCATAGTCCACTTACAAGTTTAGTATGTGTTGAAAACACTACTAATAAAGGAGGAGGTGCCTGTTATGAACTTGAAGACTTAAAGAAGATAAAGAGAGTTTGTGATGCTAATAATTTGAAGTTCCACTTAGATGGAGCTAGAATTTGGAATGCATTAGTTGCTAAAAGGCAAGATCCCAAAGAATTCGGTCAAATATTTGATACTATTTCTGTTTGTTTCTCTAAAGGATTAGGTGCACCTATTGGCTCTATGTTATTAGGGTCTAAAGCAGATATTAAGAGAGCATTGCGAATTCGAAAAATGCTGGGTGGTGGAATGCGTCAAGTTGGTTATTTGGCAGCAGCAGCAATTTTTGCACTAGAAAATAATTTAGAAAGATTAGCCGAGGATCATCGCAGAGCAAAAGAAATTGCGGCAGTTTTAAGCACGAAACATTGGGTAGCTTCAATAGAGCCTGTAGAAACTAATATTTTGATTTTTTCTTTGCAACCTAATTTTAGTGAGCAACTTTTGATAGAAAAATTAAAACAGAAAAATATTTCAATAAGTTCGATGGGGCACGGTAAACTTAGAATTGTAACGCATCTTGATTATAGACAAGTAATGCATACGTATGTTTTAGAAACGTTACAGAAGATTTAGAGAAAGTTTCATAGATATTGAGGTTCAAAGGTTCAAAATTTGCTAACAGGTGTGAAATTTTGAAGCTTTGAGCCTTTTTTATCTTTTGATGTGTTTTTTCGCGGAAGCATTAATTTTTAAAAGCTTCATAAATAAAAAGGTTCAAAGTTTACTAATAGTGTAAATCTTTGAACCTTTGTGTTTTGCAAGTATTGAGTGTCTTATTTAAACAAATCATCCATTCCAGGAATCATTGGCATATCCATTTTTGCAACAGCATCAAGTTCCGTTTGGTTAACATCTGTAGCTTTTTCTATGGCTTTATTTAATGTTACAATTAAGTAATCTTCTAATTGCTCTTTGTCTTCAAGTAAAGAATCAGCAATTGTAATTGATTTTATTTTTCGGTTAGCTGTCAAAGTAACTTTTAATAATCCGTCAGCGCTTTGCTCATCTATTAAAACTGTATCTAATCGTTTCTTAGTGTCTTCCATTTTTTGTTGGGTTTCTTTAAGTTTTCCCATCATTCCCATTAAATCCATTTTCGGTAGTTTTTAAATTATTGAACGAAATTACTAATTCAATTTTAAAATCAAGTGTTAATTTACATAAAAAAGAATTAAGTTGCGTGTTCGTTTATGTTATTTTTGTAAATTCATTTTAAAATTAAAATTCAAAAAATGCCAAATAAAATTGCTGCTCCAATAGCTAAAGAAATTCCTAAGTCATTAAAAAAACATAAAGAAGTTAGAATTGATAATTATTTTTGGCTGAATGATAGAGAAAACCCTGAAGTCATTGATTATCTAAATCAAGAAAATGCGTACTACGAAAGTATGACAGCGCATACTAAAGATTTACAGAAAGCATTGTACGAGGAAATGAAAGCTAGAATCAAGGAAGACGATGAGTCGGTTCCTTATTTTTATAATGGATATTTTTACATAACTCGTTTTGAAACGGGCAAAGACTACCCAATTTATTCTCGAAAAAAAGAAAGTTTAACTGCAGATGAAGAAATTTTATTCAATTGTAATGAATTATCTGTAGGGCATAACTATTTTAAATTAGGAGGCTTGAGTATAAGTCCGGATAATAAATTTGTGTCTTTTGCACAGGATATTGTTGGGAGAAGAATTTATACAATTCAGATTAAAAACTTAGAGACAGGTGAAATTCTTTCCGACAAAATTGAAAATTCAACAGGAGGTTCTGTTTGGGCAAATGACAATAAAACGTTGTTTTATACCAAGCAAGATGAGGTAACGCTTCGTGCTGATAAAGTTTTTAAACACAAAATAAATACTGATTCAGCTAATGATATTTTAATCTTTGAAGAAACAGATGATACCTTTAATGTTTCTATAGGTAAAGAAAAATCACGAAAATATATTGTAATAAGTTCAGGAAGTACTTTGACTTCTGAGTACAGAACATTAAACTCTGATGATCCCGATGGAGAATTTGTTGTTTTCCAACCTCGTATTCGTGGTTTAGAATATAGTATTTCGCATTTTGAAGACCATTTTTACGTTCTAACTAATAAAGACAAGGCAACTAACTTTAAGTTAATGAAAACGCCTGAAAATGCTACTGGAAAGAAAAACTGGAAAGATCTTATTCCGCATAGAGAAGATGTTCTATTAGAAGACATTGAAATTTTTAAGAATTATTTGGTTGTTGAGGAACGTTCGAATGGTTTAAACCACATCCGAATCATGCCTTGGAATGACGAACCAGATTATTATTTGCCTTTTGAAAACGAAACATACAGCGCTTTTACCACTACTAATGTTGATTTTGATACAGATATTTTACGTTATAGTTATCAATCTTTAGCTACTCCATCTTCGGTTATCGATTTTAATATGAAAACGAAAACTAAAGTTATCCTAAAGGAACAACAAGTTTTGGGAGGTGAATTTGATAAAGATAATTATATCGAAGAACGTATTTGGGCTACAGCCACAGATGGCGTAAAAGTGCCTATTTCTATGGTTTACCGCAAGGGATTGGAGAAAAATGGTAAGAATCCATTATTGCTTTACGCATATGGTTCATACGGAATTACAATGGATACTTATTTTTCATCTACGAGATTATCATTGCTAGATAGAGGTTTTATTTTTGCAATAGCACATATTCGTGGAGGGGAAGATTTAGGAAGACAATGGTATGAAGATGGTAAATTATTAAAAAAGAAAAATACTTTTACAGATTTTATAGATTGTTCTAAATATGTAATTGAACAAAAATATACATCTCCTGAGCATTTATATGCCGAAGGAGGCTCTGCAGGTGGGCTTTTAATGGGAGTTATCGTAAATTGGGCTCCTGAATTATATAATGGAGTAATTGCTCAAGTACCTTTTGTAGATGTTATGACCACAATGTTAGATAGTAGTATTCCGTTAACTACAGGAGAGTATGATGAGTGGGGAAATCCGAATACAAAGAAATATTATGACTATATGTTGTCTTATTCGCCATATGACAATGTAAGTGCTCAAGAATATCCTAACATGTACATTTCTACTGGGTTACATGATTCTCAGGTGCAATACTGGGAGCCAGCCAAGTGGGTGGCCAAATTAAGAAATAAAAAAACTAATAATAATTTATTATTCCTAAATACAAACATGGATGCAGGGCATGGCGGAGCTTCCGGGCGCTTTGAAGCATTAAAAGAACTAGCCAAAGAGTTTAGTTTTTTATTAGATTTAGAGAAAATTAAAATGTAATTAGATTTTTTTTGTTAAATTTGCATCCTGTCGAGGTTAATTTAAAAATACCCTCGATTAACTATTTTTTTATGAAAGAAGAAATAACTGCTTACAACAACGTTTTAGAGTTAATAGGGAATACACCGCTTATTAAGCTAAACAAAATCACAGAAGGGTTAGAAGGTAATTTCTACGCAAAAGTAGAAGCTTTTAATCCAGGACATTCCTCAAAAGATAGAATTGCATTATATATTATTGAAGAGGCCGAAAAGAGAGGGATTTTATCTCCAGGAGATACAATTGTAGAAACTACTTCCGGCAATACAGGTTTTAGCTTAGCAATGGTTAGCATTATAAAAGGTTATAATTGCATACTCGCTGTTAGCTCAAAATCATCCAAAGATAAAATTGACATGTTACGTAGCTTAGGTGCCAAAGTATATGTTTGCCCCGCGCACGTTTCTGCAGATGATGAACGCTCTTATTATAATGTTGCTAAAAGATTGCATGAAGAAACCAAAGGTTCGGTTTATATCAATCAATATTTTAATCAATTAAATGTTGATGCACATTACAACACTACAGGACCAGAAATTTGGGAACAAACAAAAGGTCAGATAACGCATCTTATTGCTTGTAGTGGAACTGGAGGAACAATCTCGGGAACTGCAAAATTCTTAAAGGAGCAAAATCCAAATATTAGAATTCTAGGAGTTGATGCTTTTGGATCGGTATTAAAAAAATACCACGAAACAAGAGAATTCGATAGCAAAGAAATTTATCCTTACCGTATAGAAGGCTTAGGTAAAAATCTTATCCCATCGGCTACAGATTTTGATATCATCGATAAGTTTATAAAAGTTACCGATGAAGAAAGCGCTCACTCTGCAAGAGAAGTTACTAGAAAAGAAGGTTTATTTGTAGGATATACATCTGGTGCAGTAATGCAAGCAATTAAGCAATATGCAGAAGAAGGGGAGTTTACTAAAGATAGTAATATAATAGCAATATTTCCTGATCATGGTTCACGTTACATGAGTAAAGTGTTTAGCGATGATTGGATGAACGAACAAGGTTTCTTTGACAGTGTCAATGAAGAAGAAGTTCAAAAAATAGAATTTGTAAAGTAGTAGATAATACTCTTATATATTAAAAAGCTCCGGATACTTCTGGAGCTTTTTTTGTTTAGAATAGTTTAGGAAGTTTGTCTATTACTGGCTCTTTGAAGAGGCTTTAAGGGTAAGTTTGGTCTTATTCCTTATTTTTTTGGATGCACTTAGTCTTATTTCTGTTCCATCATAACTAACTGCTTATATTCTTTAAATTCAAAACCTTTTAGTTCAGATTCTTCTAATGTTTTTTTCAATTTTTCACTTACTAATATAAGTGGAGTAATATTGTTTAGGCTAATAATATCATAATTAGGAAAAGTATCTAGTAAAGCTATTTTTTTTATTAGAATTTCTTTTTCAAAATTTAATTCCACTTCTAATTTATGAAGTTCTTCTATTGATGAAACTTTAATTTCTTTTAGTACTGTTAATGGCCATTTTTGAAATAATTCAAATGTTGTTTTTTCGAAATCAATATAACCTAAAAGACTCTCAATAAAATGAAACCAATGATATTTTAATTCCTGATTGCGATGTACGACCTCTATTTTATAAAATTGATGAGGTGGTAGATTGAATTTTTCGATTATGTTTTTTAAATTATCATCAATTGTAAGTCCTTTAAAACCTGGTAGGGAATGTAAGAAATTAGTGTTTAACGCTTTATCTCTAATTTTTATACTATATAATGGTTTGAAATTAGGGAATTGATTCCAAGGAACATTCCAATATGAATCTGGAGATGATAAATTATAGTTTTCAGATTTTTCTATTTGAGGGTAATCTCCGATAGTATTTAATTCGTCAGTATTAAAAAATGTGTAAAATTTCATTTTTAATTAATTTCATATTTAATGTTAATACTCTCTGTTTTATTTAGTCTCCTCAGTTCGTTCCCCTCTTAATTATTGCTCTAGTTGATTGTCTGAGTTTTGTTTCAATGAAATGCATTTTTCTCCATTAGTAGTTCATTAAATCAGGTAGAAGATTATGCAGAACTGATTGTGCATCCTATTCTGAATTCAGTCTATCTTTTTTATACTCTTTCTTTGGATAGCTAGTCGCTATAAAATCTGGTGATTTAGTAAAACGAGGTTAAGCTCAAAATGAATTTTATTTTTGATGTTATTTATTTAATAAAAATATAGAAATGTTGGAGATGGGGCTTCATTTCGAATAGTATATACTTTTTCTGTTGGGTAGTTGTTTTCGTTATACTTATAAGAAAAAGTTGCTGTAGTAACTGGAACACTACCACTAGATTCAGAGATGCTTGTTTCTTTTACGATATTATTATTACTAGCTGTATTTGAATCTACTAATAAATTAAAACCTAAGACATTTTTGTATGGATTATTTTGGTTGTCATACTCATATATTCTTATTGTTTTAACTCCATTACGAGAACTTTCTGATATTACAAGATTCCCGTTTTTGGATGTATATTTCCCAGTACTTTCTTCAGTTTTTGCACCAGTAGTAGCATTTATTCTAAAACTTTCATAAGTAATTGTTTCGTTTGTGTTATGAGTATATAGTGTTTTAGAATAGGTCGTGGTATTAGGTACTTTTATTACAGCACTAGTTTGCTTTCCATTAGCATAGGTATATTCATTTGTTACAGCAAGACTACCATCATTTAGGAATACTTCTATTTTAGTAATATAGTCTCCTGTGTAAGTATATCTAACATCACCATCTTCATCTTTATTACTAACTATTTTATTTCCATTATAGGTTATATTGCCTGTTATAACAAGGCCGTTGAGGTCAGAGATTATTCTTTTTTTTACTAAAATTAATGGAGTTTCTTTTTCATTATCATCCGATGAACAAGAGGCTAATGTTAGGAGAATAGTACTAAATAAGAATAAAATTTTTTTCATAAGACTTGGATTTTTTAATTCTCGCAAACATAAAAAACTATTTTGAATAGGAGTTATGATTTTATTTTAATTCTAGTTTATCATAAAAAAAAACTCCAGATTTCTCTGGAGTTTCGTAGATATATAAAGTAATAGATTACTCTTCTTTCATGGTATGATATACGTTCATTACGTCATCATCCTCTTCTATTTTTTCGATCAGTTTCTCTACATCTGCAATTTGATCTTCAGTAAGTTCTTTAGTGATTTGCGGAATACGCTCAAAGCCAGAAGACAGAATTTCTATACCTCTGTTTTCAAGTTCTTTCTGTAGTGCCCCAAAGCTTCCAAAAGGAGCATAGATTAAGATACCATCTTCATCTTCAAAAACCTCTTCAGCACCAAAATCGATTAATTCCAATTCTAATTCTTCAGGATCAAGATCACCTTTAGGGATACGGAAGTTACAAGTATGGTCAAACATAAACTCGACAGAACCTTGAGTCCCCATAGTTCCGTTGCATTTATTAAAATAGCTACGAATGTTCGCTACAGTACGGTTATTATTATCAGATGCAGTTTCTATCAATATAGCAATTCCGTGAGGAGCATAACCTTCAAATAAAATTTCTTTGTAGTTGGCAGTATCTTTATTGCTGGCATTTTTTATCGCACGTTCAACATTGTCTTTCGGCATGTTGGCAGCTTTTGCATTTTGTATAACAGCTCTAAGTCTAGAATTGGCATCTGGATTAGGGCCACCTTCTTTAACAGCCATTACAATATCTTTACCAATTCGGGTAAATGTTTTGGCCATTGCTGACCAACGCTTCATTTTTCTACCTTTTCTAAATTCAAACGCTCTTCCCATTGCTGATTTTTTATTTTGTGTTGCAAAAATACAGTTATTAGTTATTTTACAAAAACAAACGCTATTCTTTTTTTAAATTATGTTTACTGTTTCAGTTTTCAGTCTTCAGTCACAGTCTTCAGTCACAGTCTTCAGTCACAGTTTTGAGTTTACAGTCTCAGTGTCATCCTGAGCGGAGTTGAAGGGCAGTCTCAGTCTTCAGTTTTTTAAACTAGTATACGAAAGTAATTATCGCCAAAAAAAGACTTAAAACTACGACTGTAAACTAAATTACCGCAAACCAAGTCTGCAAACTGTAAACTGCGACTGCAAACTAATTACCGCAAACAAAGCCTGAAAACTGAATACTGCGACTGCAAACTAATTACCGCAAACCAAGGCTAAAAACTGCGACTGTATATTGTAAACTAAATTACCACAAACCAAGACTGAGACTGAAAACTGAAGACTGCGACTATAAACTAAGAAAACTACCTCGCGGCATTAAAATCATTAATAATATTTACAGCTTCTTTCAGGTAAGGATTCGTTTTAAGATTATCAATTTGATATTGATTCATTGTTTTCTCGCTAGGGTGAATCCCTAAAAGGAACCTATTGACTGTAGAGTTGTATACATCCAAAGGATCATTCTTAGTGTTAAAAGAAGTTATTTCCTCCCATAAGCTAGTTCGAGTCTTTTTCTGCTCAAAAACAGCGTCTAATGTCATAGAAATTTCAGTTCGTGGAGAGTTAATCAATTGATCTATCTTTTGATTTACTGTAATTATATTGTTAAAATAATCACTAGCTGCGACTCTAATACTACTATCATCGGACAAAGTATTTATTAAACTTCTTTTTACGTAAGGTCTAAATTTTAAAACAGGAACAATAGAGTCGTTTTTAATAGCAGTTGGAAAATTTTTCTCCTTTTGAATAATATTTTCATAAAACTCAGGCAGAACCACATCGGGAGTTATTCCTATATATTGGTGACTTTTACCTGTTATTCTGTAGAATTTATTAATTGTTATTTTCAAGAAATCGGTATTCTTATTCGGGTCAAGAGATTGTATCGTTTGCATAGTTGCTTTTCCCAATGTAGTGCTTCCTAATAATAGCGCACGATTGTAATCCTGCATAATCGATGCAAAAAACTCACTTGCAGATGCAGTATTACCATTAACGAGAACAACAACAATTCCTTTGTAAAGCATACCTTTATAAGGATCATTAATAACCGATTGCTCATTTTTATTATCCACAACAATCGAAATTGGCCCATTGTCAATAAACATTCCTGCTAGTTTTATGGCCTCTTCCATAGACCCGCCACCATTATCTATTAAATCAATAACGAGTCCTTTAATGTTGTCTTTCTGTAATTTCAAAATCTCTTTAACAGTATCATCGGCACAACCTTTACCGCTATTGCCTTCTAAATCGGCATAAAAGCTTGGGATTTTTATATAACCAATCTTACTCTCTTTACCAATTATAAAGCTAAAAACAGAGTTTTCTTCGTCCTTCATAATTTGTTTTTCGATGCTAACATCAAAACTTTTTCCAGCATTTCTTTTAAGAGTAAGCGTTATGTTCTTATTAGATTCAGATAAAATCATAGATGAAATAGACTCAAGAGTGGCGCACGAAACTTTTAGCGTTTCTTTTTGGTTAGAGACAGAGATAATCTGGTCTCCTTTTTTGATTAGACCAGTTTGAAATGCAGGACCATTCGAATCTAATTCGGCCACAATAATTTCATTTTTCTCATTAAGATTAACATTCAAGCCCAATGATAAATGCTCTTTAGATAACGAAGCCACAAAGCTAGATTTCGAGTCATCACTAAAATAGTTCGTATGAGGATCAAAGTACGTACAGAAGTAATTGTATAGTTTCTCTTGCGGTTTTTTCTCCGTTTGCAATAGCGTATTAATTTTACATATTTCATTATCAAGAATAGACTTTTTATAAGTAGCTTCAAGAGATTTAAAATTTGTTTTAAGGGAATCTAGATTGGTACTTACCTCTGCAATTTGATCTAAGATTTCATAGCGCATTTTTTTACGCCAAACTTTCTCAACGTCATTATCCTTCATATATACAGGAAAAGATTTTTTATAAAACCGAATCGTATCCTTTGCAGAATAGTCAATAGGTTCAATTAGAATTTTTTCCAATGCCGTTTTATTTCTTATGAGTCCATTTCTATATTTAGAAATAATATCATTTAAGAAAGAGCAATCTTTGTTGAGAATTAGATTGTCGATATTTAAGCGGTATTTTTTGACAAGTACATCGTATTCCGATTTCAGAAAAATATTTCTAGACGGATCAAGATTGTCAATTAAGTTATCAAAAACAAAAACCGATAGACTATCATCTACCGGTTTAGGTTGTATATGTTCGCTTTGAATAAGCGTATTTATTTTAGTTAAAATTTCACATGTAGAATCACTATTTTGACCAAACAGGGAGAAACTAAGAAGCAGAAATACCAATGGAAATTTTTTCATAAATCGAGTATCAACATTTCAACTAAAATTACGCTAATTTTTTTGATAAAACGAGTATAATCTCACTAAAATGTAAATGTCGAAACAGAAAAAACCACAGCCTAAATTGATTTCTGTGATAAAACAGAGCTAATCAATTTAAGCTGTGGTATATAAGGTAGGCTTTAGTATAGTGCTTTAAAAATAAATTATTTTTTGTAGAAAGGTAATTTCACCACTTTAGCAGGAACATCATTTTTTCTAATTCTAATAAAGATATCGCTGTCTATGGCGCTGTTTGCAACAGTAACGTAACCCAAACCAATTCCAATATTCATAGAAGGAGACATAGTTCCAGAAGTAACGATTCCGATAACATTACCAGATGCATCAACAATTTCATATCCTTGTCTAGGTACCGCACGCTCTTGCATTTCAAAACCTACAAGTTTTTTAGTAACACCAGCTTCTTTTTGTTTTTTAAGGTTTTCAGAATTAGTAAAATCTTTAGTAAATTTTGTAATCCAACCCAATCCAGCCTCAAGAGGAGAAGTCGTATCGTCAATATCATTTCCGTATAAACAGAAACCCATTTCTAAACGTAAAGTATCGCGAGCGGCCAATCCAATTGGTTTAATTCCAAAAGAAGCACCAGCTTCAAACACTTTGTTCCAGATTTGTTCTACCTCATCATTTTTGCAGTAAATTTCAAAACCACCAGAACCAGTATAACCAGTAGCCGAAATAATTACGTTATCGATTCCTGCAAAAGTACCAATTTCAAAATGGTAGTAAGGAATAGCAGCTAAATCTACAGTAGTTAAACTTTGCATTGCTTCAACCGCCTTAGGACCTTGAATTGCTAGTAAAGAGTAATCATCCGAAAGGTTTTTCATCTCAGCACCCACATCATTGTGAGAAGAAATCCAATTCCAATCCTTATCAATATTCGAAGCATTTACAACAAGTAAATACTCTTCATCTTTCATTTTATAAATAATCAAATCATCTACAATTCCGCCATCATTATTAGGTAAGCAAGAATATTGAGCTCTACCAATGGTTAGTGTAGAAGCGTCATTCGAAGTTACTTTCTGAATCAAAGCCAAAGCATTAGGACCAGTTAGTAAAAATTCACCCATGTGCGAAACGTCAAAAACGCCCACACCAGTACGAACCGTTTCGTGTTCAGCATTAACACCTTCGTATAAAATAGGCATATTATAACCAGCAAAAGGTAGCATTTTTGCTCCTAAACCCTCATGTATGTGCGTTAGCGCAATATTTTTCATTGTGTGTGTCTATAAAAGTGAATCGCAAATTTATTCAAAAAATATTGTAAACAAGTACTCAAAATTATAAAAATCGCAAAGATTAGGAGCTATTTCCTGCTATTCGCTATATCTTTATGTTTTTAAAGAAAAAACACAAAGGATACCGCTACTATCAGGGCTACAGACTGTCAGGAAGCATTTATCATTTAACAATCAAGTTTTTTGTAATTTTAGATATAAAATCAATTTCAATGAAAGCAACAATTGCAATAACCCAAGCCGAGATTAAAAAAATCTACAAACCTATAAATCCGCATACACACAAAGGAATACAAGGACATGCGCTGATTATTGCAGGAAGTTACGGAAAGATAGGAGCAGCAATTTTAGCATCCAAAGCCTGTATAAAATCAGGTTGCGGACTCGTAACTGCTCACATTCCTAAATGTGGTTATGAAATTCTTCAAGTAGCAATTCCCGAAGTAATGGTCATAACAACAGTTCATGAAAAACACATCTCCGAAATCACATTAGAAATAGTTCCGCAAGCCATAGCAATTGGCCCAGGAATAGGGCAGGAGCTAGAGACACAAAAAGCATTTCATGAATTCTTAAAAACCAACCAAACGCCTTTGGTCATCGATGCCGATGCACTGAATATTTTATCTCAAAATAAATCTTGGCTTAATTTATTACAGCCAGAAACGGTACTCACTCCGCATCCAAAAGAATTAGAGCGCTTAATCGGGAGTTGGAATTCTGATCAAGAAAAATTCGAGAAAGCCATTGAATTCTCTAAGAAATACGAAGTAATCATAGTTATGAAAGGTGCTCCAACACATATTATAAAAGAAGATATCGTTTATCAAAATACTACAGGAAATGCTGCATTGGCTACAGCCGGAAGTGGTGATGTCCTAACCGGAATAATCACAAGTTTGCTAGCACAAGGATATCAACCAATTCAAGCAGCTCAACTCGGAGTGTATCTACATGGTTTAACAGCCGATATTGCTTTACCTCAAACAGGTTATCAATCATTCATAGCATCTGATATTATTGATAATTTAGGAAAAGCATTTTTGTCGATAGATTCTTAGACTACTTAGATTGTTAGACAAGCAAGATTTAAGCAATAAAGGTTAAATTTTGAAAAATCTGATACTCTTACCAAATCTGCGTTAGCCAAAAGCAATTGCGACAAAGTAGATTTTTGTAGAACCGTAGGTTTTACAAAAATCCAAAAATCCAAAAATCCAAAAATCCAAAAATCCAAAAATCCAAAAATCCAAAAATCCAAAAATCCAAAAATCCAAAAATCCAAAAATCCAAAAATCCAAAAATCCAAAAATCCAAAAATCCAAAAATCCAAAAATCCAAAAATCCAAAAATCCAAAAATCCAAAAATCCAAAAATCCAAAAATCCAAAAATCCAAAAATCCAAAAATCCAAAAATCCAAAAATCCAAAAATCCAAAAATCCAAAAATCCAAAAATCCAAAAATCCAAAAATCCAAAAATCCAAAAATCCAAAAATCCAAAAATCCAAAAATCCAAAAATCCAAAAATCTAATTAATCTAACAAGCTTGCTTGTCTAAGAAGTCTAATAATCTAAGAAGTCTAAAAATCTAACCATCTAAATGAGTAAGTTTGTATTCCAGTAAAAGCTGATTATGAAAAACAAACTCGATTTAAGAACGGTAAACGTGACGCGATATATAAGTCCGTTACGCGAAGGAGGTTCTTTGCCCGCTTTGGCAGAAGCAGATGATGATTTTAAATACGTCCTAAAATTCAAAGGAGCAGGACATGGCGTAAAAGCGCTAATAGCCGAATTAGTAGGAGGAGCAATTGCAAATGCATTAAAACTTCAAATTCCCGAATTAGTATTTGCGAATCTCGACGAAGCTTTTGGAAGAACCGAAGCCGATGAGGAAATTCAGGATTTATTACAAGGAAGCCAAGGGCTTAATTTAGCACTGCATTTTTTGTCAGGCGCTATTACTTTTGATCCCGTTGTAACAGAAGTAGAACCAAAACTAGCTTCACAAATAGTTTGGTTAGATGCTTTTATCACCAATGTAGACCGTACGTTTAGAAATACCAATATGCTAATTTGGCATAAAGAACTTTGGCTAATAGATCATGGCGCATGTTTGTATTTTCATCATTCGTGGAATAATTGGGAGCAACATGCCAAGAGTCCTTTTGCGTTAATCAAAGACCATGTATTATTGCCACAAGCAACACTTTTAAAAGAAGTAGATTCAGAATATAAAGCCGTTTTAACTACCGAATTATTACAGGAAATTGTAGCGCTTATTCCAGACGAATGGCTCAATTGGGAAGATAGCGATGAAACGCCAGAAGGATTGCGAAATGTATATTTCCAATTTTTGCAAACACGATTAAATCATTCTGAAATTTTTGTAAAAGAAGCCGAAAATGCAAGATAGTCACTTATATGAATATGCCGTAATCCGTGTTGTACCAAGAGTTGAACGCGAAGAATTCCTAAATATAGGTATCATATTATTTTGCAAGAGAGCCAAATTTATAAAAGTATTATACCATATAAACGATGCTAAAATTCAGGCACTTTCATCAGATTTTGATGTCGAACAATTGCATTGTAATTTAACATCACTGCAAAAAATAGCTATTGGAGCAAAAGATGGAGGGCCAATTGGACAAATGGAAATCCCAGAGCGTTTTCGTTGGTTAACAGCAATTCGTAGTTCGGCAATCCAAACCTCACGACCGCATCCAGGCTTATGTCAGGACTTAGATAAAACCATCCAACGGTTGTTTGAAGAGTTAGTAATGTAACTGAGAAAAGGTTCAAAGGCTCAGAGTTGCAAAGGTTCAGAGATACAAAGACTCAGATTTGCAAAGGTTTAAAGGTTCAGAGTTTAAAAGGCTCAGAGTTTAAAAGGTTCAAAGTTACAAAGGTTAAAGGGGTTTTATGATTTCAGAAATCATTTAATCCTTTTAATCAGTGGCAGAAAAACTTTTTGTTTAATCTAATATCCCAAAAAGACAAAGATTCCAAGCAATTTTTTGCGACTTAGCGTCTTTGCGAGATAGCATATTTAGTTGATTATAAGAAACCTTGCGTTCTTAGCGATTAATTTTAAAACTTAAACAAACATTCCAAAGAGACACAGTAACAAAGTTTCAGAGTTTCAAAGGAGCAAAGCAATTTTTTGCGACTTAGCGTCTTAGCGAGATAACATATTTAGTTGACTATAAATAATCTTAGCGCTCTTTGCTTTTAATATTAAAACTTAAACAAACATTCCAAAGAGACACAGTAACAAAGTTTCAGAGTTTCAAAGTAACAAAGCAATTTTTTGCGACTTAGCGTCTTAGCGAGATAACATATTTAGTTGACTATAAATAATCTTAGCGCTCTTTGTGTTTAATTTCAAAACTTAAACAACTCATTTTAATCAGGGACTTTTTTTAAAAATCCAATATTCCAAAGAGACACAGTAACAAAGCAATTTTTTGCGACTTAGCGTCTTTGCGAGATAGCATATTTAGTTGATTATAAGAAACCTTGCGCTCTTTACTTTTAATATTAAAACTTAAACAAACATTCCAAAGAGACAAAGATTCCAAGCTATTTTTTGGGACTTAGCGTCTTTGCGAGATAGCATATTTAGTTGACTATAAAAAACCTTGCGTTCTTAGCGATTAATTTTTAAAAATTAAAAATCCAATATCCCAAAGAGACACTCATTAGAAAAATGAAGAATAATATCTTCCTTTTCCTGATTTTCAATTACCAATAAATCATACGGTTTTAGATGATAAGGCTTGTCATTAATTTGAATAACCGTTGCATGTAAAGAATATAGAATCAGTATTTGAGCATTACTGATTTGATTCCCATTGGTTAATTTCAGATTATGATAAGATACCTTCTCAGAAACCATCCAATTAAAATCAATGCCTTTCGTATAAGAAGTAACATCATCATCCGAATTAAATTCCATGATTTCATATTTCGCATAGGTTTTCTTCGCGTTGTTAATCTCAACATGCAAGCTATTATCAAGCATAGCCAAGTATCGATGGTAGCCTTCAAATCGGGTAAACTCAGAAGGCTCTTTCTCTATTGTAGCACTGCTTATTCTGAATATAAAATCCCTATCAGAATAGCTAGCTGTTTTCGGAAATATCAGATATTCATATGTCAGTCCACCGCTCCAAACAGAAGCAGTACAATCATCTTTAGACAAAAGGCGTATATTCATTTTTATGGGATTAATTTAGACATATTACAAAAGTAAAACGGATTGCTGTCTAAAGACTTAAACCTTTTTCTCTAGCACAATAAACACCAAAGGATCTTTTGAAATCGTAACATGAACATCACTTTCAGGAAAAGGCTCTCTTTTACCAGTATCTGCATAACCATTGCGTTTGTACCATGCAAGCAGTTCTTCGCGCACCGATATAACAGTCATTACAATTGTAGGCAAACCTAATGATTTAGCATAAACCTCGGCTTGTTGAAGTAGCTTTTTACCAATACCACTATTTTGTAACTCAGGCGAAACAGTAAGCATTCCTAAATAGAGTTTATCCTTTTTTTCTACTAGTAAAACCGAACCAATAATTTGGTCATTTTCAGTAAATTTCAAGATAGTGTTTTTCTTGTCTTCAATAGTTTCAGTTAGTTCGTCTTCTGTGGTTCTTTTTCCTTCTAATAAGTTTGCTTCGGTAGTCCATCCTTTTTTAGAAGATTCACCGCGATAAGCTGAATTTATTAATGTATTTAATGCTGGAATATCCTGTAATGTTGCTTTTGTAATCATGAGTATTATATTCTTCTTTTTTTATTATAAGTAAATTAGAGATGCCTAGGAGGTTTATAGTTAGGTGCTCTATAATTTAATTTATTATTTCTCCAACAAACCACTTTTTAAAACGATGTCTCTGATTTTAGATTCAAAATAATAAGAAATATCAAAATTTTCAAATGTTTGGTTTTCTAAAATGATAATACTAGTATTCGTTTCTGGATAAAACAAATTTACAGAAATAAATCCTTGGTCGGGAACAATTCCGGTATGACCAAATTCTTTAATTTTAGCTTCATCATTTACTCGAATGCCAAATCCATATCCAATTTCTTTCTCACCAAAAACGCCATGTTGGTTTGTAATGCTGTAAGAAGTCATTCGGCTGTAAGCGGCTTCTTTTAAAAGTTTACCATTATGGAGTAAGCTATTCCAAATTGCTAGATCTTTTACAGTGCTCACAAGTCCAGCTGCAGGAATTCGTTCTTTAGGAATAACAAGACCTATAATTTCCTTAGTTGTATTGTCTTTAAAGTATTCACGACCGTTTATAATCTCTTTTTGGTTAGCTTCATTTGGGAAAAAACTATCTTTCATTTTGTTCACTTTAAACAATTCGTTTACAACAGCTTCATATGTTTTATTAGAAGTTCTTTCTATAATTTGACCAAGTAAAATATAATTCAAATCGGTATATTTAAATTGAGTTCCAACAGGAAAGATTGTTGGCTTTTCTAAATCTACAATTCCAGAAGTATGATTCAGTAAATTCTCCACCGTTACAGTACTTGTCCAAGGTTGTTTAAGGTTCGGTAAATATTTTTTTATAGGTGTATTTAAAACGATTTTCCCTTTTTCAACCTCTTGAAGAATCAAGACCGCTGTTATCTGCTTGCTATTAGACAGAATAATGAAATGGTCATCTAATTCTAGGGACGTTTTTTTTGTGTAATTAGAATAGCCATACGCCTTTGAATACTTTGTTTTTCCGTTTTGAGAGATTAGTATGTTACCATTAAACGGACGAACTGAAGTTGTTTGAATCAAGCTATCAATTCTAGCGCTGTAATTGTCTTTGTCTTGAGCCAAAACAGTCTGCTTAAAAGCAAATACCAGTAATAGAATAGGGAGAAACTTAGACGTAATTTTCATAAAATTATAATAGTTTTTGGAGTTTTATAGGATAAAAAAGCAAGACAAAAATACTATTATATTTGTTAAATGTTTATTTTGAAATAGGATAAAAACTAGGTTCGAAAAAGTTTTTAATTTAGTGTTTTCCTATTAATGCGGGTTGAATTGTATCTAGCTTTAGCTGGATGACAAAATTTCGAGTGTAGATATGTAAGGTCTGTTTAATCAGAATGTCAATTGCATCCAGCTTTAGCTGGATGATAAAAGTAAGAGTCTTAAGAAAAGGCTTTAGCCAAAAAACTTTAAAGATTTTGGCTAAAGCCGATTTTAGATTAAAATGTAAACCTCCAGCTAAAGCAGGAGGCAATTTGTTGGGTGTGAAGAAGTGAAAATCTTTAGGTTTAATCCACACTGGCTTTACAATGAAATTTGATCTGCGCTATCGGAACGGAACAATTGAAAATAGAAAACCACAAATGATAAGAACCTAATCTTATAATCTGTGGCTTTAAAAATTGTATAATCAGAAGTATATTACCCCAAGAAAGCTTTCAACTCCTCATAAGAAGCAATTTTAGTACTTACTTTCTCTTTATTCATAACACTTTCTATTTGCGCCGGAATTGGAAGTGTAATTCCCAATGCAGGTTCAACAACATCTAGGAATTTAATTGGGTGAGCAGTTTCTAAGAAGATACCAATTGCATTTTCATGTTTTTGTAATTCTTTCTTCAATCCTAAATAACCAACTGCTCCGTGTGGTTCAGCAATGTAACCATCCGTTTTATAGATTTGTTTCATAGCTTCAAGTGTTTCTTCATCGGTATAACTGTAAGAAGAGAAATCTTTTTCGAAAGCCTTTAAATCATTATTATATAATTCTTGAATTCTGATAAAGTTGCTTGGGTTTCCAACATCCATTGCATTTGAGATTGTAGCCTTAGAAGGTTTAGGATCGTATTTCCCATTTTCTAAGAATCTAGGAACTGTATCATTTACATTTGTAGAAGCTACGAAATGTTGAATTGGCAATCCTAATTTCTTAGCCATAATTCCAGCACAGATATTTCCGAAATTCCCACTTGGACAAGAGAAGATCAAAGGTTTGTTCTGACTTTTCAATGCTTTGTACGCAAAGAAGAAATAGAACATTTGTGGCAACCAACGTGCAATATTAATTGAATTTGCTGAGGTTAGGTTTTTATGTGCTAATGATTCATCTAAAAACGCTTTTTTAACCATATCCTGACAATCATCAAAAACACCATCAACTTCCAATGCTTTGATGTTCTGTCCTAAAGTAGTCAATTGTTTTTCCTGAATATCGCTTACTTTTCCAGATGGATATAAAATCACAACCTCTACGCCATCAACACCAAGAAATCCGCTAGCAACTGCGCCACCCGTATCTCCAGAAGTAGCTACTAAAACGGTATTTTTAGCGTCTTTTTTATCTTTATTAAAGTATGCCAAACAACGTGACATAAATCGGGCGCCAACATCTTTAAAAGCCATTGTTGGACCGTGAAACAGCTCAAGAGAGTAGATTCTGTTTTCGACTTTCACCACAGGAAAATCAAAACACAAAGTGGCAGCAATGATTTCTTTTAAAACAGTTTCTGGAATTTCATCGCCTACAAACTGCTTGATAGCTTCAAAAGCAATTTGCTCATGACTTAAATTTTCGATTGTGTCAAAAAATGAAGGATCTAAAGCGGTAATGTTATCAGGAAAATATAATCCTTTATCACTTGCTAATCCTTGTATTACAGCTTCCTGAAAAGAAACTTTTGGGGCATTATGGTTTAAACTATAATATTTCATTGGTTGTTTTTTATAGAATCCCCACCCCACCCCTCCCCAAAGGGAAGGGAGTTGTAACCGGATTCAGATATGTTTATTTAGGATCTAAAATCGTTATTCTTTTATTCCCCCTTCGGGGGTTAGGGGGATTACAAAATACGAACTCCATCCGGATTTATTTGCGAGATATGAATTTCATACGGTAAATTGATGTTATCATATACTTCGCTCATGGCTTTTGCAATTTTTACAGCAGTTTCTTTTCCTTTGCTTAAAGCAAAAATAGAAGGGCCAGAACCTGAAATTCCAGAACCTAATGCGCCATTTTCAATTGCCGCTTGTTTGATTGAATCAAAACCAGGAATCAATACGCTTCGTAGCGGTTCAACGATTTCATCATGAAGCGAACGACCAATTAAATCATAATCTTTGGTATATAAACCAGCGATTAATCCGCCTACATTTCCCCATTGCATAATGGCACTTTTTAAGGAAACCGTTTGTTTTAATACCGAACGCGCATCAGATGTTTTTAACTCAATTTGAGGATGAACAACCGTAGCATATAATTCTTCGGGACTATCAATTTTTATAATATCTAGCGGGCTGTAGCTTCTTACCAATGTAAATCCACCCAAAAGGGCAGGGGCAACATTATCGGCATGAGCGTTTCCGCTTGCTAATTTTTCACCTTGCATAGCAAATTGAACCAAATCTTTTCTAGAATATGGTTTTCCTAATAATTCATTAATTCCAAAAACGGCTCCAGCAGAACTCGCAGCGCTACTTCCGATGCCGCTTCCGGCTTTGATATTTTTATAAATCTCAATTTCAAATCCAACGGTTATTGGGTTAAAATCTCTTTCGTAAGCTTCAAGCATGGCCAAAGCAGCAACTCCAGCTACATTTTTTTCCGTTTCTAGAGGTAAATCGGCACCCACAATTTTAGTGATGCGAATCCCTTTTTGATCTGATTCACGAACAATCATTTCATCACCCGCAGTTTCTAAACATAGTCCAAGAACATCAAATCCACACGAGAGATTGGCAATTGTTGCAGGACAAAATAGTTTTATTTCTTTCATTTTCTTTTAAGGTTCAGAGAGGCAAAGGCTCAGAGGTTCAAAGGTTTTTGCCAATCATTATTTTTTATTATTTGTTTCAGGTTCAAAGGTTCAAAGTTGCAGATAATCAAAGGTTTTGCTATTTATCTATTATTTCAAGTTTCAAGTTTCAAGTTTCAGGCTCAAAGGCTCAAAGTTGCAGAGGCTTAAACTTGAAACTTGAAACAAAAAACATATTCTCAAAGACGTAAACTTTGTCCCTATGAACCTCTGTGGCTTTGAGCCTTAGTGACTCAGTACCTTTGAGCCTTTGTACCTTATTAAACGTTTCCTATGCGAATTACATCTGCAAAAATCCCTGAAGCAGTAACTGCAGCTCCGGCACCAGCACCTTTTATTAGCAAAGGCTGATCTACATAACGATCTGTATAGAACAATACGATATTATCTTTTCCTTCTAGATTATAGAAAGGATGATCTTTAGGGATAAACTGTAAGCCAACGCTAGCTTTTCCGTTTTCAAATTGCGCAACATATTTTAATCTAGAGTCTTTACTCAACGCTTCATCATAAATAGCTTTAAAATGCGGTGCATGTTTTGTTAGCGATGCAAAAAAGTCTTCATTATTAGTTGTTGCAAGCGATTCAGCAGGCATGAAAGATTCATTTTCGATAGCATCGATATCCATTTCATAACCGCTTTCGCGAATCAGAATAAGGATTTTACGAGCTACATCAATTCCGCTTAAATCAATTTTAGGATCTGGTTCAGTAAATCCTTGTACTCCGGCTTCTTTTACCACATCGTGGAAAGAATTATTCTCATCAAAATTATTAAAGATAAAATTCAAACTTCCTGATAGAACAGCTTGTATTTTGTGGACTTTATCACCCGAAGCAATTAAGTTTTTTACAGTATCTATAATTGGTAATCCCGCACCCACATTCGTTTCGAATAAAAACGGAGCATTAAACTGGCGAGATAGGTTTTTTAGTTTTTTATAATTGTCATATTCAGAAGAACAAGCAATTTTGTTACAAGTAACTACCGCAATACTTTGTTTTAGGAACTCTTCATAAGTTTCAGATACGCTTGCGTTTGCAGTAATGTCAACAAAAATACTGTTACGTAAATTCAAATCTTTAGCACGCGCTATAAAAGTATCCTTATCGGCAGTTTCTCCATTTTCAAGAGCCGATTGCCATTCTTTAAGCGAAATACTATCTTCATCAAAAATCATTTTTCTTGAATTAGACAAAGCAATAACGCGAACATTTATCTTTAGGTTTTCTTTTAAAAACTTTCTTTGATTGTGAATCTGTTCAATGAATTTTTCGCCCACATTTCCAACTCCCATTACAAATAGGTTAAGCTGTTTGGTGTTTTCTTCAAAGAAATTTTCGTGTAATGTATTCAGTGCTTTTTTTACATCACGCTCGTTAATTACAACCGAAATGTTTCTCTCAGATGCGCCTTGAGCAATAGCGCGAATATTCACGTTGTTTTTTCCTAGAGTGCTAAACATTCTTCCGCTTAAACCTTGGTGGTTTTTCATGTTTTCACCAACCAAAGCGATGATGCAAAGGTTTTTCTCAACGATGCAAGGATCAACTTTGTTTTGAGTAATTTCTACTTCAAAAGCACGATTGATTGCTTGTTCCGCATTATCAGCATCAGCATTTAAAATACCAATACAAATAGAATGCTCAGATGAAGCTTGAGTTATAAAAATAACATTGATACTTTCATTCGATAAAACTTCAAAAAGACGCTTTGACGAACCCGAAACTCCAATCATTCCAGGACCTTCAAGAGTAATTAATGAAATACTATCGATATGGCTGATTCCTTTTACAATAGTATCTTTTGAGGAAACGTGATTCGAAATATAAGTCCCTTCCGATTCAGGTTCAAAAGTATTCTTGATTACAATAGGAATGTTTTTTCTTAAAACAGGCTGAATTGTAGGTGGATATAAAACCTTAGCACCAAAGTGTGATAACTCCATCGCTTCTTGATAAGAGATCGTTGCAATTGGTTGCGCTTGTTTTACAATTTTAGGATTGGCAGTGTACATTCCGTTTACGTCAGTCCATATTTCTAATACTTCAGCATTAAGAGCTCCCGCCAAGATTGCAGCCGAATAGTCAGATCCACCACGGCCTAAAGTAGTAATGATTCCATCGAGAGAGGAAGCAATAAAACCGGGCATGATTACAACCTGCGCTTTATTTTCTGAGAAATAATCACGTATTAATTGGTTTGTAACTTCAAAATTTACAGCAGCTTTACCAAAGTGGTTGTTCGTTTTAATCAGTTCACGGCTGTCTTTATAACCGCTATTTTTATTTGTTTGTTTTAAAGCTTCGGCAATGATATATGACGAAAGCAATTCACCAAAACTAAGGATAGTATCGGCAGTTCTATTAGATAACTCACCCAATAAGAAACAACCGTCAAGTAATGTTTCAAGGTGGTTTATGATTCTTTTTACGTGGCTTAATAAGCTACTTTGCTCGCTAACAGGAATCAACGCTTTTAGAGTATCTAAGTGTTTTTTCTCTATTTCGGCAACTATATCTTTATAACTTTCATCGTTAGAAGCGGCTTTTGCGGCAGCAGCCTGAAGTAAATCAGTTACTTTGCTTAAAGCAGAAACGACAACTATTAATTGATCTTGTTCTGATTTTTGGTTTACAATTGCTAAAACTCGTTTTATATTTTCTGCATTGGCGACCGAAGTTCCACCAAATTTTAATATTTTCATTGTGTGTGTGTTATTTTGTAAATGCAAGTGTTTATACGTATTCAATGCCTTTTTTCTTTCAAGAAAAAAAGTATGGATAGCCTGGATTATATGTAAAAATGTATACCCCTAAGGGGTAGTAGTAATCGTAGAAGTTGTTGTAGCAGTAATTGCAACCCAGTTTTGAGTTGTTATCGAAGAGTGATATTTTATACTGTTATCTTTCATTTTTGATTTTCCAAATGTACAGGTTTTTATAATGTACAAAAAATTTAATCGGATTTTTACGAATATTTTAATATTTAGCACTACAAAATTCCAATACTGATTATTTGTGAAAATTTAAAGGTTCAAAATGGGGTATTCATATATTTATCTCAGATTTAAGGAGTTATTTTTCTAAAATAAAGTCAAGATTTTAAATTATTTGACAAAAAAAGGATTCGGCTTACTGTAAATCATGTTTTTATTCAAGATTTAGATGAAACAGTGGTTATTATTAGAAATTATATTCGAAGCTTTTTTTAGAATATATTTTAGGTATTACTCTTGTAACGGCTGTTAGGAGTGATGAATACAGGTTTTGTAAGATAAAAGTTAGTATTCTTGTTAAAAATATCGATGTAGTATTTTAAATTATTAGCAAAAAAGGTTGTTTTTTAATATTGATTTGTTGAATTTTGACATTCAAATACAAAATAATATGAGCAATATTCATTATATCAGTACACAGTTACTGAATTTAGAGCAATTACAAGAAATTATAGTAGAGCATAAAACATTAGAACTATCTGATGAGGCAAAAGTTAATGTTCAAAAGTGTAGAGATTATTTAGATAAGAAAATGGCTTCACATTCGGATCCAATTTATGGGATTAATACCGGATTTGGATCACTTTGTAATGTGAAAATTTCGAATGAAAATTTATCTAAACTTCAAGAAAATCTTGTAAAATCTCATGCTTGCGGAACTGGGGATGAGGTGCCACAAGAAATTGTAAAACTAATGTTGTTGCTTAAAATTCAATCATTAAGCTACGGACATTCGGCAATTCAATTAGTAACATTAGAGCGTTTGGTATCTTTTTACAATAATGATATTTTGCCAGTTGTATATACACAAGGTTCACTTGGGGCATCTGGAGATTTAGCACCTTTAGCACACTTATCATTGCCGTTATTAGGAGAAGGCGAAGTGTATTTTGAAGGAAAAAAAGTGCACTCAAGCGAAATTTTGAAGCATTTTAATTGGGAACCAATCATCTTAAAATCTAAAGAAGGATTAGCATTATTAAACGGAACTCAGTTTATGAGTGCTTATGGAGCTCATATATTGATGAAAGCATATAAGTTCTCTTATTTAGCCGATTTAATTGGAGCTATTTCTTTAGAAGGTTTTGATGGAAGAATCGAACCTTTTAACGAATTAATTCATTTTATCCGCCCTCATAAAGGACAAATCGTGACTGCACAGCGCATCAAAGATTTATTAGAAGGAAGTGAAATTATCGAACAGGAAAAAACACATGTTCAGGATCCTTATTCATTCCGTTGTATGCCACAAGTTCATGGAGCTTCAAAAGATGCGATTGATTATGTGAAAAATGTTTTTAAAATAGAAATCAACTCTGTTACCGATAATCCTAACATATTTATAGAAAGCGATCAGATTATTTCAGGAGGAAATTTCCACGGACAGCCTTTGGCTTTAGCTTTAGATTTTATGGCAATTGCTTTGGCCGAATTAGGAAGTATTTCTGAAAGAAGAACGTATCAGTTAATTTCGGGATTGCGTAACCTTCCTGCATTTTTGGTAGATAATCCAGGATTAAATTCAGGATTGATGATTCCGCAATATACTGCAGCAAGTATTGCAAGTCAAAACAAGCAATTAGCAACACCAGCAAGTGTGGATAGTATTGTTTCGAGCAATGGACAAGAAGATCACGTGAGCATGGGAGCAAATGGAGCTACAAAAGCATTGCGCGTTATGGATAATTTAGAGCGTATTTTGGCTATAGAATTATTGAATGCTTCACAGGCAATTGCGTACAGAAAACCGTTGAAATCAAGCGATTTTATTGAAATGTTTTTAACTAGCTACCGCGAAGTAGTGCCGTTGGTTACTGAGGATAGAATCTTACATTATGACATCGAAAATACAATTTCATTCTTGAATAGTTTTCAAATTGAAAACGATTTGTTAACAATGGCTTAACATAATGAAAAAATAATGAAGTAATTTTGCAGTATTAAAAACAAAAAAATGTCAATAAACAGTATTTTCCAATTTTTAGTGCCGAAAGACAAGAAATTCTTTCCACTTTTTGAAGAAGCATCAAGTAATCTAATTGAATTAGCTTCTAACTTACACGAAGCAGTTAATCTTCCTTTGAAAGAAAGAGAAGTACTTTTTCAAAAGATAGATGAATTGGAACAAAAAGGCGAGGACATTACTCGTCAGACAAATTTGGAGTTAAGCAGAAACTTCATTACTCCATTCGATAGAGAAGATATTCATACTTTGATTACTTCTATTGATAATGTAGCTGATTATTTGCATGGTGCAGCAAGTAGAATGAGATTGTACCAAGTTGATAAGATTACAAAATCAATTAGAAAAATGACCGAAATCAATCTTGAGGCATGTCAGAATATTGACAGCGCAGTGAAAGAATTGAGAAATTTGGAAAATTTCAAAGTTATTAAAGACGCATGTGCTAGAATTAATAAACTAGAGAACAAGTCGGATAATGTTTATAACAAAGCAGTTTTTGAAATTTTTGAAAACGAAACAGACGCTAAAAATATTATTAAATATAAAGAAGTGTTATCTGTTTTAGAATCTGCAACAGATAAATGTAAGAGTGTGGCAAACATACTAGAATCTATTTCTGTAAAACATTCTTAATTCAATTCAATTTCATTCTGAAGTTATAATTTTATGACGCTACTTATAATTATTATAGTATTAGCTTTAATTTTTGATTACATCAATGGTTTTCATGATGCAGCAAATGCTATTGCTACAGTTGTTGCCACAAAGGTATTGACGCCTTTTCAGGCGGTTGTTTGGGCAGCTTTTTTTAATTTCTTGGCTTATTGGGTTTTCGGTTTTGGAGTAGCAGATACTGTTGCTAAAACCGCTAACACCATGCAAATCGATCTAGTTGTTATCTTAGCAGGGGTTATTGCTGCTATTTGTTGGAACTTATTAACTTGGTGGTTCGGAATTCCTTCAAGTTCATCACATACATTAATTGGAGGTTTTGCTGGTGCTGCTATTGCTCATGCAATTGCCGTACATGGTTTCTCAGGTTATGTAGGCGAAGACGGTACAACACAATATTGGTACGATATAGTCAGTTGGTACAAAGCAGGCAAGGATGGAGGGATGCCTTCGGGAGTCCTCATAATTGTTGCCTTTATTGTTTTGGCACCGCTATTAGGAGCATTAGCCTCTTATTTAATTTCTATTTGGTTATTAAACGCTTCTAAGAAAAGTATTTTGCCAAAGTTGTTTACAATCGGTTTAATGATTTTTACAGGTGTTTTCATATATTATCAAATGATTCCTTATGAAACAATTATAGCAAACGGTGGGCAACCTCGTTTTGAATCATCTGTTTTTTGGAGCGTTGTATTAGAATCACACAATATAAAATGGTTTTTGGTAGGGTTTATTATCTATTCAATCTCGGCATTTGCTTTGATATTTAGTAGCTTAAACCTACACCAAGCAGATAGTGCATTGAAAAAAATGCAATTACTATCTTCAGCTGCTTTTAGTTTAGGTCACGGTGGTAACGATTCTCAAAAAGTAATGGGTATTATTGCAGCAGCAGTTGCAGTTTATATTCATTCAAATCCAGGTGTTCACATGGATGAATGGTTAGATGTAGTGCTTCCGTCAGATGATGGAGCATTCAAAATGCCAGCTTGGATTCCTCTAGCTTGTTATTCTGCAATTGCTGCAGGAACATTAAGCGGAGGTTGGAAAATTGTGAAAACAATGGGATCTAAAATCACTAAAGTAACTTCATTTGAAGGTGTAGCTGCAGAAACTGCAGGAGCATTAACATTGTATTTTACAGAGCACTTTAAAGTACCAGTAAGTACAACACATACTATTACAGGTTCTATCATCGGAGTTGGATTAACTAAACGTGTATCTGCAGTTCGTTGGGGAGTAACAGTAAGTTTATTATGGGCTTGGGTATTAACCATTCCTGTATCGGCACTTTTGGCTGCAATAATATATTATGCACTTAGCATTTTTATATAATAGTAAAAAAGTATTTATAAAATGTGAGATTTAAAATTGCATTTTATACTAATATAAAAAGCTAGTTTCTTTATTGAAACTAGCTTTTTTGTTTGTTAAAACGAATGACTTTAAAATTAAAATAAAGTACATTAGCCCATTGGGTATAATTACTTCATCAATTCGATTCGCTCGGGTTGTAAAAAAGGTATTTAACACATAGAGACATAGTTTCAATAGCTATCTTAATAGAATTCATAATTAAGGAGATTCAAGAAAAATATTTTTTTCGCATAGTCTTATGTGATTTATTTTAAGTGAAACGCCTTTTTAGACTTTGTTAAGCTATGTTTCTATGTGTTGAAATAACTTATTACAATAATTAAATTTTGTCCTTAACGCAGAGACATAGTTTCAATAGCTATCTTAATAGAATTCATAATTAAGGAGATTCAAGAAAAATATTTTTTTCGCATAGTCTTATGTGATTTATTTTAAGTGAAACGCCTTTTTAGACTTTGTTAAGCTATGTTTCTATGTGTTGAAATAACTTATTACAATAATTAAATTTTGTCCTTAACGCAGAGATATAGTTTCGATAGTTATCGGAATAGAATTCATAATTAAAGGCGATTCAAGAAAAATATTTTTTTTCGCATTGCCTTATGTGATTTATTTTAAGTGAAACGTCTTTTTTAGACTTTGTTAAACTATGTTTCTATGTGTTGAAATAATTACGCCCAACAGGCTATATTTGTTGAATTCTAAAATAGAACCAAGGAATAAAGATTGAAATGAAAGAATCAAATCATACGTTCGTAACCGAACAAATAGAAAGAATTAAAAATAAGCTGATTTTAGCCAAAAATACCGATAAGGACTTAAAAGTATTTGGTGCCAGCGATCATAAATATCTATTGGGAGAAGTAGTAAGTAGCGAAGCTGTTTTACAATTTGAAACCGAATACAGTATACAACTTCCTAGCTCTTACAAAGCTTTCTTAATGAATATCGGAAATGGAGGCGAATCATTTTCATCATCGGGAGCAGGACCTTTTTACGGAATTTACCCTTTGGGAAAAGGAGTTAATGAATTCATCACTGAAAATCCTAAAGAGTATTTAAAAGGTGATTGTATATTACATCCTAAAATGACCGATGAAGATTGGGAAAACCTCACTGAAAAAATAGAAGAAGATGAAATCTCGGATGAAGATTACAATATTGAACTAGGGAAAATATATGGAGGAATCTTGCCAATTGGTACGCAAGGCTGTTCTAGCTATCATGCGATTGTTTTAAATGGAGAATTTAAGGGAAGAGTTGTAAATATTAATACAGAAAGATATACGCCTCAATTTACATTCGAATCAAATTTTTTAGATTGGTACGAAAGATGGCTTGACGAAGTGATTTCTGAAGATTTGATGCAAGAAACAGCAGGCTGGTTCGGATATAGCATGGGAGGTTCAGCGTTGGATATTTTAGAGGCCTACTTTTCGACTTCAGACAATGAAACTAGGAAAGATTGTCTGACAGGGATTTTAAAGAAGCAAAAGTTAGCTCCAGCTATATTAGATACAATTGAAGAAGAGTTTAGAATAAACGATGTTGAGGTGCAAACAGAGTTATTGCAAATACTAACAAAGTTTGATTACGAACGCGCTTTTCCTTATCTAATAGATTTTGCAGATGTGAGCTTGTTAGATGTTTTACAGTTTGTGTTTTGGTATGCAAAAGACAAAAGCACCGATTGGCTTGGGGTTATCGAATCGAATATTGAATCTATAAACGACGATGAAACTTTTAGATTCTGTGTTTATTTATTAAAAGAAATGAATATCGATTACGGATATCTTATAATTCCTTTTACTAAAAATGATAATGAAGAAATACGAGTTACAACTTATTATATGCTTGGGCAATTAAGTAACAAAAACAGTTATTTAGATACTTTTATCGTAGGATTGAATGATGCTTCAAACAGGGTTCTTCATACAGCGCTACAAGCCTTAAATGGAGTAGAAGATAAGAGGCTTCTGAAACATTATAAAAACATTGCCGAGAGATTTCCAAAAGAGAAGGATTATATTTTGGTAAACCTTAACCTCAGACTCAGGCCGTTTGGTTTAACAAATACGACAATTAAAGATTTAGCTTTAGATTCTTAAAATGATTTTATAAAAAAAACAGAGGATAATTTCCGATAAAATTATCTTCTCTTTTTTATTTTATGTTTTTCTGAAAGATCTTTTTTTGACCTTGCGGGTATTGAAATTATTGTTTTTATTATTCCGAAATTTCACGTTCGAAATGTAAAATATATTTAATTTTATTTGTAATGTAATAAGGTTAAAGATTAAAAGTGATGTTTGTTATGATACGATGGACGACGAGCCTCGGCTTGGTGATTGTAGTTAATAACAAAGTCTAAATTTAATAAAACTAAGCCATTTATTATTAACTAAATTACGAAAAAGGAAATATGAAAAACTTATGATGGTAAAGACTTGTCAATCTTAGATTTATCGATTTAGACTAGCTATTTTGTTGTAATTTATTTTAATAAATCAGTAAATAGATTTGATAAATTTCTGAAAATTTTTTGAGAATTAGTTTCTGCTATTTCTTCTTGGGTCTCTTCATTCGAGTTAAATCTTCCGAAAATATCTGCGTCAAATTTGGAAACAATTAAAATTTCTGAAGCAGGTAGTATTATGCCTAATTTTTCATCAATTTCTTTCTTTTTGTTTCTCTTAAGATAATCTTTAATGACATCCGTATATTTTGTAGTAATATCTATTGTTAATTTTTCTTTGTCTCTGTATCCGCTATAATTTGGGATTATTCTAATATAAGATTCACTCAATGGTTCGGATATTTTATTTACATAACCAATATATACTTTGTTGCTTTTTGTTGTAATCATTAACAGTTTATCTTCGTCTTTTTTTTCAGTTAATGAGAACCAAAATAGTCGATCTAATTGAGTACCAAATTTTCTAATAGTGAAATCGAATGCTAATTTTCTATAACAAAATAGATTGAAAAATTTGGCTAAAGGATAGGCTAGTAATAAAATTAGTAGGGAATGTTTGAATCCAAATATTATGTTTTCTTTTCCAATAATATCGTTAATTAGGTTACTGAAATAGTTCCTATGTTCAATAAATGGTTTAAAAAATAAAAAAGAGTTTTCGGATTTTAAAATATAAAAATCTATTAAGAAGGCTATAATCGAAACAAAAACAGAACATAATAATGAATTAAATATTAGTCTTTGTCGATCAACTCGAATATTGTAAAATTTAGTCAGGTTAAAAGTAAAAAGAAAAATATAACCAGCTAATAAAGGTAGAAGTATAAGGTCGAAACGAAGCATTATTCAGTAAGAGCGAACTTTTTAGAATTAGCTTTTTTGAAATTAGATACAGATTTATCTAATTTTTCAATTAATTCTAAAGCTTCTTGGTTATTATCAAATAAATCTTCACTTTTCATATAGAAAGCACCAGAGGAAGTAACTCTAACTCTTTTTATGTCTGATTTTTCAGTTCTTTCAAGCCATCTGTTTATTTTTTTGAATAGTTTCATAAACTCTGTAGATTTAATTTAATGTAAATGTACGAATTGATTTTTTTTAAAACAAATTTATTTCAACTAGAATAATACTAGAGCAGTATTAATAAATTGGGCATAACTTCTCACTTTGCAAAACTTTTTACACTCCTATTGCATAAAAAAAAAACAACAGGAATATTCCGTAAATCAGCTTAGCAAACATATTAAATAGTTTGTTGATTTATGTGTGTGATTTAGTGAATAAATCAACATTATAGAAAAATGTTGTTGATTATTGATGTAAAATGTACGGATTGCTAATTAATAATAATAATAATAAATCAGTCAAAAAAAAGCCTAACCAAAGGTTAAGCTCTTTATATATTTTGCAATGTTGTTTATTTGTTTTGAATCAGCTTCTCTAACCTCAACATCATTTCGTCTTTTTCTTTAAGCATGCGTTCGTAAAGAGCAATTTTCTCATCATGAAGTTCGATTATTTTGTCGATAGGATTGATTGTACATTTGTAGTTTTCTGCATATGCAACTGCATCACCATGAAAATTACTAGCTATAATATTTATTGCCTGTTCTTCATCAAAGTTTTCAATGGCTTCTACAGGTATTTTAAGTATTTGAGATACTTGTTGTAATATATTGGTTTCTATAGCTTCCTTTTGTTCTAATAGAGATATTTTCTTTTGGTTCCAGTCTTCGCCAAGTTCAAATGCAAGTACTTCTTGCTTTATGCCTAACATTTCACGGAAACGTTTTATATTTCTGCCTTGGTGTATTTTTTGGTCGCTATTATTGTGTGTCATGGTATCAAAATTATAATAATCTAAAGAGTTAAAGGTAACAAAATACTTGTAAAAAAACAGTATTTGCTCTGTAAATTACAGTTTTAGTATATTTTGTATATCGTTGCAAATGCCATGTTTTGTGTTTAAATGTAAATTATCACAATAGCTATTGGGCAAACTTTTCTAAGTCAATTATGACTAAAATTTTTCACGAAAAGTCGCTAAGTCGCTAAGAAAACAACTTTTTAAAACTGCAACTTGGCGACTTTGCGAGAGATTTATTCGGTATAGCTTTAAATATAGTTTTGCTAATTGGTTGATATTGATATATAAGGTTAGGTTTTAAACTTTCGACTTGTCTACTAACTACTTCTGAAAATTCTTATGATTGTGTTTTCGTTTATATATCGTTTGCTTTAAATGCTCTTTGTCTTGCGAAATAATACTAATTGTGCCATCGATCTCCAACATCGCTAATTTCACATCTTTATAATGCGCTACGCCATGTTCGCGCATTGCTTCCTCGAGTTCGTCGGATGTGATGTTTAATTTGCTCAATGATTTAAAATCGATATGTCCGTTATGAACCAATACTTCTGGTTTTTCTAGCAAAAGATTATGCAGAAATTTAGATTTATAAGTAAGTTTTTTGAGGACGTAGTTAATGACAAACAAAACCGCAGCCGCTGCAAGTCCGCCCAAAAGACTCGTATCGCTCCCCACCATAGCATTCTGAACAGCGTTACTAATTAGTAAAATCAGAATCACATCGGCAGTATTAAGCTGAGATAGTTCTTTTTTTCCAAAAATACGCAATGCAATTACCATGAAAAAGTACACTGAAGCACTTCTGATAACAATATCAAGATAGGGGTTCATGTTTTAGAGTGTTTAGTTTACAGTCTCGGTTTTCAGTCGCGGTGCTCAGTTTACAGTCGCAGTTTACAGTCTCAGTGTTCGGTTTGCGGTTATCAGTCGCAGTATTTAGTCTCAGTTTTCAGTTTTCAGTCGCAGTTTTCAGTCTCAGTTTTCAGTCGCAGTTTGCAGTCGCAGTATTCAGTTTACAGTTTTCAGTCTCAGTCTCAGTTTTCAGTCTCAGTTTTCAGTCTCAAGTCTCAGTATTCAGTTTACAGTACAGTAATCACAAACAAAGCTCGCAATCTAAGCCTGAAAACTGCAAACCGCGACTGCGACTGAGCTCGATCTAACCACAAACTAAGCCTGAAAACTGTAAACCGCGACTGCGACTGAGCTCGATCTAACCGCAAACAAAGCCTGAAAACTGCAACTGTGACTGCGACTAAGCTCGATCTAACCGCAAACAAAGCCTGAAAACTGAATACTGAGACTGCGACTAAAAACTACTTAAGTCTAAAGTTCTTCTCAATAGCTTTTATCATTTCACCTGCCACGTCTTTATTGGTAGCGCCTTCAATTCCTTCTAATCCGGGAGAAGAGTTTACTTCAAGCAATAAAGGACCTTTTGATGAACGGATAATATCAACCCCAGCAACTTTTAAATCCATTGCTTTGGCTGCTTTAATAGCGATTCTTTTTTCTTCGCTTGTTATTTTTAAAATCGATGCTGTTCCACCTAAATGGATATTGGCTCTAAATTCGCCTGGCATAGCTTCACGCTGAATAGCCGCAACAACCTTTCCGTCGATTACAAAACAACGAATGTCTTTACCGTTTGCTTCCTTAATGAACTCTTGTACTAGAATGTTAGCGTTTAAGCTTTTAAATGCATTGATAACACTTTCAGCAGCCTTTTTTGTTTCGGCTAATACAACGCCTTTACCTTGAGTACCTTCTAATAATTTTACGATTAAAGGCGAACCTCCAACCATTTTAATTAAATCGTCGGTATCTAAAGGAGAATTAGCAAAACCAGTTGTCGGAATATCGATACCGCTGTTTAGTAGCAATTGCAATGAATACAATTTATCACGTGATTGCGTTATTGCTGAAGCAGAATTCAAACAAAAAACTTTCAAAGCTTCAAACTGGCGAGTTAATGCGCAACCGTAAAAAGTAATGCTAGGACGAATACGTGGAATAATAGCATCAAATTGATTCAATATTTTTCCACCACGGTAATGAATCTCGGGAGTTTTAGCATCGAGTTTCATGTAGCATTCTTTGATATTCAAAAACTGCATGTCATGACCTCGCATTTCGCCAGCCTCCATGATTCGTTTATTACTGTATAACTCTGGATTACTTGCCAAAAGTCCGATTCGTAGCCCCGAAGTTGCTTTTTCAGAGTTTTGATAAAGCTCTTTTAAAGCATCAGAAGTAGGTTGACCCAAAAGGTATTTTTCCTCAGGATCTACAAGAACCCTTCCGCTCATGGCTTCGCGACCAAGAAGCATTCTGAAACCCATCGAATCTCGATTGGTCAGAGTCATTTCTATAGGCCATTTGATATCACCAATCTTTAGGCTTGTTTGTATCACATAGCGTTGTTCTCTAAACCCACTAGAACTTTTTACCACCCTTTTATCTACTAGGGGAGCTTCGCAATGTATTATTGTTTTTGTATTGTTTTGTATCGGATTAATATCAAATTTAACCCAACTAGCATCATTTTTTATAAAAGGAGCTATGTTTATGGCATGCATAGCCGAGGTTTTAGCACCTGAATCTACACGTGCTTTAATTGTTGGGATTCCTAATTCAGGAAAAGAGCACCATTCTTCGCTACCTAGGATGACTTTATTTTGAAGCATAATTTGATTTGTTTGACTTATCAAAAATAGATATTTGTTTTTAATAATTTACCGATTTCATACAAAGAATAAACCCGTTATGTTATAAAAAACGTAACGGGTTTGTATTTTGTTATAAAAAAGAAACTACTTTATTGATTAGTTGGCTCTTCGGCTTTATGAACAGCAACTGTAAGCTCTTGTGACTCTTCATTTAAGTCAATCAAAATTTCATCACCTGATGTAATTTTAGAAGTAATAATCTCTTCTGCTAATATATCTTCAACGTATTTTTGAATGGCTCTTTTTAGCGGTCTTGCTCCAAATTGCTTATCGAAACCTTTGTCTGCAATAAATGCTTTCGCTTTATCAGTAAGGTTTAGTTTGTATCCTAATTCTTCTACACGTGCGTATAGTTTTTTAAGTTCAATTTCGATAATCAAATCAATATCAGATTTCTCTAAACTGTTGAATACAATAACATCATCAATTCTGTTTAAGAATTCTGGTGCAAAAGTTTTCTTTAAAGCGTTTTCGATAATGCTTTTCGAATTATCATCGGCTTGCGCTATTTTAGCAGCAGTTCCAAATCCAACTCCTTGACCAAAATCTTTTAATTGTCTTGCTCCAACATTTGAAGTCATGATAATTATAGTATTCTTGAAGTCAATTTTGCGACCTAAACTATCCGTTAAGTACCCATCATCAAGCACTTGAAGCATCATGTTGAATACATCAGGATGTGCTTTTTCGATTTCATCTAAAAGAACAACGCAATATGGTTTTCTACGAACTTTTTCGGTTAATTGTCCACCTTCTTCGTAACCAACGTATCCCGGAGGCGCTCCAACTAAACGAGAAATAGCAAATTTTTCCATGTATTCACTCATGTCAATACGAACCAAAGCATCTTCAGAATCGAATAATTCTTTTGCTAGAACTTTTGCGAGTTGTGTTTTACCAACACCAGTTTGTCCTAAGAAAATGAAAGATCCAATTGGTTTGTTTGGGTCTTTAAGACCAGCTCTGTTACGTTGAATAGAACGAGCAATTTTTAAAACTGCTTCGTTTTGACCAATTACTTTATTCTGAATTAATTCAGGTAATTGAGCCAGTTTGTTGCTTTCTGTTTGTGCAATTCTGTTTACAGGAATTCCTGTCATCATTGATACAACATCGGCTACATTATCCTCTGTAACAAGGATTCTATTGCTTTTAGAATCTTCTTCCCATTGTTCTTGAGCTGCGGCTAATTCTTTTTCGATGCGTTTTTCGTCATCACGAAGTTTAGCTGCTTCTTCATATTTTTGTTTTTTGACAACCACGTTTTTGTTTTCACGTACTTCTTCAAGCTGACGTTCTAAATCCAAAATTTGTTTTGGAACATCAATATTGGTAATGTGTACACGAGATCCTGCTTCGTCAAGCGCATCAATAGCTTTGTCTGGCAAGAAACGCTCCGACATATATCGGTTTGTTAACTTCACACAAGCTTCAATTGCTTCTGGCGTGTAGGTTACGTTGTGGTGATCTTCGTATTTATCTTTAATATTGTTTAAGATTGCAATAGTTTCTTCAACCGAAGTTGGTTCTACAATTACTTTTTGGAAACGTCTTTCTAAGGCGCCATCTTTCTCAATATATTGTCTGTACTCATCAAGAGTAGTAGCTCCAATACATTGAATTTCACCTCTTGATAAAGCCGGTTTAAACATATTTGATGCGTCTAGAGATCCAGTTGCACCTCCAGCACCAACGATTGTGTGAATTTCATCGATAAAAAGGATGATGTCATCATTTTTCTCCAATTCGTTCATTACCGCTTTCATACGTTCTTCAAACTGACCACGGTATTTGGTTCCTGCAACAAGGCTAGCTAAATCTAAGGTTACCACACGTTTGTGAAATAAGATACGAGATACTTTTTTCTGAACAATACGCAAGGCAAGTCCTTCGGCAATAGCTGATTTTCCTACTCCAGGTTCACCAATTAATAAAGGGTTGTTCTTTTTTCTACGGCTTAAAATTTGCGAAACGCGTTCAATTTCTTTCTCACGTCCTACAACAGGATCAAGTTTACCTTCCTCAGCCATTTCTGTTAAATCTCTCCCAAAATTATCCAAAACCGGCGTTTTAGATTTTTTGTTAGACTTATTGGCTGGATTATTAAAACTTCCTTCTTTAAGACTGTCATCTTGTCCTGAATCATCATTATATGATTCGTTTCTTGGCAAGTTTTCTAAAAATTCTTCTTCGCTTGGAGTCATATTTAAGTATTGTTCTTTAGCTACGTCATAATCTATTTTTAGCTTATTCAGTAACTTGGTTGTTGGATCGTTTTCGTTTCGTAAGATACATAAAAGTAAGTGTGCTGTGCTTATAGATGAACTCTGGAATACTTTGGCTTCTAGGAATGTCGTCTTTAACGCTCTTTCAGCTTGACGCGTAAGATGGAGATTTTTTTTCTCTACATTGATTTCGGCACCAGGATTAGCAGGGCTCAGTATTTCAACTTTTCTACGTAAATGCTCTAAATCAACTTCTAGGTTATTTAATATATGAATGGCTTTTCCGTTTCCATCCCTTAAAATGCCTAGCATCAAATGTTCAGTACCAATAAAGTCGTGACCCAATCTTAAGGCCTCTTCTTTACTGTAGGTAATAACATCTTTTACTCTTGGTGAGAAATTATCATCCATAATATATATTTAATTGTAAATTTAGTGAATTAAAAACAAAAACCATACCCATCGGAAAGTCCTGTCAGCTAAGAGACGAAAATAATAATAATAAAAGAGTTAAATAAGATTTAAATTATTAACTAAAGTATAAAATAAAGTTGTTAATAAATCATTGAAATAAGTACCGTAAAATACCTTCAAAAATTTCAAAAAGACGTATATTGGCACGTTTTGAAACTAATATAATTTTTTAATATAACAACTTATGTCTGAAGGAGAAAAGTTAATTCCTATTAACATAGAGGATGAAATGAAATCAGCTTACATCGATTACTCGATGTCGGTTATTGTATCGAGAGCACTCCCTGATGTTAGAGATGGTTTAAAGCCAGTACATCGAAGAGTTCTTTACGGAATGTATGATTTAGGAGTTTTTTCAAATAAAGCCCATAAAAAATCCGCCAGAATTGTCGGGGAAGTTTTAGGTAAGTATCACCCACACGGAGATACTTCAGTTTATGACGCCATGGTACGTATGGCTCAAGAATGGAGTTTACGTTATTTATTAGTGGATGGCCAAGGTAACTTTGGTTCTGTAGATGGAGATAGCCCGGCAGCAATGCGTTATACTGAGGCTAGAATGCGTAAGATCTCAGAAGAAATAATGGCTGATATCGAAAAAGAAACAGTTGATTTTCAATTGAACTTTGATGATACTTTATATGAGCCTAAAGTAATGCCAACTAGAGTTCCTACTTTATTAATTAACGGAGCAACTGGTATTGCAGTAGGTATGGCAACTAATATGCCTCCTCACAACCTTACAGAAGTGATCAATGGTACGCTTGCTTACCTTGAAAATAACGATATTGAAATAGACGAATTAATCACTCATATTAAAGCACCTGATTTTCCAACTGGTGGTATAATATATGGGTACGAAGGTGTTTGTGAAGCATTTAAAACTGGTAGAGGACGTATTGTTATGCGTGCCAAAGTTGGTTTTGAAGAAGTAGATGGTAGAGAATGTATCATTGTAACCGAAATTCCTTACCAAGTCAATAAAGCAGAAATGATCAAACGTACTGCTGATTTGGTTAATGATAAAAAAATCGACGGAATTGCAAACATCCGTGATGAGTCTGATAGAAACGGTATGCGTATCGTATATATCCTTAAACGTGATGCAACGCCAAACGTAGTTTTAAATACATTATATAAGTATACACAACTACAATCTTCATTTAGTGTAAACAATATTGCATTAGTAAAAGGGCGTCCACAAATGTTGAATCTAAAAGATATGATTCACTATTTTATTGAGCACCGTCACGATGTAGTAGTTCGTAGAACGCAATTTGAATTACGCAAAGCCGAAGAAAGAGCGCATATCTTAGAAGGTTTAATTATCGCATCAGATAATATTGATGAAGTAATTGCTTTAATAAGAGGTTCGAAAAATACGGAAGAAGCTCGTGAGAAATTAATCGAAAGATTTAAATTATCAGATATTCAAGCGCGTGCGATTGTAGAAATGCGTTTGCGTCAATTAACAGGTCTGGAACAAGACAAGTTAAGAGCTGAATACGAAGAGTTAATGAAATTAATCGATCACTTGAAAGCGTTATTGGCTGATGTTGAATTGAGAACTAATTTAATTAAAGAAGAACTAATCGAGATCCGTGATAAATACGGGGATGAACGCCGTTCTAGAATTGAATATTCTGGTGGAGATGTTAGTATCGAAGATTTAATTGCAGATGAGAATGTGGTAATTACAATTTCGCATGCAGGTTACATCAAACGTACAAACCTTACGGAATACAAAACTCAAAATAGAGGTGGAGTTGGACAAAAAAGCGCAGGAACAAGAGATCAAGATTTCCTTGAGCATATGTTCGTTGCAACCAATCACCAATATATGATGTTCTTTACTCAAAAAGGAAAATGTTTCTGGATGCGTGTGTACGAAATTCCAGAAGGTAGTAAAACCGCAAAAGGTAGAGCTATCCAAAACTTGGTAAATATAGAAAGCGACGATAAAGTTAAAGCGTTTATCTGTACTCAAGACTTAAAAGACAAAGATTACATCAATAGTCATAACTTAGTTATGGTAACTAAAAAAGGTCAGGTTAAGAAAACATCTTTAGAGAAATATTCTAAACCTAGAGTAAATGGAGTTGCTGCAATTACTATTAAAGAAGGTGACGAATTATTAGAAGCTAAATTAACCAATGGAGAAAGTCAGATTATTTTGGCTGTTAAATCGGGTAAATTAGTTCGTTTTGAAGAAACTAAAACCCGTCCGATGGGAAGAACAGCTTCAGGAGTTCGTGGAATTACTTTAAAAGATGATACCGATGAAGTAATTGGTATGGTTACGGTTGATAAAGACAATGTTAATGATTCACAAATTTTAGTTGTAACTGAAAATGGATACGGAAAACGTACCAAATTAGTTGATGACGATGGTGAAGATGTATACAGAATCACTAACCGTGGAGGTAAAGGTGTGAAAACGCTTAATATTACTGAAAAAACCGGAAAACTTATTTCGATTAATGCCGTAACAGATGCTGATGATTTAATGATTATCAACAAATCTGGATTAACAATTAGAATGGCTATCGAAGATTTACGTGTAATGGGTCGTGCTACTCAAGGAGTTCGATTAATTAACTTAAAAGGTAAAGATTCTATCGCAGCTGTAACTAAAGTAATGAAAGATGATGTTGCAGAAGTTGTTGTTGACGAAGACGGAAATGTTATCGAAAGCGCTATCGAAAGAGTAAAACCAGACTTAGAAGTTCTTGAAGACGACGGAACTGTTGAAGATGACGACGAAGAGGATGACGTTGAGGAAGACGATGCAGAAGATGACTCGGAAGAAGAAGAGGAGTCTGAAGAATAATTAATAGAACCCAACAAACAAATTTAAATATAAAAATTGAACACTATGAAAAGTAAATATGTAATACTAGCGTCAGCTTTACTGATATCAGTAGCTACTTTTGCTCAAAAAGATCAAATTAAGAGTGCTGAAAAAGCATTGAAAAGTGGCGATACTAAATCGGCTATTTCTATTCTTGACGCAGCAGATTACCTGATTACAAATGCAAAAGATACAGAGCAAGCTCAGTATTATTTTGTAAAAGGAAACGCTTATTTAGAAGAAGCTAAAAAAGGAGTAGATGAAGGAAAAAACCTTTTGCTTGCTGCAGAATCATATAAAAAATTAATTGAAACTGAAAAAGCATCAGGGAAAACTAAATATTCGACTCAAGCAGCAGCTTCAATTACTGATATCAAAGGAAGATTGATTAATGGAGCTATCGCTGATTCTAAAGCGAATAAACATGCAGATGGAGCAAAGAAAATCTATGATGCTTATTTATTAGATAAAAAAGATACAGTTAACTTGTATTATGCAGCTTCAACTTATGTAAATGCTGGAGATTATACTGCTGCTTTACCTCTTTATGAAGAGTTGAAAAATTTAAAATATTCAGGAAAAGGTACAACGTACTTGGCTACAAATAAAGCAACTGGAGAAGATAATGCTTTTGCTACTGCAAATGAAAGAGATCTTGCTATTAAGATTGGAACTCATGAGAATCCAAAAACTGAAGTTTCTCCTTCTAAAAGAGGTGAAATTTTTAAAAACATCTCACTTATTTTAGTTCAAAACGGTAAAACGGAAGAAGCTAAAAAAGCTATCGCTGAAGCTAGAGCCGCTAATCCAGAAGATAGTTCTTTAATCCTAACAGAAGCAAATTTATATTTGGAAACTAAGGATTATGATATGTATAAGAAATTAATTGGTGAGGTTTTGCAAAACAATCCAAACGATGTTAATTTGCTTTTTAACTTAGGAGTATTAAGCGGAAATGCAAAAAATACTGCTGATGCTGAAAAATATTATACTAAAGTAATCGAAATTAAACCTGACTATGTTAATGCTTACATTAATCTAGCTGCTTTAAAATTAGAGAGCGAGAAAGTTATAATTGACGAGATGAATAAGCTTGGAAATTCAGCTAAAGACATGAAGCGTTATGATGAATTGAAAGCTAAAAGAAATAACCTTTTCAAAAGTACAATTCCATACCTTAAAAAAGCAGTTGAGTTAGATCCTAAAAATGAGGATGTTTCTAAAACACTTTTAAATGTTTACAGCGCACTTGAAATGACTGCTGAATACAAAGCATTGAAAGCAAAAATGTAAGATCATTTTTCTAAGCATAAAAAAAACCAAGACGTGAGTCTTGGTTTTTTTATGCTTTTATTTTTGATACGTTTAATTGTTATGCTGTAAAGGAAAGTTATTCAAAACTTAAATAATAATTGCAATGCGGATTAATGAGGCATTCGTTGCATTTAGGTTTTGGGCGACATGTTTCTCTTCCTAAAAAAGAAATAGCCATTCCTATCTCTCCCCAAATGTTTTTTGGTAGAAGTAGTATCAATTCTTTTTCTACTTTATTACCATCTTTAGATTCTTTAGTAAGTCCAATTCTTGGCGCTACGCGAATAACATGTAAATCTGCAATAATTCCCTCAGCGGGCTTATTAGACTCTCTTAAAATGACATTAGCAGATTTTCGACCAATACCTTTTAATGCTACCAAATCTTTCATGGTCATCGGGATATTTTCATCCTTTTGAACCGTATTGGCAATTTCTATTAGCCATTCGGCTTTAGTTCTGTAGTTTCTAACTTTACTGATATAAGTAAACAGTTCTTCTGTATTTGTTGTAGCGAGACTTTCCATGTTTGGATATTTTGCAAAGAAAGTAGGAGCAATCGAATTGATGTTAGCATCAGAATCTTGAGCTGATAATACTACCATTACAAGTAATTGATAAGTATTCTGATAATCTAAAGGATGTTTTCGCCTTTATATTTTGTTAGAATAGGTTCTAGAATTACTTTCCAATCTGGATTTTCGCCAAATAAATCCATGACTATTTGTCTTTAAAATCTATCGATAAAGAGTTCACGCAATAGCGTTGTCCAGTTTGAGTTGGGCCATCATCGAAAACATGACCTAAATGACTGCCGCAATTGGCACAAAGAATTTCAGTACGTTTCATTCCGTGGCTTACATCCGAGATATATTCGACTTTACCAGGTATCGATTCATCAAAAGAAGGCCATCCGCAATGGGCATCAAATTTAGAATTACTCTCAAACAATGGCTCATTACAAGCGCCACAACAATATACTCCATTTTCAAAATGAAGGTTATATTCTCCAGTATGAGGGCGTTCGGTTCCTTTTTGGCGGAGTACATGATAACGGTCATTGCCAAGTTGCTCTCTCCATTCCTGTTCTGTTTTTTCGATTGGATATTTCATTGTTTTTTATTTTTTTGTCAAAAAGTAAGGCTAACAAAATTAGTTACTTATGTTCAATAAATTGTACTGTTTTATTAATAACATTCGAATTGCCTAAAATTTTACGATGTCCCAATCCTTCTGTTAATAGTAATGTGCTGTCTTTTAAATGTTCATTAATGTGAATTCCAGCTTTTACAGCAACTTCAGGATCATCTTTATCATGAACAACCAAAACGGGAATATTTACAGCTGCAGCCGCTACATAAGCCGAAAAATCATTCATTTTTACATCGTATTTGTTTTCAAAATAACTACGTAAGCGAGTACTGATATCTGGATTTAGTTCTAGTTTGGCAACAAAATCATCGATAATGTCCTGAACAACGTCACCACTACCAATTACAACAGCACGATTAACATTTAATCCTTGTTTTATAGCATTTAAAACAGACATGCCTCCTAATGAATGTCCAACGGCAGCTTCAAAAGGGCCATATTGTTTTTCTATTTCCAAAATTGAAGCAATAAAATCGACCATATGTGTGGTTTTACCAGGAGATTTTCCATGAGCTGGGGCATCAAAACTAATGGTTTCGTAGCCTTGTTTAAGAAGTTCATCGGCAATCTTGAATAATTGTGTGCCACGACCAGACCAACCATGAACCAAAAGTACTTTTTTGTCACTTTTTCCATATTTATAAACAACAACTTCGCTGTTAATTGCTGGTACTTTTATGGTGCTTTGTATGCTTTTATGGTCCATTTCTAACTCTCTCTTAGGAACCTTATGTTTTATTGGAGTTATAAAAAGCTTCGTAGCAAATGAAGTAGCTAGTTTAGGCGAAATAAAAGAAAGGAATTTACCTGTTGCTATTATAAAACGTGGGATTTTTAATGATTCTGTGGGACTAGATTTTTTTTTTGACATTATAATAAGTTTTGTAGCGCTTTTAGAATAGTTGGTTTTAAAAATATAAAAGTAAGACAATTAATAAAATGAATTGGTAAGTTATAATTAATTTAGATAATCTATTGTGTGTAACTATTTTAAACACAATCCAAATAGCTATTGCAACTATGTGTTAAATGTTTTTTTTTACGAATTGTATCAAGCTGGTTATGAAAGTAACTATAGTCAATAATTTTAATTATGATATTTTTTAAACGAATTGTATAAAAAAGGGATTTAGAATAATTGTATTTTTGTGCGTAATTAAATCTAAAAGTCATGAGAAATAAATTATTATTGGGAATTTTCGCTATAGCAACGGTGTATTCATGTGCTGTTAATCCTGTTACAGGGAAAAAGAGTCTTAATTTTGTTTCTAATAGCGAGTTGTTTCCGTCTTCGTTTCAGCAATACAATACTTTTCTTAAAGAAAATAAAGTCATTACAGGTACTGCTGATGCTAAAAAAGTGGAAAATGTTGGTATGAAAATAAAAGCTGCTGCCGAAAAATATTTGACCTATTTAGGACAATCACAATATCTTAAAGATTATCGTTGGGAATACAAACTAGTCGATAATAAAGAAGTAAATGCTTGGTGTATGCCAGGAGGTAAAATTGTTGTTTACTCGGGAATTCTGCCTATTACGAAAGATGATGCAGGTTTGGCAACCGTTATGGGACACGAGGTTTCACACGCATTGGCAAATCACGGAGCACAACGTATGAGTGCTGCTCAGTTGCAACAAATAGGAGCTGTGGGTGTAGCTGCAGTGACAGGAAATCAAAGCAAAGAGACACAAGAAATGTGGCAGAAATATTATGGAATTGGATCACAAGTAGGAGTGATGTTACCATTTAGTAGAAATAACGAAAGTGAAGCAGATAAAATAGGGTTGACACTTATGGCAATTGCAGGGTATAATCCAGATGAATCTATTGCTTTTTGGAAAAGAATGTCGGCTCAATCATCAGGACAAACACCAGAATTTTTGAGTACACACCCGTCAGATGCAACCAGAATTGCTAATTTGAATGTATTAATTCCCGAAGCAAAAGCAACTGCACTTAAAGTTGGTATAATCAAATAAGTAGAATATATTTTTTGATTTCTAAAATTATTAATTTTCAACAAAGCTATCTTTTTTAAGGTAGCTTTATTTTTTAGGTGGCTATTGTTCAGTTGATTAAGTTAATTGGTAATTTCTTAATATATTGATTTCTTAAAAAGCTATTCGATTATAATAAAATTTAGATAAATTCGTAGCCTATTAACGATACTATTTCTATGAAACACTTACCAAAAGGCGATAAGAAACTGCTAAATGCATGGGCATTTTATGACTGGGCAAATTCAGTTTATACCCTTACTATTGCATCAGCAGTATTTCCAATATTTTACGAAGCTCTATTTCCTAAAGATGAACATTATATTCATGTTTTTGGAATGAATCTTAAAAATTCAGCTTTGATAAGTTTTGTAACCGCATCAGCTTTTTTAGTTGTTTCCTTTATTTCTCCTTTGTTATCTGGAATTGCTGATTATGTGGGAAATAAAAAATCTTTTATGAAGTTTTTTTGTTATTTAGGAGCCTTGTCTTGTATGGGATTGTATTGGTTTAATCTGGAAAATATATATGTTGGATTGGCATTTTATTTTTTAGGTCTTTTAGGATATTGGGGGAGTTTAGTTTTTTATAATTCCTATTTGCCAGATATTGCTTTTGTAGAACAGCAAGATAAAATTAGTGCCAAAGGATATTCTTTAGGATATATTGGAAGTGTGATTTTATTGGTAATCAATTTGGCTATGATTATGAAGCCAAAGCTTTTTGGAATCTCAGGAACTGATGGCGAAGCTGCAATGAAAGCAATGCGATATTCCTTTTTAATGGTTGGAATTTGGTGGATAGTATTTAGCCAATATACCTATTACTATTTACCAAAAGGAAGTAAAGAAACGAGTCAGAAATTATCTAAACAAATACTTTTTAATGGCTTTAAAGAGCTAAAGAAGGTTTGGGCTTTATTGAGTATAAATATTCCGTTAAAACGCTATTTAGGCGGTTTCTTTGTTTCAAGTATGGCTGTACAAACGGTCATGCTTGTAGCTACTTATTTTGGAGCGCAGGCAGTAGAATGGCCAACTAAAGAAGAAGGTACAATTGGTTTGATTATCTGTATTTTATTAATACAATTAGTTGCTATTATTGGGGCAGTTATTACCTCAAGAGCGTCTGCTAAATATGGAAATATTCGCACTTTAATTTTTATTAATATTGTTTGGGCCATACTTTGTTGCGTTGGAGCTTATTTTGTTACTTTACCGATACATTTTTACGCAATGGCTACGGTAGCTGGGTTTGTAATGGGCGGAATCCAAGCGCTGTCTCGTTCGACTTATTCAAAATTACTGCCTGAAACTGAAGATACCACTTCATTTTTTAGCTTTTATGATGTTGCTGAAAAAATTGGAATTGTAATCGGAATGTGTGTTTATGGTATTATCGATCAAGTGACTGGTAGTCCGCGTGCTGCTATTGTAATTTTAGGTCTATTTTTTATAGTTGCTATATTCTTATTGAGAAGAGTTCCTAAAGAGAAGTTCTAATTGAATTACTATATAAAAAGGAAATCCCTTCATCACAGTTTAAAATTTAGTTGTGGTGAAGGGATATTTTATTTAAGAATGGATGTCTTTGAAATCTTTATGCTTTTGAAATGCTTCCTGAGCCAGTTACTTTGACGTCTCTTGTTTTAGGATCTCCCTTGTATTTTATATCACCAGAACCAGATACTCTTGCTTTTAGGCTATCACTACAAAAGATTTTGCTGTCGCCTGATCCAGAAATAGTAAAATCTACATTTTTTGCTTTTAATGAGGTTGCATCAACATCACCAGAACCGGATATTTTGCTTTTAAAATTTTCAGTATTTCCTTTTAAAATAGCATCTCCAGAACCACTTATTGTAAAATTAAAAGTATCCGAATCAACATCTAAATTTAAGTTACCAGAACCTGATAGTGTTGCCGTGAAGATATCTGATTTAATAGCGTTCTTAGCTGTTACGTCACCAGAGCCAGTAAGAGAAACATTAGATATTTTTTCGAAAGGAATGGTTATCTGAATTTTTTTGCCCATGCTAGCACTGATATTTTTATTTTTTTCAGTGAATATTTTAAGGACATTGCCCTCAACTTCAACTTTAATATAAGGCTGTAAATTTTCTTCGGCTTTTACTATAATTGCACCCTCTTTTCCAGAAACTAAATCGACATCAAAGGATCCCATGACTTTTATTGCGTCATAATCGGCAGTTGATCGAGTTTTAGTTTCCATTTTTCCATTTCCTTTTATGCGTTCATTAGACCATTGTGCATGGGCAATTGTTGTTAAAAAGAATGCGCTACAAACGAGTAATTGAATTGATTTTTTCATTTTTTGATTGATTTTATGGTTATTGTTTTTTAACTAATGTGATGTTTCCGTAGTTTGAGGTTAGTACAACTTTGTTTTGATTTTTTTTCTTATAAAAACCACTAACTTTTTTGGAGTTGCTTTTTTCTTCATTGATAGCAATCTGCATTGAAGAATCTGTTTTTATTCCAGAATATCTTGTCGAAATGTCAAAATCAAATGCATAGTTGCTGTCGTATTTCATTGATACATCAGAATAGCGAGCGTTAACAGTTAAGTTATTTGCATTTTGGTTTATAGTGCCTATTGTTAAGTTACCATAATTAAGACTAACATTTAAGTTATTCAGAATCTCATCAATAGAAACATTTAAATAATTTCCTGCTCCGGAAACAGAACCTGCTTTTTGAAACTTAAAAGTTCCATAGTTGCAAGCGTATTTTAGAATTTGAGATTCACCCATAGTGATATCGGTATAGCTAGTATTTAGGCTAATTTTGCCAGCATCATTAATTTTTAAATTAGAATAACGAGCTTCGATATTTCCGTCTTTGATGTATTCTATATTTGAGTTTTTACAATATTCGATATGAACCGTGTTTGCATCTCCATTTAGTCTGCCAAGGTTGATTTTACCATATTTACAAAAGATATCAGCTGTTGCTGCTAAATCTCCGGTGGTAATATTTCCGTATCTATTATTAAGTTTTACAGTTCCGTTTTTTGGTATTTTGATGGTGTAATTAATCTCAAAGCTATTACTGCTTCCTCCACTTTTTAATGATGATTTTCCGATGTTGGTGCTAGCACTAACCATTGATTTTAATGCTGTAATAGTAATGTCAATACTGTTTAATTTTTCATTTACCCAGTCTTCATTGTTGCCAGAAACTTTTATGTTTACTTCAATATCAATTTTATCCTCATTCCATGTTGTTACAGAGATGTTTCCGTATTTGTTGCCTATGTCTATTCCTGCGTCGGAGTTAACGATATACGTTTTTTTGACAACTTTTTGTTTTGAGATATAGGCATCGTCATTTGCAAAGCCAAGAAATGGAAGTATGAATAATAGAATAAGTATGTTATAGTGTTTTTTCATGAGTGCTATTTTTAAATTTTTCATTTTCATCGATACGGTTCAATACATTTTGTAAGAATGAAATACGAGTTTGTAAATTGCTAATCATGGCGTAAATAATTTGTTTGTTTTCGCCATTTTTTTGTAGTTCGGTAATGATTTTTGCATAATCATTGTCCATTGTTTTCATTTGCTTAAGAGCGTCACCAATAATTTGTTCATTTTCAGGAGATTTTTTGTCATGAAGTTTTTCTAATTCATTCGAAATTAAAACGCTAAAAATAGAATCGGTTCTTTTGGTTTCTTGCGATGCAAATTTTAATTCTTTTGGTTTATCATTTAAATTAAAAAAAACACAAACTCCAAGCATAAGTGCTATTGAAGCAGCAATAGCATAGGTAATCATGTAATTCTTTTTAGGTTTTACTTTGTTTAACTTACTTAAAAAATCTACTTCATGTTGGGGTTTCATTTCCTGAATGTCCCATTGATTTTCAAATTTTTCAAATAATTGGCCTAATTCATCATTTTTCTTTTTCATGTATCTGAATTTTATTTTAGAGGAGTTCTCGAGTATCTCCTTCTTTTCATTTATTGATGGTTGTTTATGCAAGGTTTTTTTTAGAAGTAATTTCGTTGTCTTCTAATTTTTTCCGTAAACTATTTTTAGCCCTGTTCAATGTAGTTCTACAATTGGAGTAGCTAATGTCTAGTATTTCACTTATTTCTTCTTGATCGTACCCTTCAATATAAAATAAGGTCAAAACCATTCGATAGTTGTCTTTCAAATCTAGAATAGCATCCATTACATGTTTTACTTTAAGGGAGTCTAAATCTATATTTTCAAGGAAGAAACTATCATTTTCTTCAATTTGGTATAGTGTTTTACTAAGATCTTCTACTTGAAATTTGTTGTTCTTTTTGTAAAAATCGATACTATAATTTACTACGATTTTCTTTAACCAAGCGCCAAAAGCGACTTCCTGCTTGTAGTCATCAATTTTGGTAAACGCTTTAAGAAAACCTTCTTGCATAACATCTTGAGCATAGTGTTCGTCTTTAACAATCCGATACGCAACATTATACATAGCTTTACAGTATCTGTTGTACACTTCAAATTGTGCCTTTTGATTCTTCTGTTTGCACAATGTTATTAATTCTTCGATATTTTGGTTAGTTATATTCAAGTAGCTTCTAATGGTTTTTAGTAATGACTTTGCTTTTTTTGGTTTGTTACACTTTTTTATTTTTTTTGCTAAAATAAAATTAGGAAACTCTTTAGTTATTATTGCTTTTTAAAATGAAACTAATATAAATTGAACACTGATAAGATTGATTCGGATGTGTTAATTAAGAAAATCAGTACAAATATTTATCAGGCCATGTGGTTTTTGAACCCTCAAAAGGTTAATAATATTAATTATTTTGATTTTTAAATAAAAAAATATAAGTTGTTCACAGCTATGTTAGTAGCGATTAGAGGGGATTGGTTACAAAGATTTAATTTAAAAAATAGCGTTAAGAAAAAGTTGATTAAAAAATAGTGCTTAAATAGAATTTTTCACATTATTTTTGGGGTTGAATTTCAAACGAATTACTATTTATGAAAGATTTAAAAAATGTTTTTACTCTACCGTTCTTTTTTTCATTTTTTCTTGTCACTTCTTGCCAAAGCGATTCTGTAGAGGAAGCGGAGAGCAAGAGTCTTACAGGAGATTATTGGCCAACTGCCATAGGAAATCAATGGATATCGAGTTTTAATGGAAAAGAATCTTCAATGAAAATTATTTCTTCAGAAAATGTAAATGGTCAGATCTATTATAAATTTGATGAATTTGTAGGAGAAAGTGAAGGGATTATGAGTACATCGTCTTATTCTTTGCGGAAAGAAAAAGGAGATTATTATATTAAAATGGATAAGTTCCATTTTGAACAAGGTAACATTAAAGGAGAAACTACCGCATATGAGTCCCTTTTCTTAAAAGATTATTTAGAACCAAATAAATCATGGACTGGCCGTTATACTTATAAAACAACATATAATTCATTACAAATTCCAACTGTAGATACATCAGTAGATTATACAGGTACAATTCTAGAAAAAGGAATCTCTTTAACAGTTAAGGGAGTAAAGTATAAGGATGTGATTAAATTTAGAATTGTGCAGCAAACAATAGTAGTAGTGCAAGAAATTGGCGAAGCTACAGCTTATACATCGTCTATAGATTATTGGGTTTCAAAAAATATTGGTATTATAAAAATAGCAACTAAAGATAGTACTACAGAATTGCTTACTTACACCTTGAAATAATTATAGTGTCCGAAAGTGAGAACAAAAAAACAGCCTTGTTTTTTTTAGGACTATAAATTAATTTAAAATCGTATAATTTAACAATGATTAAGATTTATTTATAAATCAAAATTCTTATTTACCTCTGTTTTGGCACAATGATTGTCTATTTTTATTGTTGTGCAAATAAATAGGGGGGCTGTAGTGGTTTTACTTAAAACCCAGCTGGCTTATCTTATAATTTGTAAGATGAATTTATTTTTTAATGACAAAACGACTTATATTATACTATGTCAAATCATAAAATACTTACTATTGACAATTTGTCACTTCAGGAGTTTGATTCTGAAGCCGATTTAATACCATTATTAACTCCCGAGGACGAGGAAGAAATGAATAACGAAGAATTACCTTTTTCGTTACCAATTTTGCCTTTACGCAACACTGTATTATTTCCAGGAGTTGTTATTCCTATTTCAGCAGGAAGAGATAAATCTATAAAACTTATAAACGATGCAAATGCTGGTGATAAAATCATTGGTGTAGTTTCTCAGATAAACGAAGAAGACGAAGACCCATCAAAAGACGATATCAATAAGGTAGGAACAGTTGCGAGAATTCTTCGTGTACTAAAAATGCCTGACGGAAATATTACTGTTATTTTGCAAGGTAAAAAGCGTTTTGAAATTTCAGAAGTAATTTCAGAAGAGCCTTATATTACTGCAAATGTGAAAGAGGTTGAGGAAACGCGTCCGGAGAAAAACGATACAGAGTTTAATGCTATTGTAGATTCGATAAAAGAATTAGCAATTCAAATCATTAAAGAAAGTCCAAATATTCCTTCGGAAGCTACATTTGCAATTAAAAACATTGAAAGTCAATCGTTTTTAATCAATTTTGTTTCATCGAATATGAATTTATCGGTAAAAGAGAAACAAGATTTATTATCGATAAATGGCTTAAAAGAACGTGCGTTTGAAACCTTGCGTTACATGAACGTTGAGTTGCAAAAATTAGAATTAAAAAACGACATTCAGTCTAAAGTTCGTTTCGATTTAGATCAGCAACAACGTGAATATTTCTTGCATCAGCAAATGAAAACCATTCAAGAAGAATTGGGAGGCGTTTCGCAGGAGGAAGAAATGGACGAAATGAGCCAGAAAGCCAAAGAGAAAGTTTGGGATGAAAAAACGCAAAAACATTTTGAGAAAGAGCTGTCTAAAATGCGTAGAATGAATCCGCAATCTCCTGATTTTGGAATTCAAAGAAATTACTTAGAGTTATTTTTAGAATTACCATGGGGAACATTCTCTAAAGATAATTTTGATTTAAAACAAGCTCAAAAAGTATTAGACAGAGATCATTTTGGTTTAGAAGAAGTAAAGAAAAGAATGATTGAACATTTGGCAGTTTTAAAATTGCGAAATGATATGAAATCACCAATTTTATGTTTAACAGGACCTCCAGGAGTTGGTAAAACTTCGATAGGTAGATCTGTTGCCGAAGCTTTAGGTAGAGAATATGTACGTATTTCACTTGGTGGTTTACGTGACGAAGCGGAGATTCGTGGTCATAGAAAAACATACATCGGAGCAATGCCAGGTAGAATTATCCAAAGCTTGAAAAAAGCTGGAACTTCTAATCCAGTATTTGTTTTAGATGAAATTGATAAACTTTCAAGTAGTAATAGTGGTGATCCATCATCTGCTTTGTTAGAAGTTTTAGATCCAGAACAAAACAGTGCTTTTTATGATAACTTCCTAGAAATGGGGTATGACTTGTCAAAAGTAATGTTTATTGCTACTTCTAATAATATGTCGGCTATTCAACCAGCATTAAAAGACAGAATGGAAGTAATTAAAATGTCTGGATATACAATAGAAGAAAAAGTAGAAATAGCACGCAAGCATTTGTTTCCAAAACAACTTTTGGCTCATGGTTTAACTACAAAAGACTTAACTATTGGCAAGAAACAATTAGAAAAAATTGTTGAAGGATACACTAGAGAATCTGGTGTTCGTAATCTTGAAAATAAAATTGCTCAAGTAATTCGTAATGCGGCCAAATCGGTAGCAATGGAAGAAGAGTATAATAAAAAAGTAACAGACGAAGATGTTGTTAACATTTTGGGTGTACCAAGATTAGAACGTGATAAATACGAAACTAATGATGTTGCTGGTGTAGTTACAGGACTTGCTTGGACAAGTGTTGGTGGTGATATTCTTTTTATAGAATCATTAATATCTGAAGGAAAAGGAGCTTTAACAATTACAGGGAATTTAGGAACTGTAATGAAAGAATCGGCTACGATTGCATTGGAATATATTAAGGCAAATGCTAAGAAATTAGGTTTAAACCCTGAATTGTTCCAGAAATACAATATACATATTCACGTGCCAGAAGGAGCTACTCCTAAAGATGGTCCGAGTGCAGGTATTGCTATGTTAACTTCGTTAGTGTCATTATTGACGCAAACCAAAGTGAAGAAAAATATGGCAATGACTGGTGAGATTACTTTACGTGGTAAAGTTTTACCAGTAGGTGGAATCAAAGAAAAAATACTAGCAGCTAAAAGAGCTAATATTAAAGAGATCATTTTATGTCATGAAAATAAAAGTGATATTGACGAAATTAAGCCAGAGTACTTAGAAGGATTGACTTTTCATTATGTAAAAGAGATGGGAGAAGTACTAGCACTGGCTTTAACAGATCAGAAAGTAAAAAATGCTAAAGAGCTGAAATAATGTATTTTATTTTGATTTACAATATTGAACAATAGTAATTGTAAAATTCCAAATTCTTAAACTGATTGTATTTAGTTTTAGGATTTGGAATTTTTTATTATAATTTTGAAAAAGACAATTTGTTATTTGTCATATTATAATTTTATCTTCGTAGCTGCGTTTTAGTAAAAGAAAAAGCAATATATAAGTATGTTGAAAAAACTGGGATTTTTTTATTTATTTACTTTTTGTACCGTTTCCTACGGCCAAATAGGAGGTAAGTATACTTATCAGTTTTTAAATTTAATGCCTTCGCCAAGGCAAGCAGCTTTAGGAGGTAAGACAATTACGATTTATGATGATGATGTGAATCAGGTTTTGTTTAATCCAGCAACTTTAAATCAGGACATGAATAATCGTCTTGCTTTAAATTATGGGAGTTATTATGGAGAAGTAACCTACGGAAGTGGTTCTTATGCTTATACATATGATCAGCATTTGCAAACGTTTCAGGTAGGGGTTACTTATGTGAATTATGGAAATTTTGACGGATATGACGAAAACGGACTGGCAACTTCGGATTTCACAGGAAGCGAAGCAGCACTTTCTTTTGGTTATGCTTATAATATTCCATACACAGATATACATATTGGTGCAAATGCTAAATTAATTTCGTCGACTTTAGAGACTTATCATTCTTTTGGTGGAGCACTAGATTTAGGAATGATTTATATCGATGAGAAAAATGATATAAACTGGGCTTTGGTAATTCGAAATATAGGAACTCAATTTAGTACCTATTCAGGTATTCATGAAAAATTGCCATTGGAGGTAATAGCAGGAGTTTCGCAAGAACTAGAAAATGTGCCAATTAGATGGCATCTTACATTAGAGAATTTACAACAATGGAATCTTGCTTTCTCAAATCCGGAGCGAGGCACGACAAATATGGATGGCACTACTAACGATGAAAAAGTATCTTTTTTGAATAATGCATTGCGACACGTAATTGTGGGTGTAGAGCTTTTTCCAAAAAGAGCATTTAATTTTCGTGTAGGTTATAATTTTAGAAGAGGTGAAGAATTACGAATTTTAGAACAACGTAATTTTTCGGGAATGTCACTGGGTTTTGGATTAAAATTAAATAAACTAAAGTTTAATTATTCTTACTCCAGATATAGTTTAGGAGCAAATACAAATCTTTTTGGATTGACGATTAATTTCCAAGATTAAGTTTATGAAAATATTTTATTTAATAGTATTTCTTTGGTCGGGTTTATTTACCCACTCACAAAATACTTTTCAACAAGAAAGTGCTAATGATGATGAAATCATTAGGCTTAATGAGCAAGTTAGAAACTTAAGAACAATGATTGGTAGTAATTCTAAATACAATACTAAAATTGCTTTTTTGTTAGACATGAAAATAAAGTCAGGTAAAAATCGCTTTTTTGTTTACGATTTGGTAAATAATGTGATTTTAGACGAGGGGCTTGTAGCACACGGATCAGGCTCAGAAACTGGAATAAGAGGGAATTTGAAATTTAGTAATGTCCCTAACTCAAGAGCTACTTCGTTGGGTAGGTACTCAGTAGAAAGAGCATATAAGGGAATTTTCGGGAAAGCATATAGACTATTAGGTTTAGATCAAAGCAATAATAATGCATCAAAAAGAGCAATAGTTTTACATCACTATTCGGCTGTTCCTTGCGAAGAGCAAGACTATTATATCTCAAATAGTCAGGGTTGTCCAATGATTAATGAAGACTTTTTTAAAAGAATCGAAAAATTAATTGATACTTCTAAGTCCAATATCATTATGGATATTTACTACTAGAAAAACATAAAATAATAAAAAACAATAAAGACTATTTTGAAAAAAATAACAATAGCAATCGATGGGTTTTCGTCGACTGGCAAAAGCACTTTGGCCAAAGAATTAGCAAAAGAATTACAATATGTATATGTAGATACAGGGGCAATGTATAGAGCAGTCTCATTGTATGCAATGAAAAACGGATATATTAGTGCCGATTCTTTTGATAAAGAGAAGCTTGTTGCTAGCTTACCTTCAATCCAATTAGTTTTTCAGTATAATGCTGCATTAGGTTTTGGTGAAATGTTTTTGAATGGAGAAAATGTAGAAAATGAAATTAGAACAATTGAGGTTTCTAGTTTTGTAAGTAAAGTTGCTGAAGTTTCTCAGGTGCGTTCTAAATTGGTAGAACAGCAAAAAGAAATGGGAAAAAATAAAGGAATTGTTATGGATGGTAGAGACATAGGAACGGTAGTTTTTCCTGATGCCGAACTTAAAATATTTATGACAGCCAGTGCAGAAACCCGTGCGCAAAGGCGTTTTGATGAGCTACAACAAAAAGGTGATAATGTGACTTACGAGGAAGTTTTAAAAAATGTGGTAGAAAGAGACTACATAGATTCACATCGTGAAGACTCGCCACTTGTAATTGCCGATGACGCTATAGAAATCGATAATTCTTACTTAAACAAGGAAGAGCAGTTTGTAGCAGTTATGGAATTAGTAAATGATGTTGTAAAAACAATTTAATTCTTTGCAGATTTCATTTTAAATAGTAGTTTTACCGCCTAATTTTATTTTAAAGACAATTCATCGATATGGGAATTAAAAACAGATTGATTATAATGAGCTTTCTTCAGTTTTTTGTTTGGGGAGCGTGGCTTATTACAATCGGGAATTATTGGTTTGGAACAAAAAATTGGGAAGGAACCCAGTTTGGTTTAGTTTTCGGTACCATGGGAATTGCTTCTTTATTTATGCCAACTCTTACAGGGATTATTGCGGATAGATGGATTAATGCCGAAAAGTTATATGGTGGTTTGCATATAGTTTATGCTCTTGTATTATTCGTAATAGCACAAGTAACAACTCCGGATAATTTTATTTATGTGATGTTTATAGCAATGTGTTGCTATATGCCTACAATTGCATTGAGTAATTCAATTTCGTACACTTCGCTCAAATTAAATAATAAAAATATAGTAAAAGATTTTCCACCCATTCGTGTATGGGGAACTATAGGTTTTATTGTTGCTATGTGGATTACTAATCTAAGCGGAAGTAAATCAAATGAATATCAGTTTTACATTGGGGGAGTTGGAGCATTAATTCTAGGGATTTATGCTTTTACATTACCAAAATGTGAACCACAACGTTTAACTAAAGAAGATGCTTCGTTGGTTGAAACATTAGGATTAGAGGCTTTCAAGCTATTTGGAAACTATAAAATGGCATTGTTCTTTGTGTTTTCTATGTTTTTAGGAGGTGCTTTACAATTAACGAATGCTTACGGAGACGTTTTCTTAGATGAGTTTAAACATTTTCCAAAATATGCAGATTCGTTTGTAATTCAGTATTCTACTATTATAATGTCGATTTCGCAGGTTTCAGAAACCTTGTTTATTTTGGCAATTCCATTTTTCTTAAAACGTTTTGGTATCAAACAAGTAATGCTTATTAGTATGCTTGCTTGGGTATTGCGTTTTGGATTATTTGCTTTTGGAGATCCTGTAAATGGGTTATGGATGATTATTATGTCGTGTATTGTTTACGGAATGGCATTTGATTTCTTTAATATCTCAGGTTCATTATTTGTAGAAAGTAATACTGATTCTAAAATCCGTTCTTCGGCACAAGGATTATTTATGATGATGACAAACGGAATAGGTGCTGTTTTAGGAAGTTTAACTTCAGGATGGGCAATTGATCGTTTCTTTACAAAATCATTTAGTAACACAACAGAATTGGCTGGATTTCTAGAAACAGAACCTACAAATTCTAAGATGTTAGAGTTTGTAAATAGTCATGGAAACACAGTTTCTGCTGATGGCGTTTTTGGAAGTGAAATATTAATGAAAGATTGGCATCACATCTGGCTATCATTCGCTGTTTATGCATTAGTTATTGCAATTGCTTTCGCTATTTTGTTTAAGCACAAACATGATCCAAAAGAGATTGAAAATATGAGTCACTAAGACAAAGATATAATTTCAAAACCCCAATAGCTTTTAAAAGCTATTGGGGTTTTTTTATTAAGTTGAATTTAGTAAACCTAACAGGTTTTTTTGAATTTTCTTAGGTTTGTTCTGTGTATTGTTAAGGTTTATTCTAGCGAAGCAATCAAATCTTCTACTTGCTTTTTCTGTTCAGCATATTTTTGTTGCAGTTCAGAACCTTCTCCCATTCGGTTGTAATATTCTAAACCTTTGTTGGCGAAGAATTTTTTATGAAAATTGGAGATTTCTGGAAGCTGTGGAAATAATATATTGAAGTTCATTTCATGGTAAGCTTGCCATTCTCGTTCGTTTTTATCCAAGACATAAGGTTTTATAGTCTTTTGGTTTACATGGACTATTTCATGAGCAATTAATGATAGCATTAATTCCAGAGGGAATTCGAAAGTGTTTTCTGGAATCCTGATAATTTGTGGTTTTCCAAAGTCGCCTTCGGTAGTCATTAGGATAAAGCTAGGTTCGGCTTTTTCTCTAAACTCAAATCCTTTAAGATTAGAAGCTTTTAAATTGTACTTTTTTAAAAGCCAATAAACGGCATTGATAACTTGTCCATTTTTGTGGAAAGTATCAGTTTTTAATTTTATTTCTTCGAGTGTCATAGCCATAAAGTAAAAATAAGGAAAACTTTTAGATCTAACGCGTTTCAAAACGGGTTAGGTCTGTATTTTGGTTATGATGTGTGCTTTTTTATAATCTTTTCTTTGAGGTGTTTTCGCTACTCTTTAGTGTCTTCTTTTTTGAAAATTTGTTTGTTAAATTTAAATACTAGAGTTGTGAATATGACATAAATAAGGAAATAAATACTAACTCTTAAATTGTTTTCTGATTCTTCGGAGGTATTAATTTTTGTTTCATTTTCAGGAGCATACTTTATGTTTTCTTTATTTAAATGCCATAGGTTTATAGAGTCCATGTGGTTAGACATATATTTTTGTATCTCGTAATTTGGGGAGTTGTAGCTAAAAAGTGCGCCTTTAGTATCTTGAATTTTTAAAGAAGAACCTTTATCGAAATAATAATAAGTCGTATAAGAGGAGGAGGAACTTTTCCCACTTGATGATCTAATTACTTCTGAAGAATCTATTTTTACTTTTATTTTTTTGAACTGATTTTGTTCTTTGATTATTTTGTAATTGCTTGAGAATTCAAATATAAATAACATCATCATTAATGTAGAAATGGAGAATAAAGTCATTATTACTATTGCGAGTAGGCTAGGTTTAGAGTTTTCTTCTGATTTCATTGGAGGCTTTTAATTGGTAAAATTAAATATATATATTGAGATTTAATATGTTTTTTTTTGAAACTGAGTAGGTCTTTACTTAGATCTAGTAGAACCTTTCTCAAAAGATCTTAAAAAGCACTAAGCCTCTAATTTAGCCCCGATTACTTCACTTAGTTTTTTATTTTAATCGGAGTTCAGTGAATTTCATTTAATCCGATATCCTTTTTCTGGCTTTTTTGGACAGGGAAAGATAAAGGCGAAAGCGGGAGTTTAGGTCTTGCGAACCCTTAAAGTTCCTGCTCTTCATCAATTGATTGATAATCATCTTGATTTATTTTGTCAGTACAAATAAATGTATTAATTTTGCAGACCTTTTGGTGGAGAAGAGTTTCCATTAGGAATCAACTATTTATGTAAAACAACTTCTGTTTTTTCTATCGCTTTAAGAAACTCGAGAGAAACAGAATACAAATTTTTTATCAGCATGTCTGAACAATTAAAATCACAAGAAGAGTTTTTAGCAAATTTTAACTGGCATAACTTCGAAGAAGGTATCGATGCAGTAGATGAGAAAAACTTACAAGAATTCGAAGACTTAGTATCAAAAACTTTCATCGCTACAGATCAAGAAGAAGTAGTAGAAGGTGTAGTTGTTAGAATTACAGATAGAGACGTTATCGTTGATATCAATGCAAAATCGGAAGGTGTTATTTCATTAAACGAATTCCGTTACAACCCAAACTTAAAAGTAGGTGACAAAGTAGAAGTATTAATTGACATCCGTGAGGATAAAACAGGTCAATTAGTATTGTCTCATAGAAAAGCACGTACTATCAAATCATGGGATAGAGTTATCGCTGCAAACGAAACAGGTGAAATCGTTAATGGTTTTGTAAAATGCAGAACTAAAGGTGGTATGATCGTTGACGTTTTCGGAATCGAAGCTTTCTTACCTGGATCTCAAATTGACGTTAAGCCAATTAGAGACTACGATGTATATGTAAACAAAATGATGGAATTCAAAGTGGTAAAAATTAACCACGAATTCAAAAACGTTGTTGTATCTCATAAAGCGCTTATCGAAGCTGATATCGAAGTACAGAAAAAAGAGATCATCGGTCAATTACAAAAAGGACAAGTATTAGAAGGTGTTGTTAAAAACATTACTTCTTACGGTGTATTTATTGACTTAGGTGGTGTTGATGGATTAATTCACATTACTGACCTTTCTTGGAGTAGAATCAACCACCCAAGTGAAGTTCTTGAATTAGACCAAAAATTAAACGTTGTAATCCTTGATTTCGATGATGAGAAAACAAGAATTCAATTAGGATTGAAACAATTAAACGCTCACCCATGGGATGCTTTAGATGCTAATTTAACTATTGGTGATAAAGTAAAAGGTAAAGTAGTTGTAATCGCTGATTACGGTGCATTTATCGAAGTTGCTGAAGGTGTTGAAGGTTTAATCCACGTTTCTGAAATGTCATGGTCAACTCATTTACGTTCTGCTCAAGATTTCGTAAAAGTTGGTGATGTAGTTGAAGCTGTTATCTTAACTCTTGACAGAGATGACCGTAAAATGTCATTAGGTATCAAACAATTAACTCAAGATCCTTGGACTGACATTACTTCTAAATACCCAGTAGGTTCTAAACATACAGGTATCGTTAGAAACTTTACAAACTTTGGTATTTTCGTAGAATTAGAAGAAGGAATTGATGGATTAATCTACATCTCTGACTTATCTTGGACTAAGAAAATTAAACACCCATCTGAATTTGTAAATGTTGGTGAGAAACTTGATGTAGTTGTATTAGAATTAGATGTTGAAGGACGTAAATTATCTTTAGGTCACAAACAAACTACTCCTAATCCTTGGGATCAATACGAAGAATCTTTCGCTGTAGGAACTATCCACAATGGTGAAATTTCTGAAATCGTTGACAAAGGAGCTACTGTAGAATTCGGAGATGATATCGTTGCTTTCATTCCTACTCGTCACCTTGAAAAAGAAGACGGAAAGAAATTGAAAAAAGGTGAATCTGCTGATTTCAAAGTAATCGAATTTAACAAAGAATTCAAAAGAGTTGTTGCTTCTCATACTGCTATCTTCCGTGAAGAAGAAGAGAAAAATGTGAAAACTGCAACTGAAAATACTTCATCTAACTCATCTACAAATGCACCAGCTGCAACTTTAGGAGATAACAATGATGTATTAGCTGCATTAAAAGCTAAAATGGAAAAAACAGAGAAAAAATAATTCTTAGTTTTTTTATATATAGAAAGTCCCACAGCAATGTGGGACTTTTTTTTTGGTTCAAGTTGTCATGCTGAGCTGAGTCGAAGTGTGTTTTGAGTTTTAGGTTTCAAGTTTTGTATTGTGACAGTCCTTCGACTCCGCTCAGGATGGCACTGTGACTGAAAACTGAATAAATACGAGAAAACCTGTGGGGAGACAAAAATCTCATCAAACCGCTAACACAAAAGAGAGGAGGAGTAAAAAAAGAACAAAGACCTGAACGATAGTGAATAGACAAAGTAATTCCAAAAACGGGCTAATACAATACAGCTTTTTTATAGAATCTGAATTACCCACAATCTTGTCTTTCTGAGGCACGAAGAATCTCCACAAGTAGCTAACATAAAACAGTTTTTTCATGGAATTTTGCATTATCTCCTCAATCTTGTCCTTCTAAGCTACGAAGACCCGAGTAATAGCAAATAAATGAAGTAATATTATAAAGAGGCTAATACAAAAAGGACTTCAAAAGAATCATTCATTACTCCAGTCTTAATTCTCTAAAGGCTCGTCTTATCTCAAACTTCCGTCTGTGGAACAAAAACCGAGCGATAGTGAATAGACAAAGTAATCGCATCTAAATAGCTCGACAATCTCGGAATACTTTGCGTTAGTTTCTTGCGGAGATTCTTCGTTCCTCAGAAAGACAATATTGTGGTTAAAAAGAATTCGAACAAAAAAAGTTCTTGCTACTCCACAGGTTTTCGTATTGATACCTGAAAACTGCGACTGTTTCATGTTGTCACGCTGAGCGGAGTCGAAGCGTATTTAAAGTTTTATACTGTGACTGACAACTACGACTGTAAACTGCAACTTTCATGCTGTTTCAAGTTCTGTACTGAGACTGTAAACTGTAAACTGCGACTGAGAACTGCAAACTACAAACTGCTCTTTTATCTAGATGCTAATAATTTTGATTCCTCGGGTGTAAAATCATTTACAATTGTATAATTCTGAATTTTGGCAATTGCCATTTCATCAAGAATATCAACCAGATTTTTATAGTTGGATTTTTTACTGGGTTTTATGATAACAATGGCTCCGTTTTTAGGTCTTCCCATTTGTGCGGAATATTCTAGAATAGATTTATTCTTGTAGTATAGTTCTTTGCGAATTCCATCTTTCCCATATTTAATTTGTTTAGGGCCATCTATTGGCCATTCTAAAAGACCGTAATAGGAAACAATTTGATCATTGTCATCAAGCAATATGGTTATAATACGAGTTTCATGTATTCCTCCACAACCATAATTTCTGTAATAGTTAGGATCTTTCTCAGGTAAACATAAACTCAATGTTTTAGGTTTGTCTAATTCGGTTGTGATCATGAAGAATGCAATCAGTAAAAATGAAACACTTACCATTGCAGTTAAATCTACTCTTGCTTTTAGTTTTTTACTTCTTACTTTCTTGTCTCTTTTGTAGATTTCCATAATTACAATAGTTTAGATGGTTAGTTTTGGTATTCCTTTTTTTTGGTTGTTATAAATATAATGTTTCTTAGTTAATGATTTTTTATTAATCCCTGCTTTTTAAGAGTTATTTTACTTTTATTGTCTTGAGAATAATTAGAAAAAACTAAGTCATTATTAAATATAAATTTTGAAGTTTCTTTTAAAGTAGTTCTTGATGGCTTCTAAATAATCAAATTCTTACATATTAATTGTTATTATGTAGAAAATTACACTATATTTACTTTTTTGATATAAGATACTTCGGTAGTTGTTAGGTAATTTTAAACAAATAAAGTAATGACGAATAATAGACAAAAAAAAGGTTATAATAGTTACAATCCTGTAATTATAAAAAAACTTGTAGAAAAATATGGTTTCTCTGTACAATTTATAGGACAGTCTTTGCGAGGGGAAAGAACAAGTGAGAGTAGTCTTAAAATTTGTGAAGATTATAAGCTAATAGAAGGTGAGGTAAATAAAATAATTGACAAATTATGATATGATAAACGCTTAGATGTATGGAAGAATTATTTTTCTTAATTTATTACAAATAGGATTAAATAGGTCTTTTGTTCAGGGAGCCATTGACGTGACTCTACTCAGCTAAAGTAGTAGAAAATAAAGTAAGGAGTTAATTGTTTACTTATTTGTAATAGAATAAAACCTTGTTTATGGGAGGTGAAAAAAAGAAGAATCTTGAGGATAAGAATCATAAAAAACCAGCAATTAATTATGCTGGTTTTGTTTTGTATACTTCGGTCTACAAACTATTTTTATCGGAAGATTTTTTTTATTTAAGTAGATTTACAGTTAAAGTGATGTTTGTATTTAATAACTTAGATATAGGACAAATTTCTTTGGCTTTTAAAGCTGTATTAGAAAACTCCTCTTCTGAAATATTTGGAACTTTTCCTTTAAGATCTAAATTTATCTGTGTTATTGTGCCATCTTCAAAAGTTACAGTAGCCTCTGTATGCAAATCTTCTGGCGTGTAACCTGCTTCTGATAGTAAAAAGCTTAATTGCATCGTAAAACAGCCAGAATGAGCTGCTGCGATCAATTCTTCAGGATTTGTTCCTACACCATTTTCAAAACGTGTCTTAAATGATAGTTGAGCATTATCTAAAGTAGTGCTCTGTGTACTAATAGTCCCTTTTCCTTCCATTCCGGTGCCTTTCCAGTTGGCATGTGCTTTTCTTGTAAATTTCATCTTTTTGAATTTAATAGGTTAATAACAATTAAATGAATTAGAATATGGTTATTGTTTTGAATTCCAATTAATTGTATTCTCAAATATAATGAAATTTTATCACGTAAATAATCCGAAAAAAAAAATGGTTTGAGAGAGACGCGGTTAAACGCGTCTCTCTCAAACCATTTTGTATGATATAAAGGAATTTTAGATTGCTGTTACAATAGCAGCAAAATCATCTGCTTTTAAGGCAGCTCCACCAATAAGACCACCGTCTACATCTGGTTTAGAGAAAATTTCTTTTGCATTTTCTGGTTTTACACTTCCTCCGTATAAAATAGAAACTTCTTCTGCGATTTCTTTTCCAAAAGCTTTACGTACAGTTTCTCTAATAAATTCGTGCATTTCTTGTGCTTGTTCAGGTGAAGCAGTTTCTCCTGTTCCGATAGCCCAAACTGGCTCGTAAGCAAGGATTACATTAGCCCAAGATTCCTTTTCTATTTGGAATAAACCATCCTTTAATTGATTTTCAACAATATTAAAATGGTTTCCTGTTTGACGATCTTTTAATTCTTCTCCAAAACAGAAAATAACCGTTAATTCATGTTTTAATGAAGTATCCACTTTGTTTGCAATAAGTGCATCTGTTTCTTTGAATATAGCTCTACGCTCAGAGTGTCCAAGAATTACATAGTCTACACCAACGCTTTTTATCATATCTGCAGAAACTTCTCCTGTAAAAGCACCACTTTCAGCTTGATGTACATTTTGTGCAGCAACCTCAATAGTTGTAAACTCTAAATGTGCAACCGCAGAAGCTAAGTTTACAAAAGTAGGAGCAACAATTACTTGAGTCTCACTTACAGTTGGTAATTTAGCAATTAACTCGTTTAATAAATCTTCAGTTTGTTCTGCGTTTTTATGCATTTTCCAGTTTCCTGCAACAATTTTCTTTCTCATCTCGGTTTGTTTTATTTTTATTTTTTTGAAATTTTATACTATTATTTTAAGCTTTGTAACGTTTGATTGATTTTTTCAAAGTCGGTTTCGATTGCACGATACAAAACAATTTCACCTTTTTTGTCTACAATGATGTATCTAGGAATCCAATCTAGATCCATAGCTTTTCCAAAAACACCTTTCATTCCATCATTCATCATATAATGATCTCCTTTTATGTCGTGTTTCTCAATTCCAGCTTTCCATTTTTCAGCTGTTTTATCAGCCGAAAGGAATAAGTAAGCTACATCTGGATTGTTTGCTTGTAATTCTTTTACTTTAGGCATTGCTTTGATACAATCTCCACACCAAGATGCCCAAACTTCGATTACCAAAGTTTTTCCTTTGTATTTTTTTAATATGTCTTTGAATGCAACTTGACTATTATCAGTAGCTAATAATTTTTCTGATAGGGCTTCTTTAGAGAAAGCAGTTTTTTGTGCATTTGTACAAGAAAACGTAGCAAAAGCAATAAACAATAGAACTATTTTTTTCATAGATGTATATTTTTTACCAAAGTTAAACAAACAAATCGAAACAGAAATAGAGATTAACAAAATTTGAAGGCGTCTTTGTTTTGTCACAAATTGAACAATTTTGGTTACAAAAAGCAAAATGAAATCGTAATAGTTGTGGGCTGGAATTGGTTTTACAGGCAAATAAGGAGCATCTGAGCTAAAATAATTTTTAAAAACAGATTCGATTTTCGTTTTAAAAAGAATTTTAAATGAAAAAAAACGTCAGGCTTATGTATAAAAAGGACTTAATGATTTCTGTCTCAGAATTGTTATTGAACACTTTATTTTAATCGAAATTTTGGTGTGAGAATATGTTTTACAAGATGAGTTATAAAGAGAAAACACCAGTTGAATTAGCTCCAACGGTGATTTCTAAGGCACTTAAATGGCTTACAATTTTTTGATTGCTGTATTTATTTATAATTGCCATTTGCCCATTTTTTACTAGGTACAATCCAATCGTCTAAGGCTTTGTATAAAAAGCCATGTTTCAGATTTGTATTTAATTCAATTTCTTTAAAATGATTGATTTTTAACTTCGAGGTTTCTTTTCTTTTTAGTGCCGAAACACCATAAATATCTGATTTTTCATAGATTGTTAAAATGTTTCCACAATAATTTAAATCAGGGATTTGTTCTATATCTGCATCTGTGAAACATCCAATGAATACAAAATTAACGTCGGGATTTGCTAAATAAGTAGAAATATATTGTGCGATATAACCTCCTTTAGAAGTACCTATTACTGTTATTTTATTAGGTTTAACGCCTTTTTTTATTAAAGAATTAATTTGCTTTACATTTTTTCTAACGAATTTATCGAAATCAGTTTTTGGGGTTCTAATTTCACTAAAAACAATAAAATTATCATCTTTAAACGATTTAATGATTTCATTGTATTCTGCTCTTCCATACTCAGGATGTTTAGCATTTAAATCATTTTCTTCAAGAAACTTATTATGTATAAAAAAAACATAGGCTTGTGTTGTGTCTTTTACTTTTGATTGTCCGAAACTAAAAGTGCTTAAAAGCATAAAGAATAAAATAAACGCAACGTTTTGGGGTTTGCTCATAATGTTAATTTTAAAGATGTACTTTCAAATGTACATAAAAAAAATGCATCAATAAACACTAATTTAGGCTCATTGATGCAAGTTTTTATTGCTTTAAAATTTAAAAATTTTTATAATTTTAAATCTTTAATATCATTGTAATGTACTTTTTGAGCAACAGTTCCATTGTTTAAGATTACAATACTAGGATTAGCTCTTTCGATTGTTTTAAGAGTAATTGCATCACAAAAGTAAAAATCAACATTTAGTTTATATTGTTTTTTTGCTGCAGCAATTTCATCCTGTCCCGAAGCTGTCATACCAATTACTTTGTATCCTTTTGCTTTAGCTTCTTCATTTAATTTCTCTAATTTTTCCATACCAGCTGGCTCAGAAAGAGTTAAATCATAAGTAACAAAAATCATTAGTTTTGGCTCTTTTAAGAATTGGTCTTTGTGGTCTACACCATCTTTTTCCATAGAGAAATCATGAATAGGAGGTACGTAACCTTCTGTGATTACTTTGTCTTTACGGTCTACAAAAGTTGCTCCTTCTGGAATATTCATTAGATCTTTCTCAGTATATTCTTTGTTTACACCATTAGCATTGTAAATAAAAATCATTTCAACTACTGATTGTGGTGCTCCTTCAGGAATCTCCATTCCTTTTTCGATGTTTGAACCTACTTTATAGGGACGGAAATCTTTTATTGGTAAATGTTTCAATACCCAAATTCCCATAAAAATGCACAAAAAGATACTTACGTAAGTAATCATATTTTGAACTCTGTTACTGAATAAAGGCTTAACTAATTCTTTATTAATGAATAATATTAAAATGAAGAATAGTAAAACGATATCTTTCGTAAATGATTGCCAAGGTGTTAAATGCAAAGCATCACCAAAACAGCCACAATCTTTTACTACATCAAAATAGGCTGAGTAAAAAGTAAGGAAAGTAAAAAGGATTATAAGGATTAATAAGCTCCAAATTGTTGTTTTAGATTTGTAACCAATAAGCAACATCACTCCTAAAATAACTTCTAGAATTACTAAAAACAAGGCTAATCCAAGTGATAATGGTTCTAAGAAAGGCATGTTGAAAACTGGTTCGCTAAAGTATTCTGCTAATTTATAAGAGAATCCAACAGGATCATTTAGTTTTATTAATCCAGAAATAATAAATAATACTCCAACAAATATTCTTGAGAATTGTGTAATTATATTTTTCATGTAGGTTTTAAGTTTAAGTTTTTTTGAAGGTTACAAAATAGGAATTATTTTTTTGTTTCCAAAGGATCTAATATCAATGCAAAAACAGCGTAGTTAATCATATCCTGATAATTAGCATCAATTCCTTCTGATACTAAAGTTTTTCCTTTATTATCTTCTATTTGTTTAACACGAAGTAATTTTTGAAGAATAATATCAGTTAAAGAGCTTACGCGCATATCACGCCATGCTTCACCGTAATCATGGTTTTTTGCAAGCATCAATTCTTTAGTAATTTTTACTTTAGCATCGTATAATTCAGTTGCTTTTTCTACATCTAAATCAGGTTGATCTGCAACACCTAACTCCAATTGAATTAATGCCATTACAGAATAGTTGATGATTCCTATGAATTCTCCTTTTTCATCTTCGTCAACTTTACGAATTTCATTTTCTTGCAAGCTTCTAATTCGTTGCGCTTTTATAAAGATTTGGTCTGTTAATGAAGGCAACCTTAATATGCGCCACGCACTACCATAGTCTTTCATTTTATTGATAAAAAGGGAACGACAAATCGCAATTACATTATCGTATTCTTGTGGAGTATTCTTCATTATTGATGTATATTTGTCTAAATTTCTTCAAAAATAAGGATAAAATTTTTAAAAGTTTTGTTTCAAGTTTCAAGTTTTGTTTGTTTCAGGTTAAAATCTGTTAGAAAACGTTTTGCAACTTGAAGCTTTAGACTAAAAAACATAAAACTATGTTGATTAACTGCAAAGGACAACTCATTGATTTGTCAGTTCCTAAGGTAATGGGAATTTTAAATGTAACACCAAACTCTTTTTTTGATGGTGGAAAATACAATAGCAATCAAGCAATACTATCTCAAGTAGAAAAAATGCTTTCTGATGGGGCTACATTTATCGATCTTGGCGCATATTCGAGTAAGCCAAGTGCCGAGTTTGTTTCGGAAGAAGAAGAATTAGACCGAATTGTTCCTGTTGTAAAATTGATTTTAAGTCATTTTCCAGACGCATTACTTTCAATAGATACTTTTAGAAGTGAAGTTGCAAAAGCGTGTATTGAAAATGGAGCTGCTATTATCAATGATATTTCTGGAGGTAATCTAGACGATAAAATGTTTGAGGTTATTGCCAAATACAATGTTCCGTATATCTTGATGCATATGCGAGGTACACCACAAACGATGCAAAGCCTTACTGAATATGATGATATTGTAAAAGATATGCTTTTTTATTTTTCAGAAAAAGTAGCTCAAGCTCGTAATTTAGGCATAAACGATATCATATTAGATCCTGGTTTTGGTTTCTCTAAAACACTGGATCAGAATTATGAAGTTTTGCAAAAAATGGAATTGTTTAATCTGTTAGAATTGCCTGTTTTAGCTGGGTTTTCTAGAAAATCAATGATATACAAAGAATTAAATACAAGCCAGCAAGAAGCATTAAACGGAACAACGGTATTAAACACTATTTCTTTGACAAAAGGAGCAAAAATCCTGCGCGTTCATGATGTGAAAGAAGCAATGGAATGTGTTACTTTGTATAATAAGATAGCCGTTTAACTCATTTGGTGCAATTACTTCTTCAATTTGATTCGCTCGGGGCGTAAAAAAGCATTTAACACATAGACACATAGTTTTGATAGAAATCGGAATTGAAGTGATAATCTAAGATGATTTAAGAAAAATATTTTTTTCGCATAGTCTTGCGTTATTTATCTATAAGTTAATTTTCTTAAGCTATCTGAATTGTAAATAGATGTGGTGAAAATTTTGCTAATGAATTAATATAATAGAATTTAAAATATGAAATACTTAAGTTTAATTTTCGTTTTTGTTCTTTTTTCTTGTGGAAAAAAGGAAGATGTTTTACTACCAAAAGCAAATCTATCTGTTGTAAAAGAGGTGTTAGATCATTCACCTATTTATATCTTTTTTAGAACAGAAGGCAAAGACACTTTGGCAGAAGTAAATAGAAAAAACAGTATTATTTCGACTAATTGGCTTTTTAATATTGATAAGCGTTTGCCTCTAAGAATTGTGATTCCTGAAGTAATGAAACTTCAAGAGAAAAAGAGAGCAGATTCTGCTCATAAAAACGAAAACGCTCAAAATTATTATACTTACGCAGATACAATTGGTAAGAATATGGCGTTTTTGCCTTTTACAGATGTATATTATAAACTAGGTGAAGCTAGTAAGAATGTAAGCCAATTGTATTTTAAGAAAAACGGAAAAATTGAATATAAAGGAAAAAAGACTTATGATTTTCCGAAGGAAAACCTGAAGCCTTTTTTAGATAGTTTGATTATAAATCCAAAAGCACAAATTACATTTTCATATGATAAGAATATGACTTACGAAGAATATGTTCAATGTAAAATTCTTATCAATAAGTTAGAAATGAAGCAACCTGAATTAGTGTTTATAAATTATAAAGAAGATATTATTTATTAGTAAGCAATAACTAGAAACTCCTTATTGATGATGGTAAGGCTCGTTTCTTAAAATTGTAAAACCACGATACAGTTGTTCAATAAAAAACAAACGCACCATTTGATGGGAAAATGTCATTAATGAAAGTGAAATTTTCCCTTGTGCTTTGCTATAAACAGTATCCGAAAATCCATAAGGTCCACCAATTACAAAAACAAGTGTTTTAATACCCGAGTTCATTTTCTTTTGTAATTCTTCTGAAAAACCTACGCTTGAGAAGTTTTTACCGTTTTCATCCAATAAAATTAATTGATCTGTTGGCGCTAATTTTGCCAAAATCAATTCCCCTTCTTTTTCTTTTTGCTGACTCTCAGATAAGTTTTTTACATTTTTGATATCTGGAATAATTTCCAAATCAAATTTGATGTAAAAAGACAACCGTTTGGTATAATCATCAATTAAAGTTTGTAGCGATTTATTATCGGTTTTACCAATCGCAATAAGTTTTATATTCATTTTCGAATATTATTTTTTGTTTTCAAAAACCGTTTCAAAATGTTCTACAATAGGAAACGGTTCATAATAATGGTGCAATAATTTCTTCCATTCTAGATATGCTGCTGATTCTCTAAAACCAATTGTATGATCTTCGAGATTTCTCCAATTCACCAATAAAAGATATTTGTTAGGTTGTTCTATGCATTTTTGCAACGTATGTCCTATATACCCATCAATAGATGAAATATACTGACCTGCTTTGGCAAAATCACACTCAAAATCTTTTTCCTGATTTTCTTTTACAAATAAGAAGGCAGCCTCTAGAATCATATTTTATTTATCTGAAAATTTGGCTTCAAAAGTCTTGAATCTTTCATCAAGGTCTTTTCGCAATTGCTTTTTAACGGCATCTTCCTGAATAAAGCTATAATCGATACTGTTGTAAACGTATTGTTTAATCGTTGCATAAGAAACATCCTGATATCTGCTGGCTAATAAAACGTATTGCTCAGTCATATTCGTTCTTAAGATCCCTGCATCATCTGTACTAATAACAATTGGAACATTAAATTCTTTGTATAAAGTAAATGGATGGCGCGCATTTTTAACCTTTAGAATAAATTCATTACTTACTAAGTTGATTTCAATCGGAATGTTATTCTTTGCCATATGGCGCAATAAATCATACGAGTTCTCTTCGTAAGCGATATCTACCCCATGTCCGATTCTATTTGCTCCTGCAGTATGTATTGCAGCAGTAATATGCCATGTTAACTCTTCTGGCTGAACCAATCCTAATGTAAGCTCACCTGCGTGAAGTGTATATTTTACATCTGGAAAACGAGAATGGCAGTATTTAAACATAACCATGTGCAACCAATAATCTTTCATAGAGGTTTCGCCATGCTCTGGAGAAACAATGTTTACACCCGCTATCAATTTGCTTTCGTCAGCAGAAATAAAAGCAATTACAAGATTTTTGAATAAATCTACTGGCTCCATAAAACGTAACACAAAGTTTTGATAACGCATAGTGAAATTTGCATCATCGATTTTAAGGTCTTGGTGTAATTTAGCTATAAAGTTGGTGTTGAAATCGTCAGCATATTTATCAGCTTTTTTGTTCTGCAATGATTTGTAAAGAGTATTTAGCAATTTGAAAAGTGCTTTTTCATCTTTTTGAGCAGCAGCTTTTCTTAGTTTAGTATTAAAATCAGCTAAATCACCCACATTCATATCACATGGAATTGTGTTTAGTTGTGTTTCGATATAGCTTACATTTTCTTTTATCGCTCTGTTTTTAAGTTCTAACAAGCCTTCAGCAAAATGTCCGTCGATAGTTGGTGAGAATTTTTCGAAAGAGTCAAAAAATAAATCATCAGAAGGAACAGAAATACCATTATAGTCTTTTACAGACCACGCTTGCATGATTTGTTGTTTGTAATATTCTAATTTGTCTCTTTTATTAATTGAAGAAAAAGTCTCCCAATTTCCTTTTTCAGGTTTGGTTTTTAAAACTTGCATTGTTTCTAAATTTAAATAGAAATCTTCTGCAATGGCTCTTTCTAGTAAAGGTTCGGCATAGATAGAACCTGAGAAATGATGATGTAAATCACCGCCTTTTGGCATCTGAGAAAAGAAAGCAGTTAAGGCCGCTTCGTTGTTTCTAATTTTATCTAAGTAGGTTGCTGTTGATTGAGAAAAGCCAATCTGAGCTATAAGAAAACAGAAAATTGTAATTATCCTTGTCATAGTCTAGGTTTAAATTACATGCAAATGTAATTCTTTTGGCGGACTTTTGGAAATAAGGATAAAAAAAAGTAGGAATGGGCTGGTTTTAGAAAGAGAGCATCGAAGATACTCTCTTTCTAGAGACGCACTGAAGTGCGTCTCTACCCAGTGCGTCCTTACCTTGAAAACTTAGAGACTTAGTGCCTCAGTGTCTTTAATTAATGAAATAACACATCTCTTATTTCTTCTGTCTTATCAAAAACGCTTTTCGCAAATGGACATAGCGGAATAATCTTTAGATTATTTTCTCGTGCATAGGCTACTGCAGACATAACTAGTTTTTTTCCAACGCCTTTACCATTAAAGTCTGCATTAACTTCGGTGTGGTCGATTATAAATTTGGTGTCTCCAGCCCAAGTATAGGTCATTAATCCAGCTTCTTTTCCGTCTTCTACTGCTTTATAATATCCTTTTCTGTCTTCGTTTATTTGTTCTATTTCCATGATGTTTAGTCTAAAGTGGTTTGTATTTGTATCGTATTTGTAAGTGTTTTGTGTATCGGACAGCTATTGGCAATTTTTAAAAGCCTTTGTTTTTTGGCTTCATCAACATTTCCTGTTATTTCGATTTTACGTGTCAATAAGGAAACATTTTGTTCTGCGTTTTTCTCAAAATCTACTGCGATATTGATTTCTGATACATCCCATTGTTTGTGGTCAATGTACATGCGTAATGTGATTAACGTACAGGATGCCAATGCAGATGCTAATAATTCAGAAGGGGAGAAGCCTAAATTTTTTCCTCCAACTTCTTGGGGTTCATCCGCGATAACAATATTACCGCTAGCCGATTTTATTTCCGTCCGATATTTTCTGGTGTCAATACTTGCTGTGATTGTGTTCATAAGTTATCTCATTTTAGGTTCAGGTAATGGAACAAATTCGGTCTCTCCAGGAACTTTAGGAAAAGTTTGTGCAGTCCAGTCTTTTTTTGCTTTTTCGATTAGTTCTTTATCAGATGAAACAAAATTCCAAAAAATGAAATGTTCTTCTGGAAATGGAGTTCCTCCAAATATATAAACGGTTGTATTAGCTGCTATTTCAAATTCACATAATGTGCTGTCGTTTGCAATCAGTATTTGTTTAGAATCGTAAGTATGTCCTCCACTTTTGATGCTTCCCTCTAGAATATACAGGCCACTTTCGCCAAACAAATCTTTTCCAATACTTATTGTTTGTGCTGTGGTACTTTTGATTTCAATAAAATATAACGGACTGTAAACTGGAACTGGTGATTGTTTGCCAAAAGCTTCTCCAGCAATCAGCTTGTATGATACACCATCTTTTTCCCAAGCGGGAATATCATTGGCTTCAACATGTACAAAACTAGGTTCCATTTGCTCCAATTCTTTTGGTAACGCAACCCAAATTTGCAATCCATGAAGCATTTTGTCCGTTTTACGCAAATACTCAGGAGTTCGCTCAGAATGTACAATTCCTTTTCCAGCAGTCATCCAGTTTACTGCTCCGGGTTTAATCTCCATTTCGGTTCCCAGACTGTCTTTGTGCATGATACTTCCTTCAAACAAAAAGGTAAGAGTCGATAATCCAATGTGCGGATGTGGCGGAACGTCCATATTTTCATGGTCACTTAAATGTGCAGGTCCCATGTGATCTATAAATACAAATGGACCAACGGCTCTTTTTTCCCGAAAGGGCAATAATCTACCCACCATGAAATTACCAATGTTGGCAGCGCGTTCTTCAATAATTAGATTTACGTTTGACATATTATATTTTTAAAATTAATCTTCTAGAACTCCAAATTTACCATTATTGTAATCATTTACAGCCTGAATTAATTCTTCTTGTGTATTCATTACAAAAGGGCCATGAGTAGCAATTGGCTCATTAATTGGTTCACCGCTTAAAACCAATACAATACTGTTTTCTAAAGCTTCAATATTAAAATCTTCTCCTTCATTTTTGAATAAAACTAAATGGTCTGTTGGTACGTTTGTACTACCATTTATAGTAATACTTCCTTCTATTACCAATAAAGCAGTATTATAAGTAGCAGGGAAATTAAAAGTTGCTTTTCCGCCTTTATTTAATCGTGCATTAAGCAAATGCAAAGGAGTAAAGGTTGATGCTGTTCCTTTTACATCTTGATATTGTCCAGCGATAACTTCGATATGACCACCATTTTCAGGAAGCTCATATTTGCTAATTTCAGCATTGGTAATTCCTTGGTATTTTGGTTTTGACATTTTGTCTTTTGCAGGCAAGTTTACCCAAAGTTGTACCATTTGGAAATCACCTCCTGTTTTACTGAAATTTTCTTCGTGATATTCTTTATGTAAAACTCCCGATGCTGCTGTCATCCATTGTACGTCGCCTTCGCCAATTACTCCACCACCTCCGCTACTATCATGATGTGCCACTTTGCCTTTGTAAGCAATAGTAACAGTTTCGAAACCACGATGTGGGTGTACGCCAACTCCTTTTGGAGTATTTGTAGCCGGAAAATAGAATTTTGAATTATAATCGAGCATAATAAACGGACTCATGCGTTTCATGCTTAATTGTGGCACACTCGGAATAAAATTATGTACTCTAAATCCGTCACCAACAAAATGGGGCTGATTTGGAGCAACTACGATTTCTATATTTTTAGTTTTCATAATGGTTTGCTTTAATTGTTTGACAAAGTTACTCTCATTATGAAAAAATGTAACTTAATGTAGATTAAGAACTGAGTTACTATAAAAGTAAGAATTAATATTTAATTCTTTAAATGGTGTTTTTAATTGAAGTTATTGGGGGGGTGAGTGATGTAAATCTTTTAGGAATAGACAGCTTTGAGTTCACCAGCAAGATGTTCGCGCTAGCGTGGGGCCGTAAAAATCGGCGTTGCTTGAATCTATTTTTTGTGTTAAATTTATAATTTGACAGTATTAATATATTAAAAATAATCATATTGTAGGAATTAATCTAAATTAATTAGATTTTATACTATTTTAACCAAAATAAAATTTATGAAAACCCTTTATTTTTTAATACTTTTAGTCCTTAGTTTTAATGTAGCATCAGCTCAGGAAATTTTGTCAAAAGAAGAACAGGAAAGAAGAGCAAAAAATATTCTAGCAGGAAATCCATTTGCTAAATATGGCTCAAAAGCGCATGTTGCAACGTTGAGTAACGGAAAATATCTCGAAGTTCACGACCTAGATAGTATCGTCACTATTGGTAGAGTCCGCTGGCATGTAAAGAACCAACAAATTGTTGGACGCATAATTCATGACCCTACAGATCCTTATGCACAACCTATTGGTGATGCTGTAGGACGATGGATATCTCCAGACCCATTGGGTGAAAAAATGCCTAATTATGGTTCTTATGTTTATGCTTTCAATAATCCTATCAATTTTGTTGATCCAGATGGGAAATTTGCAGTTTCAGTGCATTATCAAATTACAGTTAACGCGATGATTACTATGGGTTATAGTGTAAAAGATGCAAGAAGAATTGCGCATCGAGCTAGTGTGTATGCAGATCATCCATCAGCAAATGTCTTAATGACTGATAATGTAGGTCATGGAACAAATCATAAATATAGAAAGGATATAGATTATTCTCCTACTGCACAATCCCAAAATGAGAAGAATAGTGTTTGGCATTCCATGATGTCTAATAAAGAGCAAAAAACTGGAATGACATATAGCGAAGCAAAACAAAGAGGGTTGTCATTTGGCTGGAATAATATATTCGAGCAACAAAACGGCTTAGATGAGGGTATTATGGGACAAGGATTGCATGCATTACAAGATGCGGAAGCACACGGGGGGGCAAGTACCAATGAGCATTTGGGATTGAATTTATCTTCAATGGGTATGCTTGCAAATGATATGTACGGAAGTAGAAGAAGTGCAAAATTAATTACAAAATCAGCTTTAGTAGTATTGAGTCTTTTTAATAAAGAAAATAAAGGATCTAATTTAAAAAACGGAATGGTCGTTAATTTCAATGGTATGAATAAAACACAATTTAATGAGACAAGTAAACTATTAAATGATAAAGGATTTGATTTAAAATCAACAGGAGAAATTGGTCACTATACACTTAATAAAAAATCTGAATGAAATTATTAATTAACTTTTTGTTAAAACTATCGTGTGTGTTTTTTGTTTTTGTTTGTTTTTTATGGTTAATTTATTACGGGAGTGGTCATAATATTTCAATTGAAACTAATAGGAAACTGATATTTTTGACAGTTTTAAATATATTTTTTATAATTATTTTTAAAATTATAAAAAAGCATAAATAAGTAATATTCTAGCTTTAGGAAGTTTTTTTCTGAGATAACGTCAGCTCTTTGAAGCTTATGTGCTTTGCAAACGCTATTATGGGCTAGCTATTTGGACATAATAGCAAGTAATTAAGTAAATTTCAATCCTTTGATAGAGGAAGTGCCTAATTATGGTTCGTATGTTTATGCTTTCAATAATCCTATCAATTTTGTTGATCCAACAGGTATGATTGCAGAACCCCCTACTGGTGTAGACGCAAATGATGGGGCTATTCATACAGATAGTAGTGGTAGTTGGAAATACAATAAAGCTACGACTACTTGGATGGGACAGAATGGAGCGAAAGATTTAGGTAATACTATTGCATTAAACAATGTTAATATTAAAGGATATAAAAGCAATTATGTTCCATCAGGAGCCTATGGTCCTGATAAAGACCCCACTCATGCTGCAATGGTTGCTGGAGTAGTCGCTTTACCAGTATTGGCTGTTTCAGGAAGTCTGGCGGCAGGAGGGGCTTATGCCGTTGCAGAAGTTGCATCAGCATTTTCTCAAATAACTCTGCGATCTGCAATAACTAATGTAGTCGGGAATGCAGGAGCTCAATATTTTTCAAATGGAAGAGAATTTGGGGAAATAAATTTATTTTCGGCTGGTAGTTCTATTGTTCCTGGATTTGCCCCTGTTATTTTTGGAGAAACATTTAGTTATACGCCTAATAATTTAATGGAAGGTGATGCACCTACAGTGCCAAAATCATTTAATAAATGGGCCGTTCAAGCAGGTACTTCGGTATTAAGTAATCGTTTTGGGAAGGCGACTGAAAACCATCTTTCAGGTTCAAGCTTTGGGGAAACAGTGGTCAAAGAATATTTTAAAGGAGTTATCGGAGTTGGGGCAAATTCGATTCCACAAGAAATAGAATAATTATGAAAGTTAAAACAAAAGCAATAATAATTCTAGGAGGGATGTTTTCTCTTCTTTTATTCGCATATATAAGAGCTTATAAGGTTGATAATGAATTAAAATAAAATGGAAAAATAACAATCACTAGGATTGATTCTATTTTTGTACCTCCTAAATGGTCTCCTACTATATACTTAACGTATTATATTGATAATAAGAAATATTTTGCTTCTAAAAGTGATGTAGAGTATAAAAGTTCTACAAACAACATTAGACGGTTCTATGAGATTAAATATTTGCCAAATTCACCTAGAATAGTGAGAGTGAATTTTTCAAAAGAAATCACCGATACAATAGCGATTTTAAATGCAGGATTTTCTAGAGAAGACATTAAGAATAGTAATTTAGGAATAGAATAACAATGTACTATTGCTTGGATATGTAGCCAACTGCTGCGCGGAATTCCCCCATTCCATCTAAGTATATTGAGAATATAATTAAATGAGAATTTCAAGATGATTGGGGAAAACAAGAATAATGAGAACTAATTTTTTTATAATTTTCATTATGTGTATTTTACTATCATTTACAAACTCTTGTAAAAATAAATGTGTTGTAAAAAACATAGAGGTTAGTGTATTGTTTATTAGTTGGTTGTGTTTAGTGAAAAAGGGTCTTTATTATGTATAGAGACCCTTTTTTAAAACAATAAAAAATCTTGAAGATTAAGAACTTTTTATAGAAAATTATAACTCTTATAAATAGCTAGCAACAATCCCAGTTAAAATAAGCTTTCTCAAAATTTTGATTAATTAAGTCTTCTTTATTGATGAAAAAATTTGCTACTCCGCTATCGCCAAACATTATTTCATCATCGGTATCAATTTGGAGTAACAAAATATCATTTTCGGTTGTAGTGTCATATTCACGTGGATCTGACTGTGTGAAATAAGCGTAACCTCCAATTTTATGTCCGCAGTTAGAGAACATTCCATCGACTTCATTTTTTTGAGATTCACCTAAAGTTTCTTCAAATTCCCAGTAATCTAATCCATCAAACGAATAATCAAACCTAAAATCTTGTGAGCCACCATATTCTATTTCTGTAGAAAATGTTAGACTATGTTCGCAATTAATAGGTGAATCTGAATATAAATCTTCGGTTAGAAAATCAAAATTTGTTTGATGATTTTCGATTTCTGGGTGATATAGTACTTTATAGTCGCTCATGTCATACCAGTCTTCGCCTGAAATATAAAATTGTAAAATACCTTGTTCAGGATAATTCTCTAATTTTGGAATTTCAGAAAAATTAAGTTGAGACATCAAAATCATTGGCTTCCCCATTTTATCTTTTGGGTATTCCATACCTACGGGTAAATAGGGTTTTCCTAAAAATTTACTTTGGGTCAGGTTTAATGTATCGCTATTTTTTATTGGCTTTGCTTGAATCTGAACGTAATCAAGTTTATATTTTAATAAATCGGTTTCAAATTTTTTTAAGTAGTCTGGAAAAGTCATTTTATTTATTTAAGGTTTGTTTTAAAACTTCATTCTCTGAATTCGTACTGCATTTAAAATAGCTAGTAAAGCAACTCCAACATCTGCAAAAACAGCCTCCCACATAGTAGCTAAACCTCCTGCACCAAGAATAAGAACAACAGCTTTTACAACAAAAGCCAAAGTGATGTTTTGCCAAACGATTTGTTTGGTTTTTTTACCAATGTTTATTGCAGTATATATTTTTGTTGGTTGGTCGTTCTGGATAACAATGTCAGCAGTTTCAATCGTAGCATCACTACCTAAACCTCCCATAGCGATTCCTGCATGCGCAAGAGCAACAACAGGAGCGTCATTTACACCATCGCCTACAAAGGCAATTTTTAAGTTTTTATCTTTTAAAGCAGTTACTTTTTCGACTTTGTTTTCAGGTAATAAATCTCCGTAGGCTTCATCGATATTTAGTTCTTTTGCCACAGCATTAACCACAGCCGTTTTATCTCCCGAAAGCATTACTGTTTTTACATTTATCGAGTGCAAGCTCTGAATGGCATGTTTAGCATCTTCCTTAATCTCATCAGCGATTAAAAAGTAACCAGCATATTTTTGATTTACAGCCACGACAATTATAGTAAACGGAGTATTGTCAATCTCGGTATCATAACTTATATTGAATTTCTTCAATAGTTTGGCATTACCAGCTAAGATCTCGTTTCCGTCAACATTTCCTTTTAAACCGTGACCCGCAATTTCTGTGACATCGCTAACCGTACTATTTTTTTCAGCACCATTGGCATATTCGATTATGGCAGTTCCTACAGGATGTGTTGATTTGGTTTCGAGTGCGGCGGTATATTTTACTAAATCGGCTTCTGAGATTCCTACTGCAACAACTTTTTGCACATTAAAAACACCTTTGGTTAAAGTTCCTGTTTTATCCATTACCACAACTTGAATAGCTGCCATAATATCTAAAAAGCTAGAGCCTTTAAATAATATTCCGTTTTTACTAGCTGCTCCAATTCCTCCAAAATAACCTAGTGGAATTGAAATAACCAACGCACAAGGGCAGGAAACAACCAAGAATACTAATGCTCGGTATAACCAATCTCTAAAGATATAATCGTCTACAATAAAATATGGTAGCAAGCAGATTGCAATAGCTGAATATACTACAAATGGGGTATAGATTTTAGCAAATTTTCTGATGAATAATTCGGTAGGGGCTTTTTTGGCAGTTGCATCCTGAACCATTTCCAGAATTTTAGATAATTTACTATCGGTGTATAAGGCAGTAACTCGTACTTCGGCAACAGAATTAAGATTTATCATACCAGCCAAAACGCTTTCGCCTTTACTCTTGGTATCAGGTTTACTTTCGCCAGTTAAAGCCGCGGTATTAAACGAAGCAGTATCGGAAAGTAATTCTCCATCCAAACCTAGTTTTTCACCGGGTTTAAGCTGTATAATAGCTCCAATTTGTACGCTTTCGGCCTTGATGATTTTCGGTTGGTTATTTTCTAAAATAGTAACCTCATCAGGGCGTTGGTCTAGAAGTGTTTTAATATTTGCTTTGGCTCTGGTAACTGCCAAGGTTTGAAAAGTTTCACCAATAGCATAAAACAACATTACAGCAACACCTTCGGGATATTCACCAATGGCAAAAGCTCCGATTGTAGCAATACTCATAAGTAGAAATTCAGAAAAGAAAGAACCTTTTCTGGCACTTTCTAAAGCTTCTTTAAGCACTGGGAAACCAACAGGTAAATAAGCAATTACGTACCATGCTATTCGTACCCAACCCGTAAACCAAGATTGAGGTTGGTAATTATCAAAAACAATCGCAATAATTAATAAAACAAGGCTAATTATAGCAGGAGCAAACATCTGGAAAACGGTTTGATCTCCTCCAGAATGATCGTGTCCGTCGTGGTCATCATGCGTTTCTGGCTCATCATCGCAACAACATGTAGATTTAGATTGTTTTGAATGAGATTTGGAAGGCGTTTTACAATCGATTGGGCTGTTGTTTTCGTCGGGGGTATGTTGATGTTTCATATTTGTCTTTTTCTAAATCCACAAAATTGAAAGTTTTGTGTTGTGTTAAACGGGGTAATATGATCTTCGGTGAAGCATTTTAGTGCTTCGAAATTTTCCTGAAAAGTAATTTTCATGTTCTCTTCAGAATATTGTTTGATGTCTAATCCGCTACATTTTAAAGGTCCATTTTCTGAAAAAGTACCTAGTAAAAAATGAGCATTAGTATGTATTGCATTTTCGGCAATCGAGACATATTTATTAATGCTCTCGTTAGTAGTCAAAAAATGAAAAACGGCTCTGTCATGCCAAAAATCAAATTTTACATCGGGAGTAAACGTTGTGATATCTGAGACAATCCAATGTACTAGGCTGGCTCTTTCACCTAAGCGATTTTTTGTTTTTTCTAAGGCTGTGGCTGAAATATCCAGCACCCAAATATTCACAAAACCTTTATCTAGCAAAGCATCAACTAGATTACTATCGCCACCACCAATATCAATGATATTGGCAGTTTTTGATAGTTTTAGGCTTTCTATATAATCGATGGCAGTTTTTGGGTATTCTTGTGTCCAACTTACTTCATTTGGAGTTTTTGTTGTGAATACATTTTCCCAATGCGATTTATTGCTCATATAAAAAATATTAATGTGTGTGTTCACCACCACCTTTTTGTGCGGCTAAGAGGTAAAAAGCACCTTGTGTCACAATTTGACTGTTTTCAGGGATTGAAGTTACAAATTTTATTTCGGTATATCCCATATCTGTTGTGCCAGGAATAACTTCTATAGCTTTAAAATGTATTTCTCCTTGTCCTTCTTCATGAGCACCTTCCGTTTCATTTCCATGATCATGTTTCTCTTCTTTTCCGTGATCGTGTTTCTCCTCTTTTTTAGGATGTGCATTTTCTTTTATGTAGATGAAAAATTTATCTCCATTTTTTACAATAGCCCCTTTTGGCAAAGCAGGAACAGTTGCTTTATCTAGGTTAATATTGGCAGAAACATACATTCCGGAGATTAGATCCTTGGCGTCATTTGGATTGATTTTGGCGTGTACAGCCACGGTTTTACTTTCGTTAGAGAATGATTTATTGATACCGAATATTTTTCCTTTTATCGATTTATTAGACTGATTGGTTAGTATAAAATCGACTTCTTGACCAATTGAAATTGATCCTAAATCTTTTTCATATACATTTAAATCCAAGTGCATTTGGCTATTATCAGAAACTTCAAATAAAGTAATACCAGTTTCTGCAAACGCTCCTTTGGCAATATTTATCTCTCCAACATAACCACTTATAGGCGATATAATCGGAATTAAAGCGCTGTTGCTAGACAAACTCACATTTAAGGCTTGTAATCTGTTTTTTGCTGCTTGCGCTCTAGCTCTTTCTACAGCTAGTTTCGCTTTTACTTCCTGAAATACTTTTCGAGGATTTACATTCTCATCAGCCAATGTTTTCTGACGATTGTATTCTAATTGCAAATATTCAAGGTTGGCAGTAGCCGATCTGTAATCTTCTAACATTCCTACAACTTCCAGATTCTGAATGGTTGCTAAAACCTTTCCTTTATTTACAAAAGTACCTTCTAGAACAAAGATGTCTTTGACAGTACCACCAAGTAATGTAGCAATTTTAGCCGCGTTTTGAGGTGGAACCGTTGTATATCCTGTAGCTTTGATAATCGTTTTTAGATTGCGATTTTCGACTTTACCAAATTGAATACCAACAGTTTTAAATTGGGCTTCGGTTAAGGCTACTTCAGTTTCTGACTTTTCTTCTTCATGCGTTTCTTCAGTCTTCTTTTCATTGCATGATGTTAAAGTCAATAGTAAAAAAGCAATTGGAAGCAGGAAAGAAAAACGATTTATTGTGTTTTTTATATTTTTCATTGTAAAGTGTATTAGTTATTGGAAATTGATGGAAATTGTAATCGGATAGCGCTTTGATTGTATGTGTTCAAAGTCTCGGCATATTGTTTTTTGATGTCAATTGCTTGATTTAAAAAACTGATATAGGTCCAATAACTCATATCTCCATTGGCATAACTTTTTTGGGCTGTTGTGATAATTTGCTCGGCATAATTTAAACCTTCTGTTTGGTAATAAAGCAAGCCTTTTTCTTGTTTTTCAAATTCGTTTGTTAATTCCTGCATTTGTAATTCTAAGGAAAATTGATTGTTCTCTAATTCCAGTTGAGATTGTGCAATGCTTATCGAAGCTGCTTTGGCTTTAGCTGTATTTACACCTCCAAACAATGGAATTTGTAAACCTGCTGTAAATCCCTGAAATAAAGATTCCTTGTCAATAGTTTGCGCAAAATACCCTAAACCTAATTTAGGAGTACGTTGTGCTTTAAACGTATTGGCTTCTTTTTGAAAGACCGAAATTTGTTGCTGATAATAATCATTCATCAAACCTTCTACTTTTGATTTGTTTGATTCTGAAAGTGAGGCAAATTGAAGCGGAGTATTGCTATCAGGGACAATGTTTTCTTTTGTTCTAACAAAAAACTGTAACTGCTTTTGATAAATAGCTAAATCGTAGTCTAATTGTACTTTTTGAGTTTCAATCTCTTTAGATTTAGCTTTGGCGCTGATTACTTCTATATTACCACTTTCTCCAGTTTTAAAACGGAGTTCGGCATTTTTAAGGAACAAAGCGTATATATTAAGTAACTCTGTATTTAGTTTGTGAACAGAAACACCATATAAATACTGATAATAGGCTAATGTCACCGCTTTTTCAATTTCATATTCGGATAGCGCTTTTTGTTTTTCGGCTAATTTCACCAGTTCTTCCTGCAATTGACGGTTGGCTTTGGTAATTTTTCCGATAGGGAAATATTGCTGTACAGAAACATTACTGTCATATTTTACACTATTAGACTGTCCGCCTTGATATTCCACTTGTAATGGATCTGGCTGAAAGGCTGTCTTTTTTAGCACCGTTTGTTTTTCTATTTCTTTATCAGCAATTTTCAAATTAATGCTATTGGCTTTTGCCATTTCGATTGCTTTTTCCAGTCCAATTGGTTGGTTGTTTTGTGCAAAAGAGAAACTGCTAATTAGTAATAAAAGCCCTGTTATCATTGGTTTTATCATTGTTGTTTTTCTTTTAATTACTCTTTCTGATAATAAGTAAAGTATTGGCAAAACGATTAATGTAAGTAGGGTAGCCGAGAATAAACCACCTATTACAACCGTTGCCAAAGGTTTTTGTACCTCGGCACCGCCACTTGTAGATAGTGCCATTGGTAAGAAACCTAAAGAAGCTACGGCAGCAGTCATTAAAACAGGACGTAATCTTGTTTTTGTTCCAATTAATACACGTTGCAATGGGTCTGTGATTCCTTCCAGTTTAAGTTGGTTGAAATAAGATATCAGTACAATTCCGTTTAATACTGCAATTCCAAATAAAGCAATAAAACCAATTCCAGCCGAAATACTAAACGGCATACCACGTAACCATAATGCGAATACACCTCCAATTGCCGAAAGCGGAATTGCGGTAAAAATTAAAGCGGCTTGTTTGGTACTTTTAAAAGTGAAATAAAGCAATACTAAAATTAAACTCAACGCAATAGGCAGAGCCACAGAAAGACGCTTGTTTGCTTCGATTAGGTTTTCAAACTGTCCTCCGTAAGTAACATAATACCCTGCTGGAAGTTTGAAGTTTTTATCAAGCTTTTGCTGAATTTCCTCCACAACACTTTTTACATCACGGCCACGTACATTAAGACCAATAGTCATTCTACGTTTTCCGTCTTCACGAATTACTTGTACTGGACCTTGTTCATAATCGACAGTTGCAACTTGCGAAAGAGGTACTTGTTGCCCACTTGGAAGAGGAATAAATAAATTACTCACATCGCTTATATCAGTACGATTGTCTTTATTCATTCGAACGACTATATCAAAACGTCTGTTTTCTTCGTAAATTTTACCTGCAGCTTCTCCTGCAAATGAAGAACGAAGTATCTTATTTAAGTCTTCAATGTTTAAACCATACAATGCAATTTTATCATAATCGTATTTAATGGTGATTTGAGGCAATCCACTTACTTTATCTGCTTTGAGATCGCCAATACCTTCAATTTTATTAATTTTCTGAATTAGTTCATTGGCTTTTCTTTCTAGAACATCAAGATTATCACCAAATATTTTAATAGCAATATCACTTCGGCTTCCAGTCATTAATTCATTAAAACGCATTTGTATAGGCTGAGAAACTTCGATGTTGGCTCCTGGAATTTTTTCCATTTCTTCTTTCATCATATGAGCTAAATCTTGCCAGTTGTCAGCGCTGGTCCATTCTTTTTTATCTTTTAAAACAATAATCAAATCGCCACTTTCTATAGGCATTGGGTCGGTTGGAATTTCTCCACTTCCAATCTTAGTTACAATGGTTTTAATCTCAGGGAATTTCGCTTTAAGCAATTTTTCATATTCGGTTGTTGTCTTTATCATTTGCGTTAAAGAACTTCCGGTCATAATGGTGGCATTAATGGCTAAATCTCCTTCTTCGATAGTTGGAATAAATTCTCCTCCCATGTTCTGAAAGATTACAAGTGCTAAAACAAATAATGCAACAGCAATACCTAGAACTGCTTTTTTGAACTGTAAGGCTTTGTTTAAGAAAGGAGCGTATATTTTTTCAAACCAAGCCATCATTCGGTCACTAAAGTTTGGTTTATGCTCTGTATTTTTAGAAAGAAACAAAGCACTCATCATAGGAACATAGGTAAGCGATAAGATAAAAGCTCCCATAACTGCAAAACCAACTGTCATTGCCATTGGTTTAAACATTTTTCCTTCGGTTCCAACCAATGCTAATATTGGTAGATATACAATTAAGATAATTATTTCTCCAAAGGCTGCGCTATTTCTTATTTTAGAAGCCGAAGCATATACTTCGGTATCCATTTCAGACTGCGTTAATTCTCTTTTTTTCTTGAGTTTTTGTAAATGATGCATCGTGGCTTCAACAATAATCACGGCACCATCGACTATAATTCCGAAGTCAATTGCACCTAAGCTCATTAAGTTGCCGCTCACGCCAAATGCATTCATTAAGATTACTGCAAACAACATTGCTAGCGGAATAACAGATGCAACAATTAATCCAGCACGAAGATTACCTAAAAATAAAATCAGTACAAAAATTACAATTAATGCCCCTTCAAGTAAGTTTTTAGTAACGGTCCCGATTGCATTATCAACCAATTTACTTCGGTCTATAAAAGCTTCGGCTACAACACCTTCGGGTAGCATTTTGTTAATCTCAACCATTTTTTCTTTCACACGCTCTACAACTGCTTTAGAGTTTTCTCCTTTAAGCATTAGCGTTAAGCCTCCTACAATTTCGCCTTTTCCATCTTTGGTTGTAGCACCAAATCGGATTGCGTTACCTAATTGTACAGTCGCTACATCACGAACCAAAATTGGAGTGGCATTTCTATTTTTAATAACAATATTGCCAATGTCTTTTATTCCAGAAGCCATTCCGACACCACGAATAAAATAAGCAAACTCATCTTTTTCGATGTAGGCACCACCTGTATTTTGATTGTTTTTTTCTAGAGCATCAAAAATTTCAGTTATAGTAACACCAACACTATTTAATCGGTTGGGATCAACAGCAATTTCGTATTGTTTTACGCTACCTCCCCAAGTACTTACTTCGGCAACACCTTTTACACCTTGTAATTGAGGTACTATAATCCAATCCTGAATTGTTCTTAAACTGGTTGCGTTATATTTATCTTCGTAACCTTTTTTTGCATAAACATCGTATTGGTAAATTTCACCAAGACCCGTTGTAATTGGAGCCAATTCTGGTGTTCCTGCATATTTAGGGATGTTTTCTTCAGCTTGTTTTAATCTTTGAAACACTTGCTCACGTGCCCAATAGGTATCGGCATCTTCTTCAAAAACAACAGTAACGACAGACAACCCAAAACGGGAAATACTACGAAGTTCGATTACTTTCGGAATTGTTTTTAAAGATTGCTCTATCGGATAGGTAATTAATTGTTCTACTTCCTGACTAGCTAGAGTAGGAGCAGTAGTAATGATTTGCACTTGATTGTTAGTAATATCAGGAAGTGCATCCAGTGGTAAATTTTTGAGTGAAAAACTTCCCCAGGCTATAAGAACCAAGGTAAGTAGTAGTATAATGAACTTGTTCTTTATACTAAATTGTATAATCTTATCTAACATTTTTAGGATATAATGAATGAGAAATCAGGACGATGAATCGCCTGTTTTTTTGTGGTAAACCACAACACATACACCCGAAATTACTCGGGCTACATTATACTATTTGGGGCGGTTGCCAAATACTTCCGTAGAAATTAGAAGTAAGAATTGAATGATAAGAAGATAACGGTTTTTTAATGAGTGTTGTTTCAGCATTAAAAACCCATGCAACAGCAGGAGCTGAGGTTAGGACCTGAGCAGCACAACAATTGCAACTGCAAAACGGAGCACAAAGATCCAGTCCCTTTTGGTGAGATTGATTATCCTTACTTACTATTTCGCTTGTATGCGCAATAGTTTCGCTTTCCAGCGTATCTGCACAAGGCAAACACGATAGAACGACTAAGTAAATTGATAATATGATGTTAATCCATTTCACGGCAGTAAAATTAAGGATAAAAATCTGATGTAAAAAAAAATAATTCTGTTTTTTAGCAGAAAAATAACATAGTTTATGAGTAAATTATAAACCCATTATGGAGAAACTTAAAAATCGTAAAAATGGTATTTAACACATAGAGATATAGTTCCGATTGCTATTGAAATAGATTTTTTAATTAAAGATGATTTAATCAAAATATTTTTTCACATAGACTTATGTGCTTTATTTTAAGTGAAACGCCTTTTTCAAGCTTTGTTAAGCTATGTTTCTATGTGTTAAATGAAAAATTACATTCAACGGGTTTGCTTATGTTTTCTTAGAACAATTATATGATTTATAAGACTAATTTTTTAAATCAGTTCGAAATCCAACACTTCGCTTTCAGTTCCATTAATGATTATAGACAATTGATGTTTTCCTAAATGAAATACACGTGTAGTAATTACTCTAAAGGATTGATTTCTTTTAATCTTAACCAATTGATTGGGCTGGTATATTCGCTCACTAATTTTGAATACTTTTTTAGCCAAATGGCCTTTCGACTTTTGGTAATAAATAGCATATTCTAATCGGACTGTTTTATTCTCAGAATTAGCGTTATTCAGTGAAAACTGAAATTCTAAGTAATCACCAATTTTTACTTTAGGAGTGATAATCTCAAAATCAGACAATTCAATATTAGTACTTTCTAAACCATAATGTTTTAAGATGTCAGGATTGCCTTGTTTTAATAAAGTACGACAGCCGTGTTTAATAATAGCGTCAGTTTCGGAGCTTATATTTTGCCATTGATTAGCAATATTCAATACAATTCCGGGATTATCTTTTACAATATCGTTGAGGTTGTTGGCAACACTACGTCGGACATATTCGGATGAATCGGTTTTTAAATTTTCTAAAATAGGCAAAACAGGGCTAGGATCTTTCTTTAAGGCAGGAATTGCCATTGCCCAAGGTAATCTTGAACGTGATCCTTCGCTTGCTAATCTTCTTACATGATGATTTTCATGCAAAGACCATTTAATCATTTCAGCTATCATTTCTTGAGGATATTTAATGATAAAAGGACGAACAGCAAACTCACAGCTTATAAATTGTGTAACCATTACAAAAGCATCAGCACTTATCTTAAAGTGATTAATACCATATTTTTCGATATAATCGGCAAAAAAGATAAAAGCAAGATTGCTCTCATTGAATGTATCTTTCTTTAAATTTTCGATAATACTTTCGATAGTCAAAACCGCTTCTCCAAAATCGGCAGGCATAAACTGATGTAAAACAACAGTAGTATGTTGCATGCGTTCTTTCCACTCTTTGTTGGCAAAATCAGCATCAAAAATTTGAGAAATAAATAGTTGTTTGTCAAAATCAGGAATGACTTTTGCAACGCAATTAGTAAAGTTTTCGTAAAAAGTAATCGAATAAATATCTTTAATTAAGCCCATTTTATAGTAAAGTTGAAACCCAAAGGTATTTAATGTTTAGTAATTGATTGTATATAAAAAGAGAAACTGTTTAAAATTTTCAAATCACCTAAATTTTCAAATCCACAAAATATGTGCTACTTTAGCATTCTATTAAAATTCATACAAAATGATTAACGAAGTACAATTTCAGAACGAATTACAATTGCTAATTTTTAACGCAATTCGTGAAGACGTAGGCACAGGAGATTATAGTTCTTTGGCTTGTATTCCTGCCGATGCGCAAGGTAAAGCCAAATTATTGGTAAAGGAAGATGGAATAATTGGAGGAGTTGCATTTGCAAAAATGATTTTTAATTATGTCGATCCAAATTTAAAAGTCGAAACATTTATAGAAGACGGAACTCCAGTAAAATATGGAGATGTTGTATTTCATGTTTCAGGAAGTTCACAATCTATTTTAAAATCAGAGCGTGTTGTATTGAACTCCATGCAACGCATGTCGGCAATTGCGACTAAAACCAATCAATATGTACAATTATTGAAAGGTACCAATGCTAAAATATTAGATACTCGTAAAACAACGCCTAATTTCCGTGTTGCCGAAAAGTGGGCGGTAAAAATTGGAGGAGGAGAAAATCATCGATTTGCACTCTATGATATGATAATGCTTAAAGACAACCATATTGATTTTGCTGGAGGAATTACTTTGGCTATAGCCAAAACCAAAGCCTACTTAAAAGAAAATAAGCTAGATTTAAAAATCATAGTCGAGGCTAGAAGTCTAGACGAGATTAGAGAAATTTTACAAAGTGATGGAGTTCATCGTATCTTAATAGATAATTTTAATTATGAAGATACTAAAAAAGCGGTTGCTTTAATTGGAGACAAATGCCAAACAGAATCTTCAGGAAACATCAACGAAAAAACAATTCGTGAATATGCTTTGTGTGGTGTCGATTATATTTCTTCGGGAGCATTAACGCATTCTGTTTATAATATGGATTTAAGCCTAAAAGCACTTTAGAATTTCGAAATTTATTTAAACAATAATTCAGTAAGTATGTCTGTAGAAATAGAAAATCGGCTAGATAGAGTACCAGTAGTGCGCTATCTCGTTCGTTTCTTAAAGAACATAAAGCTACCTTGGCTTGATGGTTTTTCGTTGTATGACTTACTCGAATTATATACAATAGGTATCATAGAGGGAGCATTTTCATATCATGCAAGCGCAGTCGCGTTTAGCTTTTTTATGGCATTATTTCCCTTTGCCTTGTTTATTCTTAACTTAATTCCGTATATCCCAATCGATGGATTTCAGCAAGATTTTCTGCAATTTGTGCAGCAGGGAGTCCCGCCAAATACCTACGATGCGATATATAAAATTATTAGTGACATCTTAAATAATAGTCACTCAGGATTGCTTTCTTGGGGTTTCTTTTTGTCGGTTTTTTTAATGGCAAATGGAGTTAACGGAATCCTAGGAGGGTTTGAGTCATCTCGACATGTATTACAGAAAAGAGGTTTTTTAAATCAATATCTTGTGGCACTAGCAATCTCAATTGTAATGTCGATGTTGTTGCTAGTAACCGTTGCTACAATTATAGTCTTTGAGGTGCTTATTCAAAAAACAATGATTCAGGATGTGCTCAATGATAGTATTCCGCTTATCATCATGGGACGTTACGTGTTTGTAATCTTAATGATTTTGATAACATCTTCTATATTATTGCGTTACGGAACAAAACAGTATAATAAAGTACCATTTATAAGTATTGGTTCTGTGTTTACAACAATTCTAATTGTGATATCTTCTTACTTTTTTGGGATTTGGGTTGTAAAATTCTCAAAATATAATGAACTTTATGGCTCAATTGGTACATTATTAATACTAATGTTTTACATTTGGATAAACTGTATGATTTTGCTTTTGGGATTCGAATTAAATGCCACAATCAAAAAATTAAGACAAAAAAATAATCAATAACATTTAGAAGCTGTTCCTGCTTTTCGCTGTATCTTTATCCCTTAAAGAATCGGGATAAAGGATGTCGCTACAATCAGGGCTAAAAAAAATCAAACATCATGAAAAACTGGATCGTAACAATGGGCTTATTATTTTTGGTAATAGGCAATGTACAAAGTCAATCTGTGCTCGGAAAATGGAAAACTGTTGACGATGCAACTGGAGAAGCAAAATCGATTGTAGAAGTGTATGAGAAATCGGGAAAAGTTTATGGTAAAGTTGTCGAAATTCTACGTGAAGACCATAAAAAAGACCTTTGTACTTCTTGCTCAGGAGTAAATAAAAACAAGCCAATTTTAGGAATGGTAATTATCAACGACTTGAAAAAAGATGGGAAAGAGTATAATTCGGGAACAATTTTAGATCCAACAAACGGAAAAGTGTACAAATGTTATATTGAATTAGATTCTCCAGATAAATTAAAGTTACGTGGGTTCATTGGATTTTCTCTTTTAGGAAGAACACAATATTGGACAAGAGTTAAGAATTAAAGAAGCTGTATTTAGCAATGTAATAATGCAAAATAAATTAATTTTACTGTTGCTTCTTTTGGGGATTGCAAAGTCTTTTGGGCAAACAGAAAATAACAAATTACAAATAAGTCATCTTACGGGTGACTTTTATGTTTATAAGACGTTTAATGAATACAAAGGAAATCGTATTCCTGCAAATGCCATGTATTTGGTTACAGATAAAGGCGTTGTAATGTTTGATGCTCCTTGGGATAAGACACAGTTTCAGCCCTTACTGGATAGTATAAAAGCAAAGCATAATAAAGATGTTGTTATGCAAATTGCAACACATTCGCATGAAGACAGAGCGGGAGGTTTGGAGTTTTACAAGCAAAAAGGAATCAAAACGTATACTATAAAGCTTACGGATGAAATTTTATATAAAAATAAAGAGCCTAGGGCTGAATTCATAATGCCAAATGATACCATATTTGCAGTTGGGCAACATCGTTTTGAAGTGTTTTATCCAGGTAAAGGACATGCGCCCGATAACATTGTAGTTTGGTTTGATAAAGAGAAGATACTTTATGGGGGTTGTTTTATAAAAGGAGCAACTTCTACTAATTTAGGTAATTTAGCAGATTCGGATGTTAAAGAATGGGATGGGGCTATTAAAAGAGTGCAAGTTAAATTTAAGAAACCACTTTATATTATACCAGGTCATGAGGATTGGACTAATATCGGTTCTCTTAAAAATACCTATAAGTTAGTTAAGGAGTATAATGCTAAAAATGCTTCAGAGAAATTAAATAATAAGTAAGCTTATTTTAAGGTCTTACTTAGAAAAAACATAACCGGAATAATAATTTAAATGTTATTATTTTAAAACATACCACTATTTAAAATGCATTTTGTAGAAGTCATTTTGCCACTTTCATTAGCTAAAACGTTTACCTATCGTATTTCTGAAGCTGAGTTCAATTTTATTCAGAAAGGGATGCGTGTTGCTGTGCCTTTTGGTAAAAGTAAAATGTATACAGCTTTGGTTCTTGAAACGCATCAAAATGAACCAGCTCTGTATGAAGCGAAAGAAATTCATCAAATTCTTGACGAAAGACCAATTGCTACCGAAATTCAAATTAAACATTGGCTTTGGATAGCGTCTTATTATATGTGTGCTATCGGTGACGTATATCGTGGCGCATTCCCAAGTGGCTTGTTATTAGAAAGCGAAACAATGATCTCGGCTAAAGAAGGTGTCTTTGTCGATCAAACTGTTTTAACAGATGAAGAGTATCTAGTTTACGAAGCATTACAACAGCAGAGCTCGCTCAAGGTTCAGGATGTTGTAGCTATTTTAAATAAAAAGAATATTTTTCCTATTCTTCAAAAGTTAATAGATAAAGACATTGTTGTTCTTGAGCAAGAAATACAAGAAAGTTACAAGCCAAAGTTAGTTCGTTATGTTAAGTTACATAGTAAATACGATTCTAATCAAGGGTTAAATGAGTTGTTGGATTTGCTTAAAAATGCAGCTAAGCAAAAAGAAATTGTCTTGGCGTATTTTCAGCTAACTGCAGTCGAAAAGAAACCAGTTACAGTTAAGAAACTTGTTGAAGCATCACAATCATCATCGGCAATTGTAAAAGCGCTAATTGAAAAAGAAATCTTTGAAGAGTATTTTTTACAGCAAGATCGTGTTGGTTTTACGGGTAAAAGTACAGAGAAAGAGTTGTTGTTGAGTTCAGTGCAGCAAACTGCTTTTGACGAAATCAAAACTAGTTTTGTAGAAAAAGAAGTTTGTTTACTTCACGGAGTGACTTCTAGTGGTAAAACAGAGATTTATATAAAACTTATAGAAGAGTATCTGGCAACGGGGAGGCAAATTTTATATTTATTGCCAGAAATTGCATTAACGACACAATTGGTTGCTAGGTTGCGTGTTCATTTTGGGAATAAAGTAGCTGTTTTTCATTCTAAATACAGTAATAACGAACGAGTTGAGGTTTGGAATCAGACTTTAGCAAATGTTGAAAAAGCTCAGATAATAATAGGAGCAAGGTCGGCTTTGTTTTTACCATTCGCCAACTTAGGTTTACTTATTGTTGACGAAGAACATGAGCAGACTTTTAAGCAAGTCGATCCAGCACCGCGTTATCATGCACGTGATGCGGCGATTGTTTTAGCAAACTTTCACAAAGCCAAAGTGCTTTTGGGATCTGCTACGCCAAGTTTAGAAACTTATTTTAATGCGCAATCGCAGAAATATGGACTGGTAACAGTTACGGAGCGTTATAATAATGTGCGAATGCCAGATATTACATTGGTTGATTTAAAAGATAAGTATTTTAGAAAACGAATGACTGGGCATTTTAGTGATGTTTTGGTAGAGGCAATTTCAGAAGCGATAACATTAGGAGAACAAGTTATATTGTTTCAAAACAGACGAGGATATTCACCTATTATAGAATGTATCACTTGCGGGAACGTGCCACAGTGCCAGCAATGTGACGTGAGTCTTACTTTTCATAAGCATAAAAATCAACTGCGTTGTCATTATTGTGGATACAGTATGGCTAAGCCAACAAATTGTCATAGCTGTTCTAGTATTGATTTAACTACAAAAGGATTTGGTACAGAGCAAATAGAGCAGGAGTTACTAACGCTTTTTCCAAATGCTAAAACGGGCAGAATGGATCAGGATACAACTCGAGGAAAGTTTGGATTCGAGAAGATCATTGATAGTTTTAAAAATCGTGAGATAGATATTTTGGTTGGAACACAAATGCTTGCCAAAGGATTGGATTTTGATAATGTGAGTTTGGTAGGAATCATGAATGCTGATAATATGTTGTTTCATCCAGATTTCCGAGCTTTCGAGCGTAGTTTTCAGATGATGATGCAGGTTTCAGGACGCGCAGGACGATCAGAGAAACAAGGTAAGGTTGTAATTCAGACGTATAACCCGAATCATAATACAATACAGCAGGTTACAAATAATGACTATGCAGGAATGTATAAGGAGCAATTGTATGATAGATTAATTTATAGGTATCCTCCTTATTTTAGAATAATAAAGCTTACGCTAAAGCACCGAGATTTTGATAGACTAAAAGAAGGTTCGTTGTGGTTGTATCAGGTTTTGAGTCAGAATTTGAATATGCCAGTATTAGGACCAGAAGAGCCAGCAATTAGTAGGATCAGAAACGAGTATATTCGTACGATTTTAATTAAAATACCTCAAGAGATGCCTTTAGGAGGTACAAAAAAAACTATTCAGAAAATTCTGAATAGTTTTGAGGCAGTTGCACAATATAGAGCAATAAAAGTGATTATAAATGTAGACTTTTATTAGTGCTTTAATGAGTGATTGACAGTGCGCGAACTAAGTCTTCTTTTTTATTTCGACTTAATGGGATTTTGGTAATTCCGATTTCGGCAAACTTGCTATTAAAGCGTTCTACTTTGTCGATATTTATAATATACGACTTGTGTACACGAATGAATTTTTCCTTTGATAAATCATTTTCAAAAGACTTCATTGTTGAAAGAACTAAGTTACTATCGTCTTCGGTTACTACTCTTACATAGTCGCCAAAAGCTTCAATCCACTTAATTTTCGCAGTGAAAATTTTAAGTTTTTTGAGGTTACTTTTGATGAAAATATGTTCGCCTTCATCTTCTTTTACATCTGTGCGTAAGGTATATAAGTCTAATGCTCTTTTAACAGAAGCATTAAATCGATCTATAGCAATCGGTTTTTGGAGGTAATCGGTAGCATCGTAATCAAAAGCCTTTAAAGCGTATTCCGCCTTAGAGGTAATAAATATTATCTGGGGTTTTGTTTTTAGACCATCTAAAAAATCAAAACCATTTATAACAGGCATTTCGATATCTAAAAATATCAAATCAATATTATTTAAAGAGATACAGCTTCGAGCTTCGATTGCATTTGAAAAATCTCCAATCAAATGTAAATTCGTATGATTATTGACTAACTTTGAGATAATGGTTCTTTGGATAGAACTATCGTCTACTACTACACAATTTAGTTTCATAACATTTAAATTTAGGGAATGTAATAGTAAATATAGATTTATTTTTCTTTTAAAACTAGATTTTAGACTTATTTTTTGTCATACGTCGAATAAAAGTAAAAAAGTGTTGGATATATAAAATTAATGGTTACTTTTGCACCAAATTTTAACAAATAAATATTATATTTATGAATCATTATGAAACTGTTTTCATTTTAAATCCCGTTTTATCTGAGGTTCAGGTGAAGGAAACAGTAACGAAATTTGAAGAATTTCTTACTAGTAGAGGAGCTGAAATGGTATCAAAAGAGGATTGGGGTCTTAAAAAAATGGCTTACGAAATCCAAAACAAAAAAAGTGGTTTTTATCACTTATTTGAGTACAAAGTAGCTGGAGAAGTTCTAATTGCTTTTGAAACTGAATTTAGACGTGATGAGAGAATTATGCGTTTCTTAACTGTAAGTTTAGATAAGCATGCTATTTCTTGGGCTGAAAGAAGAAGAACTAAATTAAAATCTACAAAAGCTTAATTATTATGTCTACAATAGAGCAATCAGCAAAAGGAAAAAAAGACGGAGATATCAGATATTTAACGCCTTTAAACATAGAAACTAACAAAACTAAAAAGTATTGTCGTTTCAAAAAATCTGGAATCAAATATATCGATTATAAAGATGCAGATTTCTTATTGAAATTCGTTAATGAGCAAGGAAAAATTCTTCCTCGTCGTTTAACAGGAACTTCTTTAAAATACCAAAGAAAAGTGTCTGTAGCTGTTAAGAGAGCTCGTCACTTAGCTTTAATGCCATACGTGGCCGATTTATTAAAATAATATTAAACTAAAGTTGTTGGTTTCCGGTAAGATGGAACCTAACTTCTCAAATATAAGGACAACAACATGGAACTTATTTTAAAACAAGACGTACAGAATCTAGGATTTAAAGATGATGTAGTATCTGTAAAAGCTGGTTACGGTCGTAACTTTTTAATTCCTCAAGGTTTTGCTCATTTAGCAACTCCTTCTGCAAAAAAAGTATTAGCTGAAAACCTAAAACAAAGAGCACACAAAGAGGCTAAGATTGTTGATGACGCTAAGAAAATAGCTGAAGCATTGAAAGCTCTTGAAATTAAAATTTTCGCAAAAGCTGGTGGAGAGAAACTTTTTGGTTCTATCACTAACATAGATATTGCTGAAGCTTTGGATAAAGCGGGTAACTCTATCGAAAGAAAATTTATTACTAGCGGTATCGTAAAACGTACTGGTAAATATGCTGCAAGCATTAGATTACACAGAGATGTTGTAGTTGAATTACCATACGAAATTGTTGCTGAGAAGTAATAGTTTTAATTTATAATATGAAATCCCGATGCAAATCGGGATTTTTTTTTGAATTTTAAATAGCTAAATGACGCTATAAAAGCTTAAATATTTTAAAATGAAATACGCAAGATTAACAAAAGAACAATTTGATGAATTAAACGCTGAATTTGCAAGCTTTTTAGGAACGCAAGCAATTGATAAAGCAGAGTGGGATTCGATCAAAATTAATAAGCCAGAGGTGGCTGAGCAAGAACTAGATGTGTTCTCTGATTTAATTTGGGAAGGTGTTCTTTCAAGAGCGGAATTTTTAGAACATTTTTCTAAAAATCATATTTTCCTATTTCAATGTTTTGATACACATGTTCAATCGATAGTTTTAAAATCATTGGTTCCTGAAACTGATTTCTTAACTAAGGAAGGCTTGCAATGGTTAAGTGATAATATGTTTACAGAAACTATTGAAATGAAGGTTGGTAAAAAAGTGTTTACTGACGACCGTAATACTTCAATCTTTGAATTAATTCAACAAGGAGCATTCTTAAGTGATGGTCAGTTGTTTAAACAGATAAATTCAATTATAGAATCATAGTTTTTTAATTATGATTCGATAAAATTTGATTCGTTTTGTAGCCTATTCAATATGCTTTTGCAGTCTACATTTCTTTAATATCCATAAAGTCAATTGTAGTACTATCGAAGAACGTATTGTTATTACTTGCAATGAAATTATTTTTTAAAGGGTTAGCTGTTAATTTATTAACAATTAGCCCTTTTTCTTTTTTTTATAATTACCACAACAATATTTTTCTCAATTAAATTAGTGGTTTCTTTTTAATTCTTGGAGTTTTAGCCTTATTTTTTTGTAGTTTTTTTCGCAAATATGTTTTTTTTACTAGTTCCGGAAAAATTATAAATTAAGATTATTACACGAATGATTTAGAGCTCTTTTTTTATGTTAGCCTGATGTTTTGTTTGATATCTAGTAATTTAAACAGTTGAATATCTTAGTACTTATGGAATGTGATTTTAAATTAAAATCGCATTTCATCTTTTTTTTACTTGCATGTTATAAAAAAAAAAATTAAATTTATAAAATGTTTATCGTTGAACAATTGTTAATTGTTTTTAATAAAATAAGCTTTATTTGCTTATTCTTGGTGAATCATATAATGAATTAATCATTATTCAAAACGATGTAATATTTAAATCAGATTAAATAGAATTAGTTTTTTGCCAAAGTAAAAGGCATCTAAGAAATTTAATGTAAAACAAAATATAAAAAGATTATCTATTAACGTTCCAATTTGTTTTTGAAATAAAATAATATAATACCACATAATAGCAGAAAGATCTTGAATAAAGATTTTTAAGTAAATGAATTTTTTGTACGAATTTTTTTTGTCAATTATTTTTTAATCTAGATGCTTATGGAATTTATAATTACTTTTTTGGGAAGCAATAGATTTATCTCTTGTTCATTTCTTAGTTTATCGTTATTCAATGACGAATTGAATACCCTATCTGATCTAGCTTCTGCAAATAGAAAGAAGTATTTGTCTTTTGATAATCTCATAAATCAATTGAATATTTTAGATAACAGATTAAATCAGTATAGTAATAATTTTCGTTACTATTTGTTCCATAACAATACATAATTGTATTGTTAATTTGAGTCTTCAATCCCCCGAAGCACAAATCGACAAGTCAGGTATTAGTTTACAAATTTATTTCTTGTTTGAATTAATTTTTGACAATCAATAAATTTTAATTTCCACATTTCTGTAGAATTAATTTCTAGTACCGTATTTTGTACATGTTTCTCAATACTTAAAATTGTCAATTTTTTTTTATTTTTTTATTAAATGGGTGTATTTAAATGCATCACATATGTTTTTACCTCATATAGAACTGAAATAAAACGAACAGATCCCCAAATATATTAATCTCTTAAAAATATTTTATGAAATTAAAACCTACTTCAAATACTCCTTTTATGCAACTCTTTTTTTTTGATATTCATTTGATTTTTTCGTCAAATTAAGGGATCATTCGCTTCCTCGCGAATTGTGGTTGTTTCCCCCTTTGGAGTAATTTTTATAGATTTTAAGATCAAGATATTTTTCAGAACATTAAATGTAGTCTGAAAATCTGTTAGTATGGCTTTATTTAATAATCTCCTATTTGCGTATGAGATTATTGATGGTATTGCTTATTTATCATATTGGAATTTTTTTGTCACATCATTAATCTCTTAGGAATATGAAAAATTTTTACTTAAGAATAAAAAAAGAGACTTTTTTGCAAAGTTATTTGTGGTTGTTTTTGATATTGATTCCTTTTTCGAGTTCTTTTTCACAAACATTTTGCAGACCTATTTCACAAACTAATACTACAGGAGGGCTTCTGTGTGTGGGTATGAGTGTTACAAATCCTACTGCCGCATTTGATGGAAATCTGAATACATATGCTTTGTTGACAAATGTTCTTGGTTTAGCTTGTTTCGCAGAAGAAACGTTAACCTTAAACCAAACGGCAAAATCAGGAGATCAAATAGTTGTCTATTTTGGTACTGGTGCGGTAGCAGGTTTAGTCGACGTTAGTTTACTTTCAAACGCAACTATTCAAGCAAAATTTTCAGGAACAGATGTTGGTGGTCCTGTCCCTCTAAATAATGCATTATTAAATCTTCAATTATTGCCTGGTAATCAAATGGCAGTAATCAATTATACATTGCCTGGAGATGCTAATCAAATACAAATTAGGGTAGGTGGTCTTGTAAGGTTATTAGTAGATTTGAAAATTTTCGAAGTGCATTCGCAATTTGCTAGTCCAACAATTAGTGGAGGGAGTTCGCAATCAGTATGTTCAGGTCAGAGTATAGCTCTTTCTGCTACAGCAGCAGCAGGTACAACATTGGCTTGGTATGATTCTCCAACTTCAACAACAGCACTCTCAACTACAGGTAATTATTCAACTCCTGCTTTAACCGCTACAACAACTTATTATATTAGTGTTTCAAGAACAGCTGGTTGCGAAAGTGATAAACGAATACCTGTAACTGTAAATGTAATAAACCCCGTATTACCTATAATTAGTACAGTCGGTACAACAATATGTTCCTCAGGACCTACTCAAGCAACTAAACTGTCAGTTATAAACCCTATACCCGGAACTACATATTCATGGTTTAGCGTAGAATCAGGTGGTATTGTTTTGGCTACAGGTGATTCTTATACACCGACAGTTCCTACTGGTGTGACTAATTTTTATGTAGAAGCTACTATTGGTAGTTGTACAACTCCAACACGAACTCTAGTTGCTGTTACTTCAACTCCAGTTCCTGCTTTGGCAACGGTATTGACTCCTAGCGTATCAATACAATCAGGGCAAAATGCTACTTTAACTGCTTCGGCTTCTGGATCTGGTGAAACATTAGATTGGTATGATGCTCCAACAGGAGGTACTAAATTATTAGCCAACTCAACTACATTTACAACACCAATCTTATTTGCTACAAAAACATATTATGTAGAATCTAATAATATTGCTGGAGGATGTTTAAGTGCTAGTCGAGTAGCTGTAACCGTGACAGTTTTGCCTGCTTCACTAGGAACTTGTCTAGAAGCAAATAGCCAACAAACTACACAAAATGGACTTTGCTTACTTTGTTCTGTTGCTAATCCAAATAATTCAGTCGATGGAAATAATAATACTGCTTCAACATTAAGTATACCAATTGGGTTAGTTAATGGGTGGATTCAACAAACACTGCAATTTAATAACGGAGGGAATACTGGTGATGTTATTCAAGTTGATTTAGAAATTCCTACAGGAGTTCTAGATATAAGCTTATTAAGTTATATTTCATTGGCTAGTTACAATGGAGCAACATATAATAATGACCGAGTAGCAGTAAATGATCCTCTTTTAAATATTCAGTTATTATCGGGAAATCGTTTTAGAGCAAGTTTTAAAGCAGGGGCTTCCTTTGATCGTGTTGAGATTCGATTAGGTGGATTAGTGAACTTAGTGTCAAGCCTCAATATTTATGGTGCTTCCTATAAATTTAAAGCAAGAACAATAACAGGAAATACAACGATTTGTAGCGGACAAACGATTACTTTGGTGTCTGATACTGCTGTGGGAGAAACAATTAAATGGTATGATGCTTTAACTGGAGGAAATGTAGTGAGTAGTACTACTTCTTTTACTACACTAGCTTTAACTGCTAATACTACATATTATGTTGAAGTTACTCGAAATGGTTGTTTAAATAGTGAAAGAACTCCTGTTGTAATATCAATAAATAACCCTATTGCTCCAACAATAAATACTTCGGGGACAACTATTTGTGCAGGGATTACAACTACGCTAAATATTGTTACACCTGTTGTAGGAACTATATATAAATGGTATGATACAGCTACAGCTGGAACGTTAGTATTTACAGGAACATCATTTACAACTCCGATCTTAAATGCAAACACAAGTTATCATGTTGAAGCATCGATTGGTAGTTGTATTAGTGCTACACGTACTCCTGTAAATGTTACTGTTAACCCATTGCCTGCAGTACCAACAGTTGCTTCTTCAACTGTAACTATTCAACCCGGTCAAAATATTGTATTACAGGTGTCTAATCCTGTAGTTGGGGTTGAATATGATTGGTACACTGTTCCTATTAATGGAAGTCCTTTATTAACAAATTCAAGCACTTTTACTCCAACACCAGCATTAACTGTAAATACTACCTACTATATTGCAGCAAGAGATGCTGTTACAGGATGTGTGAGTAGTACAAGAACAGTTATAAATGTGATGATAGGTAGCCCAATAGATCTTTGTTTACAGCCAAATGATCAAACGAATAGGTTGTCTACTCTTACAGATGGTGTAATATGTGCAATATGTGCGGTTAATAATCCTAATAATGCGATAGATGGTAATTTTACTACAGCATCTAATCTTAATGTTTCTGTTGGTGTAGGAGCATTTGCAGAACAAGTTTTAAGTTTTTCTAATTTAGGGAAAGTAGGAGATAAGATAGATGTTGAATTAGGTATTCCTGCTGGACTTATCGATGTAAGTGCATTATCCTATATCACTTTAGCTACGTATAACGAGGGTGCGTATAATAATGATCGTACCGCTATAAATTCTAATTTAATAAATGTACAATTATTAACAGGAAATCGTTTCAAAGCTACTTTTGTTGCTGGATTTCCATTTAATGCGATTGAAATTAGATTAGGAGGAGTAGTGACTTTATTATCTCAGTTAGATGTTTATGGAGTTTCTATTAGATATAAAGATGCAGTAGTAACTACATCTCCAATTTGTAATGGCCAAAGTGCTATATTAGCAGCGACTCCTATTGTAGGTACTACTTTTAATTGGTATGATGTTTCTACCGGAGGTGTTGCTTTAGTTACTAATTCGGACACTTATAATACAGGTGTATTAACAGCAACTAAAACATATTATTTAGAATCTGTTCGTGGTGCTTGTGTAAATAGCACTCGTCAAGCAGTAACAGCAACTGTATTGACTATCCCAACTGCTACTGATATTACAATTATTAGTCCACTTACAGCATCTTGTACAGGGCAAGCTGTATTAGCACCAACATCAGCTTTGGCAGGTGCAAGATTTAAATATTATACAGATCAAAATAAAACACTTGAAATAACCACAGGAACTTCAGTTCCTGGTCAACTAGGAGTAACTTTTTTGAAAGATCCTGTAACAGATGTGCTTACTATTGATGGTCTTACTAGTGCATCTTATAATTATTATATATCAGTTCTTAATGGTGGTATTTGTGAAAATATAAATGGGACATTAAAAGCTGTTGTTGTAAATTATCCAGCAGTATCAGCTTTAAATGTTACGCCAACTTTGGCAGGTTGCGTTAGTGTAAATTTAAAAAATGCAATTACAGATTTTGATACAACTGGAACTACAACTTATGCTTTCTTTCAGGGAGTAACTCCTATCACAGAACAAGATGCTGTAAATATTACTACAGGTGGTTCTTATTGGATCCAAGCTCAAACAGCAGGTGTGGCTTGCCCATCTGATAAAAAAGAAGTTGTTGTGTCAATTAATCCTTTACCAACTTTAACAGGAGTTACAAACTCAATTGTTGTCAATAAAGGCAATTCAGTAGCATTAATAGCAACATCCAATGGGACAGTAGCTTGGTATGATCAAAATGGAAATCTTATACCATCAAATAATACAGGTATCCTTAATACTGTTGGGATTTTTAGCTACACAGTAATTGCGAGTAATGGGACTTGTACTGTAAGTCAAACAATAACAATTAGTGTAATTGATCCTGCAAGTTGTGACTCATTGCTAGAAAGAGAATATGCGACTAGCCAGACTTGGTCATCAATTATTACAGGAGGAGTAACAAAAGAAGCAAATGCTGCCGATGGTAATCCAAGTACTTTTTCTACAATAACTACTGGTTTTGGGCTTTTGGGGATAGGGACAACATGGCAAAATTTGCAATGGCCAACCAACATAACAAAAGGAACTCCAGTAACGCTGAAATTAGGCTTGGAAAATAGTTTGGTTGCAGTAGGGCAAAGTATTACAGTAGTGGGAACCAAACGTAATGGAGCTAATAATCCAATTGATATTGGAGTTTTAAAATCTATATCAGGATCATTATTAAATTTATTATCAGGACAGAATTCATTTGAATACACATTTGTCCCTTCTGATGTTTCTGGCCCTAAAGATTACGATGGTATTCGAGTTCAGTTAGGATCTATTTTAAGTGTTGGACAAAGTATAAATGTTTACGATGCTTACTATGAAAAACAAGTTACACAAATAGCTTGTGAGCAAGGAGATATTCAAGACGTTTTTACAGGAGTAAAAGATTTAGGAATTGGAGCATTAACAACTACTGTTGGCGTTTCGAATCCATGGAATATAGCTGATGGAGATATCTCAACTTATGCTACAATGTTTAGTGGAGCGGGAGTACTTGCTGCAGCTGAACTTAAAGCAGTTTTTAGAACACCTTCTATGGTTGGTGATAGTTTAAGAATCACGATTTCAAAACCAGGAACAGTTTTAAACCTCAATCTACTTACAGGATTTACAGTGCAGCTTTATTCAGGTAATATTGCTGTGGGTGGGCCAATTAAAAATACAAGTAGTTTGTTGTCTTTAAGATTACTTTCTGGGGGTACAATGGCAATGACAATTGTTGCGCCTCAAACGCAACCATATGATAGAGTTACAATCACTTTTGGAGGGGTTGCAAGTGTCTTAGATCAGCTTAGAGTTCATACAATCGATCGTGTTACAAATACTAAAGTCGTTGGAGGAGATATCAACAATAAAATCACAGTTTGTCCAGGATCAAATATTTCTTTAGAAGTTCCCGAAAAACCTTGTGCCGATTATGCTTGGTATGATTCACCAATAGGAGGAAATTTTCTAGTTAACGGTCAGACATATACACTTCCTACTACATTAGCACCTGGAATTTATAAATATTACATTCAACCAATTCGTTACGGCTGTGCAGCTTTAACAAGAGGAGAGATAACTGTAGAAGTTAGAGCGACTACACCTGCAAATGCAATAGCTAGTGTAACAATAAATGGAGAAACTAATACAACAATTTGTGCTGAAATTGGCACAGTAACATTAAATGCAGTTCTAGATACTAGTCCAGTGCTTGCAAATCCAATATATCGTTGGTATAGTTTTGATGGAACAACAAGTCAATTAATAGCAGGGCAGTCTGCATCAGAATTAGTTATTACAGGATTAGTTCCTGGAACATATACATATTTTGTTGGAGTTATTTCTGATGAATTTTGTGAAACGCTACCTGTAGATAGAAAACAAGTAACATTTACAATTTTACCGACAGCACTTCCAGCAGATATTACTGTTTCGAACGCTTCTATTTGTCATAATACAAATGCAATATTAATACCTACAAGTACATTAATAAATCCCGTATTTTTTTGGTATTTAGATGCTAATAAAACACAACCTATTACTGATGGGGCTATTATTGGTGGGGTAACCTATACAATTAGCTCAGCAGGAGTTTTAACGGTTTCAGGTTTAACTACAGTGATGAGTCCCATTTCTTACTATGTAGCAGCATCTAATCCTAACACTTGTCAGAATAAAAATGGAGAACTTAAAATTGTAACGGTAACAGTAACCGATCCAGCGACTCCAACGACAACCGATACAACACAAGACTTCTGTTTGGTAAATGCACCAAAAGTTTCTGATATTCAGGTAAATGAATCAGGCGTAGTTTGGTACACAACCTTAACAGGTGGCGTAGCTTTAGCGCCAACAACAGGTTTAAATAGCGGACCCTATTATGGTGCTATCCTTGATGGAGTAACTGGCTGTGAGAGTTCAGAGCGATTATTAGTAACGGTAGACGTAACAGATCCATTAACTCCAACGACAACTGATACAACACAAGACTTCTGTTTGGTAAATGCACCAAAAGTTTCTGATATTCAGGTAAATGAATCAGGCGTAGTTTGGTACACAACCTTAACAGGTGGCGTAGTTTTAGCGCCAACAACAGGTTTAAATAGCGGACCCTATTATGGTGCTATCCTTGATGGAGTAACTGGCTGTGAGAGTTCAGAGCGATTATTAGTAACGGTAGACGTAACAGATCCATTAACTCCAACGACAACTGATACAACACAAGACTTCTGTTTGGTAAATGCACCAAAAGTTTCTGATATTCAGGTAAATGAATCAGGCGTAGTTTGGTACACAACCTTAACAGGTGGCGTAGTTTTAGCGCCAACAACAGGTTTAAATAGCGGACCCTATTATGGTGCTATCCTTGATGGAGTAACTGGCTGTGAGAGTTCAGAGCGATTATTAGTAACGGTAGACGTAACAGATCTATTAATTCCAACGACAACTGATACAACACAAGACTTCTGTTTGGTAAATGCACCAAAAGTTTCTGATATTCAGGTAAATGAATCAGGCGTAGTTTGGTACACAACCTTAACAGGTGGCGTAGTTTTAGCGCCAACAACAGGTTTAAATAGCGGACCCTATTATGGTGCTATCCTTGATGGAGTAACTGGCTGTGAGAGTTCAGAGCGATTATTAGTAACGGTAGACGTAACAGATCCATTAACTCCAACGACAACTGATACAACACAAGACTTCTGTTTGGTAAATGCACCAAAAGTTTCTGATATTCAGGTAAATGAATCAGGCGTAGTTTGGTACACAACCTTAACAGGTGGCGTAGTTTTAGCGCCAACAACAGGTTTAAATAGCGGACCCTATTATGGTGCTATCCTTGATGGAGTAACTGGCTGTGAGAGTTCAGAGCGATTATTAGTAACGGTAGACGTAAGAGATCTATTAATTCCAACGACAACTGATACAACACAAGACTTCTGTTTGGTAAATGCACCAAAAGTTTCTGATATTCAGGTAAATGAGACAGGCGTAGTTTGGTACACAACCTTAACAGGTGGCGTAGCTTTAGCGCCAACAACAGGTTTAAATAGCGGACCCTATTATGGTGCTATCCTTGATGGAGTAACTGGCTGTGAGAGTTCAGAGCGATTATTAGTAACGGTAGACGTAACAGATCCATTAACTCCAACGACAACTGATACAACACAAGACTTCTGTTTGGTAAATGCACCAAAAGTTTCTGATATTCAGGTAAATGAATCAGGCGTAGTTTGGTACACAACCTTAACAGGTGGCGTAGCTTTAGCGCCAACAACAGGTTTAAATAGCGGACCATATTATGGTGCTATCCTTGATGGAGTAACTGGCTGTGAGAGTTCAGAGCGATTATTAGTAACGGTAGACGTAACAGATCCATTAATTCCAACGACAACTGATACAACACAAGACTTCTGTTTGGTAAATGCACCAAAAGTTTCTGATATTCAGGTAAATGAATCAGGCGTAGTTTGGTACACAACCTTAACAGGTGGCGTAGTTTTAGCGCCAACAACAGGTTTAAATAGCGGACCCTATTATGGTGCTATCCTTGATGGAGTAACTGGCTGTGAGAGTTCAGAGCGATTATTAGTAACGGTAGACGTAACAGATCCATTAACTCCAACGACAACCGATACAACACAAGACTTCTGTTTGGTAAATGCACCAAAAGTTTCTGATATTCAGGTAAATGAATCAGGCGTAGTTTGGTACACAACCTTAACAGGTGGCGTAGCTTTAGCGCCAACAACAGGTTTAAATAGCGGACCATATTATGGTGCTATCCTTGATGGAGTAACTGGCTGTGAGAGTTCAGAGCGATTATTAGTAACGGTAGACGTAACAGATCCATTAATTCCAACGACAACTGATACAACACAAGACTTCTGTTTGGTAAATGCACCAAAAGTTTCTGATATTCAGGTAAATGAATCAGGCGTAGTTTGGTACACAACCTTAACAGGTGGCGTAGCTTTAGCGCCAACAACAGGTTTAAATAGCGGACCCTATTATGGTGTTATCCTTGATGGAGTAACTGGCTGTGAGAGTTCAGAGCGATTATTAGTAACGGTAGACGTAACAGATCCATTAACTCCAACGACAACTGATACAACACAAGACTTCTGTTTGGTAAATGCACCAAAAGTTTCTGATATTCAGGTAAATGAATCAGGCGTAGTTTGGTACACAACCTTAACAGGTGGCGTAGCTTTAGCGCCAACAACAGGTTTAAATAGCGGACCCTATTATGGTGCTATCCTTGATGGAGTAACTGGCTGTGAGAGTTCAGAGCGATTATTAGTAACGGTAGACGTAACAGATCCATTAACTCCAACGACAACTGATACAACACAAGACTTCTGTTTGGTAAATGCACCAAAAGTTTCTGATATTCAGGTAAATGAATCAGGCGTAGTTTGGTACACAACCTTAACAGGTGGCGTAGTTTTAGCGCCAACAACAGGTTTAAATAGCGGACCCTATTATGGTGCTATCCTTGATGGAGTAACTGGCTGTGAGAGTTCAGAGCGATTATTAGTAACGGTAGACGTAACAGATCCATTAACTCCAACGACAACTGATACAACACAAGACTTCTGTTTGGTAAATGCACCAAAAGTTTCTGATATTCAGGTAAATGAATCAGGCGTAGTTTGGTACACAACCTTAACAGGTGGCGTAGTTTTAGCGCCAACAACAGGTTTAAATAGCGGACCCTATTATGGTGCTATCCTTGATGGAGTAACTGGCTGTGAGAGTTCAGAGCGATTATTAGTAACGGTAGACGTAACAGATCTATTAATTCCAACGACAACTGATACAACACAAGACTTCTGTTTGGTAAATGCACCAAAAGTTTCTGATATTCAGGTAAATGAATCAGGCGTAGTTTGGTACACAACCTTAACAGGTGGCGTAGTTTTAGCGCCAACAACAGGTTTAAATAGCGGACCATATTATGGTGCTATCCTTGATGGAGTAACTGGCTGTGAGAGTTCAGAGCGATTATTAGTAACGGTAGACGTAACAGATCCATTAACTCCAACGACAACTGATACAACACAAGACTTCTGTTTGGTAAATGCACCAAAAGTTTCTGATATTCAGGTAAATGAATCAGGCGTAGTTTGGTACACAACCTTAACAGGTGGCGTAGTTTTAGCGCCAACAACAGGTTTAAATAGCGGACCCTATTATGGTGCTATCCTTGATGGAGTAACTGGCTGTGAGAGTTCAGAGCGATTATTAGTAACGGTAGACGTAAGAGATCTATTAATTCCAACGACAACTGATACAACACAAGACTTCTGTTTGGTAAATGCACCAAAAGTTTCTGATATTCAGGTAAATGAGACAGGCGTAGTTTGGTACACAACCTTAACAGGTGGCGTAGCTTTAGCGCCAACAACAGGTTTAAATAGCGGACCCTATTATGGTGCTATCCTTGATGGAGTAACTGGCTGTGAGAGTTCAGAGCGATTATTAGTAACGGTAGACGTAACAGATCTATTAATTCCAACGACAACTGATACAACACAAGACTTCTGTTTGGTAAATGCACCAAAAGTTTCTGATATTCAGGTAAATGAATCAGGTGTAGTTTGGTACACAACCTTAACAGGTGGCGTAGTTTTAGCGCCAACAACAGGTTTAAATAGCGGACCATATTATGGTGCTATCCTTGATGGAGTAACTGGCTGTGAGAGTTCAGAGCGATTATTAGTAACGGTAGACGTAACAGATCCATTAACTCCAACGACAACTGATACAACACAAGACTTCTGTTTGGTAAATGCACCAAAAGTTTCTGATATTCAGGTAAATGAGACAGGCGTAGTTTGGTACACAACCTTAACAGGTGGCGTAGCTTTAGCGCCAACAACAGGTTTAAATAGCGGACCATATTATGGTGCTATCCTTGATGGAGTAACTGGCTGTGAGAGTTCAGAGCGATTATTAGTAACGGTAGACGTAACAGATCCATTAACTCCAACGACAACTGATACAACACAAGACTTCTGTTTGGCAAATGCGCCAACAGTTGCTAGTCTTCAGGTAAATGAATCAGATGTTGTTTGGTTTGCATCAGAGACAGGAGGAACCGCTTTAGCGCCAACAACAGCATTAACAGATGGAGGATTGTATTATGGAGCAATCTTAGATCCACTGACAGATTGTACAAGTTCCGTTAGATTATTAGTAACGGTAAGAGTAACTAATCCAGCGACTCCAACGACAACCGATACAACACAAGACTTTTGTTTGGCAAATGCGCCAACGGTTGCTAGTCTTCAGGTAAATGAATCAGATGTTGTTTGGTTTGCATCGGAGACAGGAGGAACCGCTTTAGCGCCAACAACCGCCTTGGCAAGTGGTTCGTATTATGGAGCTATCCGTGATGGAGTAACTGGCTGTGAGAGTTCAGAACGATTATTAGTAACAGTAACCGTTACCGATCCAGCAACACTAATTATAAACGATAAGGATCAAAAATTCTGTTTAGTTACTACACCAACTGTTGCAAGTATAAATGTAAGTCCTTCTAATGTTGCTAATATAATTTGGTATGATGCTTTAAGTGGTGGAAACTTAATTTCATCTGGAACAGCATTAACTAGTGGTAATTATTATGCAGCTATTAAAGATCCAATGACAGATTGTGAAAGAGGTGTTCGATTATTAGTAAAAGTAACTGTTAATGATGGGGTTTTACCAACTACGACAAGAGCTATACAAGATTTTTGTTTAACTGCTTTACCAAAAATATCAGATTTGTTAGTAAATGAAGCTGGTGTCGTTTGGTACACAACCCAAACAGGTGGTGTGGCATTAGCGCCAAGTACATTACTTGTTGCTGGAACATATTATGGATCTTTGAATAATCTAATAACAGGTTGCGAAAGTAAATCTAGATTGGCTATTCCTGTTAGTTTTAGAGGAAGTGAGCCAGCAACAATAACTGCAAGTAAGGCTAATGCATGTGTTTTTGATGTTGTTACATATACAACTTTAAATGGAATGTCTAATTATAATTGGACTATCACTGGTGACGGAACAGTTACAGCAGGTGGAGCCACTACTGATAATTTTGTAACAGTTTTATGGCCAGAAATAGGGCCAGCAAGTGTAAATGTTTCCTATTCGAATTTATGTAATGAAACGCAAAGTAAATTACTTGCTTTAGCCGTTCAGACTTGTTCGGATATAACAATGACAAATACTGTAGACAATCCTAATCCTAAAGTTAATGAAAATGTGATTTTTACTATAACAGTTAATAACATTGGAGCAGGGAATTTTATAGATGTATTAGTTCGTGAACTTTTACCAACAGGATATGATTTTGTTAGTGCACAGACTAGTAATGGAATATATAATAGCACTACTGGAGAATGGAATATTCTAATGCTAAACGCCAATACAAGCGAAACATTAACTATAGTAGCACAGGTATTACCAACAGGCAATTATTTAAATGTAGCATCAGTTATTATCTCAAATCCAATAGATTCAGATACTTCAAATAATTTTGCTGAAGCATCTGTGAGTCCTATGATTTTGGTAGTTTATAATGAATTTACTCCTAATAATGATGGTGCAAATGATTTTTTCAAAATCGAAGGTATCGAAAATTATCCAAATAATAATTTAAGCGTTTACAATAGATATGGAGCATTAGTTTATAAACAAAATCGTTATAACAATGATTGGGATGGAACAACAAATGTTTCGGGAGCTATAAATAAAGGAGATAGATTACCAGCGGGCACATATTATTATGTTCTAGATACTGGTGCAGATGGAGCAGCTAAAACAGGTTGGTTAGCTATTATTAGATAACCTTCAGGAACCATTAAAGCATCAAATTAAATTAACTGACTAAATAGTTATAATATGAAACTAAGTGTAAAATTTATAGAGACCTATCTTTTGATATTTTGCGGTTTTGCTTCCTTCCTAGCAAATGCACAGCAAGATCCGCAATATACGCAGTATATGTATAACACAATGGTAATCAATCCTGCTTATGCTGGTTCTACAGGTAATCTAGAAGCGGTATTGTTGCATCGATCGCAATGGGTAGGAATAGATGGTGCACCACAAACACAATCCCTATCTGTACAATCGCCCTTGAGAAATGAAAAAATAGGATTAGGCTTTAGTGTAGTAAATGATAAGCTAGGGCCATCAAACGAGTTATATTTAGATGGTAATTTTTCTTATTCATTGGCTTTAGGCTATGAAAAAAGGTTAGCATTTGGATTAAGAGCAGGAATGCGAATGCTGAATATAGATTGGACTAAAGGGCGATACTATGATGCTAATGATGCTTTATTAAATAGCAATATTAATAATGTTGTAAAACCATCTATAGGAGCAGGGGTATATTATTACACAGACAGATGGTATGTAGGAGCATCGGTTCCTAGTTTCATAAGAAGTGATTATTACAATGACATACAAGAAGCCGTTAATTATGACCAGATGCATTATTTTTTTATGGGAGGTTACGTATTTGACTTGAATAGAAGTTTGAAGTTCAAACCTGCTGTATTAGCTAAAGTAGTCAGTGGAATGCCAATTTCGGTAGATCTTTCAGCCAATTTTATGCTTCAAGAAAAAGTGGTATTAGGAGCTTCTTATCGTTTTGATGATTCAGTTAGTGCGTTAGCTGGATTCCAAATATCAACAAGCCTTTATATTGGGTATTCGTATGATTATACAGTAACCAAATTGAATAAATACAATGATGGTTCACATGAATTCATATTGCGTTATCAATTTCATAAAGACCCAAGAAAAATTAAATCTCCAAGATTCTTTTAAAAATCTCACTTATGAAAAAATATTATATACTTAGCTTGCTATTCAGCTTTGTATCTGTTTTAGCACAAACAAATTTAAAAAAGGCCGATGCCTTATTTAGAAATTATTCTTATGTAGATGCTGCAAAAGCATACGAAGAGTGTTTGGAAAATATCAAAAAACCATCAGTTCAAACTTTAAAAAATGCCGCTGATTCCTATTATTTTACTTCAGATAATCGGAATGCTTTAAAGTGGTATCAAAAAGTATATGAATTACAAGGAGATAATTTACCAGATATCTATTATCTAAGGTATATTCAGTCAATGAAAGGAGTTATGGATTATGATAACGCTGATAAAATAACCAAAGAATATTTAAACAAAAAAGGAGACCAAAAGGAAATTGATAAATATGTTTATCAAAAGAAATTATTAGACAGTTTGTCCAAAAACAAATCCCTTTATACTGTGCAAAATATTGCTATTAATACCAATAAGTCTGATTTTGGAACTGCTTTTTATAAAGATAAGGTGGTATTTACATCAGCTAGAGACACAACTAATTTTGATAAAAAGTTATATAATTGGAATAAACAACCCTTCTTGAGCTTATTTGTTGCAGAAAGGAGTGCTGTTGATGGTAATTTGTTTAACGAAACAATTTTCATTCCTAATGTAATGACTAAATATCATGAGGCTACAGTAACATTTAGTCCCGATTGGAAAACAATGTATTATACAACAAACATTCTCAAGAATAATAAATTAGTTGTTGATGAATCTAGAATAAACAATTTTCAAATTATAAAAGGAACTGTAGAAGATAATAAATTAGTTAAAAGTGAAAAGGTATTCTTTGATAGTGATAAATATTCAGTAGGGCACCCAAATCTAAGTGATGATGGTAGATTGTTGTTTTTTGCATCAGATATGCCAGGTGGATATGGAGAGACCGATTTGTATGTAGTACGAATTGCTGTTGATGGCACCATGAGTTCGCCACAAAATTTAGGACCAACAATTAATACAATTGGAAATGATGTTTTTCCTTTTTATAGAAATGGAATACTTTATTTTTCTTCAGATGGACACTATGGGTTAGGTGATTTAGATATATATGAAAGTAAACTCTTGGATGGATTGAATTTCTCCGTTCCTAGAAATTTAGGAGCCCCAATAAACAGTAATAAGGATGATTTTTCATTTATAATCGATTCAAAAGATAATTATGGTTACATATCATCAAATCGTGCACAAGGTAAAGGAGATGATGATATTTATTATTTTACCAAAGGAAAGCCAATTTGTAATCAACTTATTTCAGGAAAAGCAATAAATCTAAAAACTAAAACGGGGATAAGTGATACATTTATTTTAGTGTATGATGTTTATGATACAGTTATAACCGAAACTAAAACGGATGTTGATGGAAATTATACATTAGAAGTACCATGTAGCAAGAGGGTCAAAATAACAGCTAATAAGCCAAATTACAGTGGAGATGAAAAATATGTAGAAACAACAAAAGAAAATAATGCCACTATAAAAGAGGTTAATTTCTATCTAAATAATTATGACGATTTAGTAGTTAAAAAAGAGGGAATAGAAAAAGTAGATATTAATCCTATCTTCTTTGAATACAACAAGTTTGATATTAATCCGCAAGCAGCTACAGAACTAGATAAAGTTGTGTTTGTGATGCAAAAATTCCCTAAGATTAAAATTAAAATTGAGTCACATACGGATTCAAGAGGTAAAGATGCATACAACTTGAAACTCTCAGATGAACGAGCCAAGGCAACAGAAGATTATATCCTTTCAAAAGGAATCGATGTCTCAAGAATTGTTAGTGCAATTGGTTATGGAGAAACAAGATTGGTAAATAAATGTAGCAATGGAGTTAAATGTACTGAAGAAGAGCATTTTGCCAACAGGCGTTCCGATTTTATTATAACAGAGAAATAAAACTTAAAATATTTTGTGAAAACCACTTTTAAAAGAGTGGTTTTTTTGTTTTTAATTATACTTTTGATTGCTTATTTTAGACAAAATTTTCTAGGTTAATAAAAGACAATCGAATTACAAAAAAAACATGAATATTAAGGATTCCATACAAGCTTTAAGGGACGAATTAAATGCACATAATTACAATTATTATGTGCTTGATAATGCTACAATATCAGATTATGATTTTGATATAAAATTAAAGCAACTTCAGGAATTAGAGAAACAACATCCAGAGTTTTTTGATGAAAATTCACCAACACAACGTGTAGGAGGTATGATCACAAAAAACTTTCAGACAGTTGCTCATGAATATCGTATGTATTCCCTAGATAATTCCTATTCAAAAGAAGACTTAATAGACTGGGAAACTAGAATTCAAAAAGTATTAGGTAATGTAGATTTACAATATACTTGCGAATTAAAATATGATGGAGCTTCGATAAGTATTACCTATGAAAACGGAAAATTAAAACGAGCAGTTACTCGTGGAGATGGATTTCAAGGTGATGATGTAACAAACAATATCAAAACAATAAAATCGATTCCGTTGCAATTAAAAGGAGATTATCCACCCGTTTTTGCAATTCGAGGAGAAATAATATTACCATTCGCAGGATTCGAAAAAATGAATCAGGATTTAATAGAAATAGGAGAAACCCCTTATTCAAATCCAAGAAATACAGCTTCAGGAAGTTTAAAGCTACAAGATAGTGCCGAGGTAGCAAAAAGACCTTTAGAGTGTTTACTCTATTTTGTAACAGGAAATAATTTGCCATTCAAAACCCAGTTTGAAGGATTAGAATTGGCAAGAAAATGGGGTTTCAAAGTGCCCCTTGAAGCAAAATTGGCAAACAATCTACAAGAAGTATTCGATTTCATAGATTATTGGGACATTCATCGTCATGAGTTACCTTATGAAACAGATGGAGTAGTTGTAAAAGTAAATAGTATACAGCATCAAGAAGAGCTAGGTTATACAGCAAAATCACCTCGTTGGGCAATTGCATATAAATTTAAATCAGAGCGCGTTTCAACTAAATTAAACTCAATCTCTTATCAAGTAGGAAGAACAGGAGCAATTACTCCAGTAGCCAACTTAGAGCCAGTACAATTAGCTGGAACAATTGTAAAACGAGCCTCTTTGCATAATGCAGATCAAATAGAAAAATTAGACATTAGAGTAAACGATACCGTATTTGTAGAAAAAGGAGGAGAAATAATTCCTAAAATAATTGCAGTCGATTTAACACAAAGAGAAGCAGACGCAATACCCACAAAATACATCACGCATTGTCCAGAATGTGATACCGAATTGGTAAGGTCAGAAGGAGAAGCAAATCATTACTGCCCTAATTTTTATGGATGTCCACCACAGATTATTGGTAGAATCCAGCACTATATTTCAAGAAAAGCAATGGATATTGAAGGACTTGGAGGAGAAACAGTCGCTTTACTTTTTAATAATGGTTTAGTACATAATTATGCAGACTTATATGAGCTAACAGTAGAGCAAATTCTACCACTAGAAAGAATGGCGCAAAAGTCAGCAGAAAACCTAGTAAAAGGAGTAGAGAATTCTAAAAAAATCCCATTTGAGAACGTCTTGTTTGCACTTGGAATTCGATTTGTAGGAGAAACTGTTGCTAAAAAATTAGCGAAACATTATAAAAATATAGATGCTTTGAGCCAAGCTACATTAATGGATTTGGTTCTAGTAGATGAAATAGGCGAACGTATTGCGAAAAGCGTTATAGAGTTTTTTGAGAATGACGAGAATAAAGAAATTATTAAACGCTTAAAAGGCTACGGAGTTCAATTTGAGATAGTAGAAAAAATAAACCCTAATGCGACTACTAAATTTGAAGGAAAGACATTTGTTGTCTCAGGAGTGTTTTCTAAATTCTCAAGAGACGACATCAAAAAAACTATTGAAGATAATGGAGGTAAGGTAGGAAGTTCTATTTCTGCTAAAACCGATTTTGTTGTTGCCGGTGAAAACATGGGACCAGCTAAATTAGAAAAAGCAAATAAATTAAATATACCTATAATTTCAGAAGATGATTTTATAACAAAATTAAATGAAAGCTAATACCCCCTCATTAATCCTTTACTTTTTATCGTTAACATTTGCAATTATCTTTGATTTCTTGGAAGAAGATTTTATAGGTATGTATGCAAAGGCAATTGTTGTGCCTTCAATATTTATATATTATCTTATAACGACCAATTATAAGATAAATTTAATTCAGGGACTTATTTTTGCCTTATGTTTTACAGGAGAGGTATTTAGTTTAATGGAGGTTGATGCCACAGAGTTTGGCTCTCTTTTTTGTTTTTTATCAGTCTATTTATTGTTTTTGAAACTAATTTTTGATGATAATCGAAAAATAAAACTAAGAAAAAACGACATATTGCCAGTAGCAATAGTCGTTCTTTTCATTTTATATTTATTGATTTCTGTCTTGGGTTTACAATATGAGAAAATCAAAGAATATCATTTTATTTATACTGTGTATGGGATTGTGTTAAGTATGTTAGGATGTATTTCATTTATTAGTTATATATCCAAAGGTACCTATTTAACACTTTTGCTGACGATAATGACAGCTTGTTTTATCTTTTCGGATGTCTTTTTTATATTTAATCAATCTTTTGATCATTCAATAGTATTAGTGCTAATTCGAGATGTAACTCAAATGTTAGCTTACTATTTTATGGTAAGATATTTTATCCAAAAAAGAATAGAAAACATTCGAGTAAGAAATTAAACAGTAATTGATTTTCCTTGTGATGATTTTGTCTTATTGTTGTCTAGATAAAAGTCAATTCTACCTACGTTAATTCCATAACAACCAACTTGATTAACTAAAACATCCTCACCAGCTTTGTTTTTTACAATAGTTGGTTTGTCAAGAAAAGTATGAGTGTGTCCGCCAATGATTAAATCAATATCTTGAGTTTGTTCAGCCAATTTTAAATCACACATTCTAGTAGCATCATCACGATATTTGTATCCCAAATGCGATAGACAAATAACTAAATCACATTTCTGTTCCTTTTTAAGAATTCTAACCATGTCGTGTGCAGTTTCAACAGGATCATTGTAAACAGTTTCTTTGTACATAAGCTTATCTACTAAACCTTCTAGTTCAATACCAAGACCAAAAACACCTATTTTGATACCATCTTTGTTGAAAATTTTATACGGTTTTACAAGACCGTCCATCACGGTATTTTTAAAATCGTAGTTAGAAGAGATAAATTCAAATTTTGCATGAGGCATTTGAGCATATAAGCCATCTACACCGTTATCAAAATCATGATTACCAATTGTAGAAGCATCATATTTCATCATGCTCATTAATTTAAATTCCAATTCTCCTCCATAATAGTTAAAGTAAGGAGTTCCTTGAAAAATATCACCAGCATCTAATAAAAGAACATTTGGATTTTCTTTACGGATTGAATCAATTAAAGCAGCACGTCTTGATACTCCACCCATATTTGCATTGCGAGGATCATCGGCAGGAAAAGGGTCAATATGGCTATGTACATCATTGGTGTGTAATATAGTTATGTGTTTAACATCAGGAGATGTAAAGCTACTCATAGATAAACCCAAACTCAATAATGCTGTACTAGCAGCAGTTTTTTCAATAAAATCTCTTCTTTTCATTTTAATTTATTTTGCGGTAAAACGCTTGAACTCAAAGTTCTTAAATATTTTTTAATTGTTTATTTTATTCTTGTCTAACTCGGATATCTTTTGGTACCGGAATTGGATTAACAGATTTAAAATAATCAATAAGAATGTCTCGTAATTTGTAATTTAAATCATATTTCTGAACAGCTTTCTTAAAGAAGTTCATGCTATCTCCACCATTTGCTAAATAATCATTCGTAGCAACATAATAGATTTTATCTTTTTCGATAGGTTTTCCTTGGATCAAGATGTTTGTTGGAGTATTGTTTTTAGTAATTGTAAAAGTCATTCCAGAAATTGGATGAGGCTTTTTCTCAGCAATAAAATAATTAGCTAATTCTAAAATTTGTTCTCCTTTTAATGCCATAACAACAAGACTATTTTCAAAAGGCATAATTTCAAAAGCAGTTCTAGCAGTAACATTTCCTTTAGGAAGAATTGCACGTATACCACCATGATTAAGGAAGCAAATGTCAATATCTTTGTTCTCCCTAGTTTTAAAGATTAAGTTACCTCTTTGTAAACAGGCATCTGCCATGAAATTACCAATTGATGTCTGTAATTTACCAGTACTTTTGTCTAATGTTTCAGGACAAAAAGAAAGAACACTATCTAGATCTTTGTTAATGTGTTCTCTGTAAGGTTTAATGAAATTCTCTATTTCAGGAGTTTGATTCTCAGTAGTTGTAATAGGGATTAGTTTACCCTCTATTTTAGAAACTTGATACGTTTGCTTGCTACAAGAAACTCCTAGAAAAAATGTTAAGAATATAACAAAAAGTTTTAAAAATCCGTTATACTTTTTTAGTTTTACCATCTTAAATGCGACTTAAATAATTAATTTTGTAATCAAGTAAAAGTACTATGTTTTTAAATTATATAAAGGTTTTTTTTGTAAAAAAATCATTAAATAAAAATCTTGATAATGTAAAAAACTGTGCATTTACCACCGATATACAAACTGTTGGTTTGCTTATAGATGAGAGTAGTTTTTCAGAGAAAAAAAGCGTTGCTAGCTGATTTGGTGTCTAAAGGAATTGTTGAAGAGAATATTAAGATTGTTGTTTATAAAGACAAAATCGATAAAAAAGAAGCGTATACTTGTCCAACTTTTGGGATAAAAAATCTTAATTTGAAGGGAGAAATTACCGAAAATTTGTTAAAAGACTTTATAAAAGAAGAATTCGATTTATTAATAAGTTATTATGATATCGAAAAAGCAATGTTGATGCTCGTGACACAAAATTCTAAAGCCAAGTTTAAAGTTGGTTTTACATCAATCGATAAAAGATTAAATCGAGTGATGATTGATACCAATGTTCGGGAACATAAAGTTTTCGTGAATGAATTATTTAAATATTTAAAAAACATTAAACCAAATATAATCTGATATGCAATCATTAATAGGGACGGGCGTTGCACTAGTAACTCCTTTTAAAGAAGATTTTTCAATTGATATAGAAGCGTTACAAAGGATAGTTAATTTTTCTGTAGATGGAGGAGTTGAATATCTTGTAGTTATGGGGACCACTGCTGAGAATGCAACATTAACAGAGGATGAAAAGGAACTTGTTATTTCGACAGTTATTAATACAAATAAAGGAAGGTTGCCTTTGGTATTGGGAGTTGGAGGAA